>CAZKCD010000001.1:0-64766 GCA_964551235.1 uncultured Sphingomonas sp.
TGACCGCGATCATGGTCGCCGGCCGCTCGGGCAGCGCCTTCGCGGCGCAGATCGGGACGATGAAGCTGACCGAGGAAATCGACGCGATGCGCACGATCGGCGTGTCGCCGGTCGAGGCGCTGGTCGTGCCGCGCATGCTGGCGTCGGTGGTGATGATGCCGCTCCTGTCTTTCTACGCGATGATCATGGCGATCATCGGCGGCGGCATCTTCTGCTGGATCAGCCTGGAAATCCCGCCGCTGACCTTCATTCAGCGCTTGCAGGAAGTCGTCCCGCTGACCGACCTGTGGGTCGGCCTCATCAAGGCGCCCGTGTTCGGCTTCATCATCGCGCTGGTCGGCTGCTTTCAGGGCATGCTGGTCGAGGGCGACGCCGAGCAGGTTGGCCAGAAGACCACCGCGGCGGTGGTGCAGGCCATCTTCCTGGTGATCGTGATCGACGCGGTTTTCGCGGTCTTCTTCAGCTCGGTGGGGTGGATTTGAAGCATCTCGCCCCCATCCTTCCGGACAGCGAGGCGGACGAGCGGATCATCGCGATCCGCGGGCTGCGCAACGCGTTTGGCGAGCAGGTCATCCACGAGAATCTCGACCTCGACGTGCGGCGCGGCGAGATCCTCGGCGTGGTCGGCGGGTCGGGCACCGGCAAGTCGGTGCTGATGCGCTCGATCATCGGGCTGCAGACGCCCGACGAGGGCACGATCAGCGTGCTTGGCGAGGACATGGTCGGCCGAGACGAGCTGGAGGCCAAGAACATCCGCCGGCGCTGGGGCATCCTGTTCCAGAACGGCGCGCTCTTCTCGACGCTGACCGTGGCCGAGAACGTGCAGGTGCCGCTGCGCGAATATTTCCACCTCACCCCGCAGCTAATGGACGAGATCGCCAGCTACAAGATCGCGATGGCGGGCCTCCCCGCTGATGCCGGGCCGAAATATCCGGCGGAGCTGTCGGGCGGGATGGTCAAGCGCGCGGGGCTGGCCCGGGCGCTGGCGCTCGACCCCGACCTCCTCTTCCTCGACGAGCCGACGGCGGGGCTCGACCCGATCGCGGCGCAGCGCTTCGACGAGCTGATCGTCTCGCTGCGCGACGAGCTCAACCTCACGGTGTTCCTGATCACCCACGATCTCGATACGCTTTACGCGATCTGCGACCGGGTGGCGGTGCTGGCCGACCGCAAGGTGGTGGCAGCCGGGACGATTGAACAATTGCTCGCTTTGGACCATCCTTGGATTCAAGAATATTTTAACGGGCCCCGCGGACGTGCGGCGGCGGCGGCGTAGAGGGGGCTAGCAGGCAGCCGATGGAGACTCGCTCGAACCATGTGCTGGTGGGCAGCGTCGTGCTGGCGCTGCTGGCGGGCCTGCTGCTGTTCATCGTCTGGCTGGCGGGCCTGTCGAATACGCAGAAGCAGTGCTTCGACATCTATTTCCAGCAGGGCGTCGGCGGCCTCAACAAGGGCAGCAGCGTGACCTTCGCGGGCGTGCCCGTCGGGCAGATCACGCAAATCTCCCTCCTTCCCGACAAGCCCGAATTCGTCTGGGTGCGGATCGAGGTCAACGAGGAGACGCCGGTGCTGCAGGGCACCAGCGCGCAGATCAAGGGCGTCGGCTTCACCGGGGTCAGCGAAATCCAGCTCGACGGCGCGGTCAGCGGGGCGAAAAAGATGACGCAGGTCGGGCCGCAGGGCTGCCCCGTCATCCCGGCGACCTCCGGCGGGCTTGGCGCGCTGCTCAACAGCGCGCCGGAATTGCTCGACCGCATCCAGCGGCTGACCGAGCGACTGACCGAACTCTTGAGCGACAAGAACCAGAATGCGGTCAGCGACATCCTGGAGAATGTCGACACGACGACGCGCGTGCTGGCCGAGCGGGCGCCCGAGCTGGCCGACGCGATCGGCGACGCGCGGATCGCGGCGCGCAATGCGGGCATCGCGGCGCAGCGGGTCGGCGTGCTAGCGGATTCGACCAACAAGCTGGTCAACGAGCAGGGCCGCCCGGCGGCCGAGGATCTGCGCAAGGCGATCGCCTCGGTCCAGCGCGCGGCGGACAATCTCGACGCGGTGATCGCCGACGCGCGGCCGGGCGTGCAGAACCTGACCAAGAACACCATCCCCGAGGCGAACCGCCTGGTCCGCGACCTGCGCGACCTGTCCTCCTCGCTCAGCGATTTCTCGCAGCGGATGAACGAAAAGGGCGTCGGCGGCGTGCTCGGCGAACCCAAGCTCCCCGATTACAAGCCGAAGGACGGTCGATGAACAACGTGATGCGTATGGCGACCGTGGCCGCGCTGGCCCTCGGCCTCGCCGGCTGCTTCGGCGGCAAGGCGCCCAAGAACCTCATCACCTTGTCGTCGACCGCGCCCGACCCGGGGCCGATCACGCGCAGCGCCAACGCGGGCGAGGCGGTGACGATCGAGGCGCCGGTGGTGGCCAAGGAAATCCGCACGACGCGCGTCGCGGCGCAGTCGGGGACGACCACGGTCGCCTACATCAAGGACCTGACGCTGGTCGACACGCCCGACAAACTATTCAAGGACCTGGTCGCGGAAACGGTGCTGCGCACCACCAATCGCGTGGTGCTGGACCAGCGCCAGTCGAACCTCGATCCAGGCCTGGTCGTGACCGGCCGGCTGACCAATTTCGGCTATGAGGCGGGCGCGGGCAGCGTGCTCGTCCGCTACGACGCAGCGCTGGCGGCAAGCGGCGGCACCCGCGTCGAGACCCGCCGCTTCGAAGCCCGAGTCCCCGCCGACGGCACCGCTGCGACGGTCGGCCCCGCCCTCAACGCGGCGGCAAACCAGGTGGCGGCGGACGTGGCGAAGTGGATCGGCGGCTAGGGTCCGATTCCGGTGGGAACCGGCGCGACGCTCATCCTCATTCCGGTCTTTGCCTTCGCCATCCAGCTTTACATTGAAAAGATTGCAAGCTTCTCGTCGCCCTCGACGAACGACGTAGATCGCGTTGCGGCAAGGCATGGCGCAATCGTCGCGACCTTCGTTCGGGCCATTCCGATTCTTCGCGTTGCCCTGCCCGCCATCATGGCTCTTGCCGGAATTTGCCTCGTCCTTTCGGGGAGCCCGATCCTCAAGGTAATCGCTGCGACGCTGATCGCAGCGGTCATCATCGCGCTATCGATCGTCGTGAATTGGCGCTTTATCTGGAAGGCTTAGGCCAGCGACTTTGACGCCTGTTCGAACACGTCCTTGGACAGGCCGGGCGTGGCGACGATGCGTTCGAGCTCGGCTTTCATCAGCGCGGCGCGGGACGGTTCGTAGCGGCGCCAGCGGCCCAGGGGCGGGACCAGACGGGCGGCGACCTGCGGGTTGAGCGCGTCGGCCTCGATCGTGAAATCGGCCAGCATCGCGTAGCCGCGCCCGGAGGCGTCGTGGAAACGCCAGTGGTTGCTGGCGAGGCCGCCCGCCAACGCGCGCAGGCGGTTGGGGTTGCTCATCGTGAAGTCGGGATGGGCCTTCAGCGCCGCGACCGTATCCAGCGCGTCGGCGCGCGGGGCGGCGGCCTGCAACGCGAACCACTTGTCGATCACCAGCCCGTCGGCGCGGAAGCGGTTGTAGAAGTCGGCGAAGGCGGCGTCGCGTTCCGGGCCGTCGAGCACCGACAGCACGGCCAGCGCGCCCTGCCGGTCGGACATGTTGTCCGCCGCGTCATATGGCGCCTTGGCGAGCGCCGCGCCGCGCGCGGGATCGCCCGCGGCGAGCAGCGCCAGCGCGACCGTCTTCAACCGGCGGACACCCTTGGCGGCGCTCGACAAATCGTCGCCCGCGGCGCCCTGGGACTGGGCGGCGGCGAGGTCGTGGGCGAGCGCGGTGCCGACCGCGCGGCGCAGCGCCTCGCGCCGATCGTGGATAAGGTCGGGGTCGACCACGTCGAAGCGGTCGGCGACGAGCGCCTCCGACGGCAGGGTCAACGCCTCAGCCTTGAAGGCCGGGTCGAGCGCGTTGGAGCGCAGGGTCGCGCCGAGTGCGTCGATCACCGGCTGGGCGTCCGTGCCGTCGACCAGCACGCGATAGGCCAGTTCCTGGATCGCCTCGTAGCGGGCGAAGGGATCGTCGTCGCGGACCGCCAGCGCTTCCAATTCGCCATCGCGGCGATCGACCTTGAGGATGACGGGAGCGGAAAAGCCGCGGTTGATGGACAGCAGGGCGTCGGCGGGCGCGCCGTGGAAGCGGACGCTGTCCTGCGCCTTGTCGAGGATGATGAGGCGTTCCTCGCTTTCGCCGTCGCCGATCAGGCGGGTGCGCAGCGGGATGACCATCGGCTGCTTGGCGTCCTGCCCCGGCGTGGCGGGGACGGACTGCGTGAGGTGCAGGGTCGCGCCCGTTTCGTCCTGCTCCAGCCGGGCGGTGACGGTCGGCGTCCCGGCCTGCGAGTACCAGAGGGTGAAGTGGGTGAGGTCGCGGCCGCTGGCGTCCTCCATCGCCTTCACGAAATCGTCGCAGGTCGCCGCCTCGCCGTCGTGGCGCTCGAAATAGAGGTCCGTCGCTTTCCGGAACGTGTCCGCGCCCAGCAGCGTGTGCATCATGCGGATGACCTCCGCGCCCTTGTTGTAGATGGTCGCGGTGTAGAAATTGGCGATTTCCAGATAGGAATCGGGGCGCACCGGGTGGGCCAGCGGGCCGCCGTCCTCCGGGAATTGCGCGGCGCGGAGCAGGCGCACGTCGTCGATGCGCTTGACCGCGGCCGAGCCGATGTCGGCGGAAAAGCTCTGGTCGCGGAAGACGGTGAAACCTTCCTTGAGGCTGAGCTGGAACCAGTCGCGGCAGGTGACGCGGTTGCCCGACCAGTTGTGGAAATATTCGTGCGCGACGACGCCGGCGATGGCGTCGAAATCGGCGTCGGTCGCGGTTTCGGTATCGGCCAGCACGTAGCGCGAGTTGAAGATGTTGAGGCCCTTGTTCTCCATCGCGCCGAAGTTGAAATCGGCGACCGCGACGATGTTGAATCGGTCGAGGTCATATTCGCGGCCGTAGACGCGTTCGTCCCACGCCATCGACTGCTTGAGGCTCTCCATCGCGTGACGGGTCTTGGGAAGGTCCGCCTCGCGCACCCAGATGCCGAGCTCGACCGTGCGGCCGCTCATGGTGGTGAAGGTGTTGCGCAGCGCCGCGAGATCGCCCGCGACCAGCGCGAACAAATAGGAGGGCTTGGGGAACGGGTCGTGCCATTCGGCCCAGTGGCGGCCGTCCTCGAGCTCGCCACCGTCGACCGGGTTGCCGTTCGCCAGCAGCACCGGGTAGCGCGCCTTGTCGGCGGTCATCTTCACCCGGTAGACCGACAGCACGTCGGGTCGGTCGGGGTGGAAGGTGATGCGGCGGAAGCCCTCGGCCTCGCACTGCGTGCACAGGATCCCGCCCGAGGCGTAGAGCCCCATGAGCTGGCTGTTCGCGGCCGGATCGATCCGCACTTCGGTGGTGACGGTGGCGGTCGCTTGGGAGACCTCGACGATCAGATCGTCGCCCTCCATCGCCCAGCGCGCCGGCTGGCCGTCGACCAGCACGGTGAGCGGCTTCAGCCCGTCGCCGGCGAGGCGCAGCAGCCGGTCGTGGTCGCCGTTGCGCTCGACGAGCAGGTCGGCGCGGACGCTTGTGTCGTGCGCGTCGAGATCGAGGTCGAGCGCAACCTCGCGCACCCACCAGTCGGGGGCGCGGTAATCCTTGCGGAAGGTGGCGACGTGGGCGGGCGAAGGCGGGGCTTCGGGATTGGTGCGGGCGTCCATGGCACCCGAGCTAGGGAGCCGCGCGGCCCGGCGCAACGGCGGAGCGGGGCGATGGCGGCGAAAACAGCGCTTTTCATCGCGGGCGCCTTGCTGTATTACACGAACAATACACAAGGGGGATGAGGATGAGCATCACGACCGCCTTGCTGGCCGCCGCCAGCGCCGCGCCGTTCGATCCGGACAGCGCGACCAGGGCCTATCTGGCGACCTTGCAGGGGGCCGCGCGGGCGCGGAGCGACGCCTATTTCGAGGGCGGCTACTGGCTCGGCCTGTGGGGCGCGGCGGTCGCGTTGCTCAGCTACTGGATCATGCTGCGCACCGGCTGGTCGGCGAAATGGAGCGCGTGGGCCTCAAGGGTGTCGAAATGGACCTGGCCGCGACCGGCGCTCTACTCGGTGCCCTTCGCGCTGGTGGGCACGCTGATCACCCTGCCCTGGGTGCTCTACACCGACTATTTCCGCGAACATCAGTATGGCATGTCGAACCAGAGCCTGGGCGAATGGCTCGGTGAATTCGGCATCCTGATCGGCGTCGACCTCGTCGCCGGGGCGATCTTCTTCGCGATTTTCTGGGCAGCGATCCGCAAGAGCCCGAAGCGCTGGTGGCTGTGGGGCGCGGGCGTGTTCGGCGCGCTGGTGGCGCTGGTCATCCTGGTCCAGCCGGTCTTCATCGAACCGCTGATCAACAAGTACACGCCGATGAAGCCGGGGCCGGTGCGCGAGGAAATCCTGCGCATCGCGCACGAGCAGCAGATTCCGACCAACGACGTCTTCGTCGTCGACGCCTCGAAGCAGACCAAGCGCATTTCCGCCAACGTCGCGGGCATGGGGCCGACGGTGCGGATCGCGCTCAACGACAATTTGCTCAACCGCTCAAACATCCACGGCATCAAGGCCGTGATGGGCCACGAGATGGGGCATTATAAGCTGGGTCACATCTACAAGCTGCTGGCCTATCTGACGCTGCTGGCGCTGGCGGGTTTCGCCATCGCCGCCTGGACCGCGCCGCGGGTACTGAAGCGCTATGGCGAGCGGTGGGGCGTGACCGAGGTGCGCGACCCGGCCAGCGCGCCAGTGCTGTTCGGGATCCTGGCGATCCTCTCCGTCCCCGGCGGCATCATCTTCAACAGCATCATCCGTATCCACGAGAGCCAGGCCGACGCCTTCGGGCTCGAGGCGGCCCGGGAGCCGGACGGCTTCGCGATGACGGCGATGCAGTTGAGCGAGTATCGCAAGATCGAGCCGAGCGCGATCGAGGAGATCCTGTTCTACGACCATCCCTCGGGACGGACGCGGGTCAAGATGGCGATGGACTGGAAGGCGGCCAATCTCGACAAGCTGCCCGCCGACCAGCGCGCGCCGATGGTGATGACCCCGCCCAAGGTCGCCGACTAGGCGGCGTCGGGGCTCGCTTCGGCGGGCGGTCGGGCGCGCGTCCACATCGCCAGCACCATGCCGCCGATGGCGAGCGCGGCGCCGGCGATGCTGAGCGGGGTCCATTGGAAGCCCTCGAAGGCGGTCGACAGCGCCATGGCGATGATCGGGACGATCGCGCTGGAATAGGCCGCCTTGCCCGGGCCGATGGTGCGCACCACCGGATAGTAGAGCGAGAAGCAGAGCACCGAGGCGGCCAGCGCCAGATAGGCGACGCCCAGCCAGTAGCCGGGGCGGGGTTCGAACACCGGCGGGCCGGTCAGCGCGAAGGCGATCACGACGTCGAGCGCCGCGCCGATCGCCATCGACCAGGCGAGCAGGCTGAACAGCGGCAGCTCGCGGACCTTGTCGCGTGCCTGGTAAACGTTCGAGACCGACGCGCCGAGCAGACCGACGACGGTCCAGCCGATGCCGATCGCCAGCGTCGAGCCGCTGACGTCCGGGTTGGCGCGCAATTCGTGAAGGAAGAGCAGGCCGATGCCGCTCGCCGCGACCGCGCTGGCGCCGAGGAAGCGCGCGTCGGGCTTATGGCCGAGCATCGCCCAGGCGAGAATGGCGTTGGGCACCATCAGGAGGGCGAACACCGTCGCGACGAGGCCGGACGTGATGTAATGTTCGGCCATGTAGACGGCGTTGAAGTTGATCGTGAACTGCGCGATCCCGACGATCGCGGCGGCCCCCAGCAACGGGCGCGAGGGAGCCAGCCGGTCGCCGTTCCACTTCGCCACCGCGAACATCGCCGCCGCCGCCAGCAGGAACCGGTAGGACACCGACCATTGGGCGGGCACGGTGCCGAGCTGGTCGCGGATGACGATCCAGGTCGAGCCCCAGATGAGCGTGAAGATGGCGAAGGGCACGACCACGGCGCGCCACGCGGGGCGGGTCATAGGGTGCGGATGGCGGCGGCGAGCTTGGCGACGGCGTCCATGTCCTGGTCCCAGCTGGTAACGAGACGGACCTCGCCCGGCGCCCAATCGTAGAAGTCAAACCCCTGCGCGCGCAGCGCCGCCGCCTCGGCCGGGGTCATGCGCACGAACAGCTCGTTCGCCTCGACCGGGTGGACCAGCCGCTCCGGCCCGCACGCCTCGGCAAGCGCGGTGGCCGAGGCATTGGCGGCGCGGGCGTTGTCGAGCCAGATGTCGTTATCGAGCATCGCGAGGATCTGCGCGGCGGCGTAGCGGCCCTTGCTCATCAAATGGCCGGCGCGCTTGCGCATCCGGCGGACGGGATCGGCCAGCCCGGGCCTGAAGAGAATCAGCGCCTCGGCGTTCATCCCGCCATTCTTGACGAACCCGAAGCTCAGGGCGTCCACCCCCGCGCGCCACGTGAGGTCGGCCGGCGAGGCCCCCGTCCCCACGACCGCGTTGGCGAAGCGCGCGCCGTCGAGGTGGAAGCCGAGCCCGCGCGCCTTGCAGAAGTCGCCCAGCGCCGCGGTCTCATGCGGCGAATAGGTCAGCCCATATTCGGTGGCGTTGGTGATCGACAGCGCGTGCGGCTGGACCTGGTGGACGTCGGCGCGAATCCGGTCGCAGGCGTCCGTTGCCGCCGCGACCGTGACCTTGGCGCCCGGGCCGTCGACGAGCATCAGCTTGGCGCCGTGGGTGAAGAAACCGGGGGCGCCAGCCTCGTCATTCTCGATATGCGCGTCGCGGTGACACAGAATGGCGCCGGTCGGCGGGCAAAGCGCGGCGAGCGCCAGGCAATTGGCGGCGGTGCCGGTGGTCACCCACAGCGCCTCGACCTCGATCTCGAACAGGTCGGAAAAAGCGGCGTCGAGCCGCTTGCTCCACGCGTCGCCGTCGTAGGCGGTGTCGAGCCGGTTGGCGTCGGCCAGCGCGGCGAGGACCGCGGGGTGGGCGGCGGCGGCATTGTCGGAGAAGAAGCGCATCGCCGTCATCGCATAGGCGAACCGGGCGCCTCGTCAATCGGCCCGCATACGCAAATGAGGCCGCGACGGTTTCCCGCGCGACCTCATTGTAAGCAGTACTCGTTCGCTTAGAGCTTGTTCGACACGTTGTTGAACGTGTTGCCAAGCTGCGAACCGATGCTGGTCATCGCGGTGATGGCGGCGACGGCGATGAGCGCGGCAATCAGGCCGTATTCAATCGCGGTGGCGCCTTCATCGTTGCGCAGCAGGTTCATCAAACGGCGCATGGTCCGGTTCCTTCCTTGTGGAAGCCAGACAATGGGCTCAAATGGTTAACGAAGTGTCTCCACGCCGGACGAAAGTTCGGGGGGACGAATCCGGGGCGTTTGGGGTTTTTCCGGCGCCAGTCCGCCGGACTGGCGTTGCGGGAAAATGGTGCTGCCGGTGAGGATTGAACTCACGACCTCAGCCTTACCAAGGATGCGCTCTACCACTGAGCTACGGCAGCATGATGTCGGAAAGACGGGCGGGCCTATGGCCGACGCATGGCCCCCCGTCAAGCGACTTGCGCGCGCTTTTCGCGAGGGCTAGCCCGCCCCCATGGGACAGCGCGACAAGGAACGCGAGGAACGGCTGGCCGCGGCGCTGCGCGAAAACCTGCGCCGCCGGAAGGCGCAGGCGCGCGATGGCGATCAGAAAAACGACGCGACGAAGGACGCGGCGGAATAGCCGATGTCGAGGCCTCGGTTCACCGCGACCCGCGGCCCGAGAATCGTCAGGGCAGCCAGCACCCAACCCAGCGCCATCCAGCCGACCGGCGCCCGCCATTTCCGGATCATTCGTTGATACTCCCGCTTAAGGCCCCGTGTTGGCGCGCGGGGACGCAGGCGGTCAAGCCGGCGAATCGCCGCGCCGTCACAGCGGCGCGCATTGCTTCTCGAGCCAGGCGCGGTCGGCGCCTTCCAGCTGCGGCCCGATCTTGGCCAGCACCTCGGCATGGTAGGCGTTCAGCCACTTTTTCTCGGCCGGCGAGAGCATCGCGGCCTTGATCAGGCTCTTGTCGATCGGCGCGAAGGTCAGCGTTTCGAAGCCGAGCATCTCCTTCTCGGCGCCGGGAATGGCCTTCTCGACGACGAGCACGAGATTTTCGATCCGGATGCCGAAGTCGCCCGCCTTGTAGTAGCCGGGCTCGTTGGACAGGATCATGCCCGCGCGCAGCGGCTCGTCGCCGCCCGACTGGCTCGACCCGACCGGCGAGATGCGCTGCGGGCCTTCGTGAACGCTCAGGAAGCTGCCGACGCCATGGCCGGTGCCGTGGGCATAGTCGACGCCCGCGTCCCACAGGGGGCGGCGCGCGAAGCTGTCGAGCTGCGAGCCGCGCGTGCCCTTGGGGAAGAGCGCGGTGGCGATCGCGATATGCCCCTGCAGCACACGCGTGAAGCGGTCGCGCATCTCGTCGGTCGGCGTGCCGATGGGAACGGTGCGCGTGATGTCGGTGGTGCCGTCCTGGTACTGGCCGCCCGAATCGACGAGGTAGAGCGTGCCCGGCTTGAACGGCAGGTTCGATTCCGCCGTTCCCTTGTAGTGCGGCAGCGCCCCGTTGGGGCCGTAGGCGCTGATCGTGTCGAAGCTCAGGTCGCGCAAATCGCCATGCTCGCGGCGCAGGCTTTCGAGCTTGTCGGCGGCGATCATCTCGTCGAGCCCGCCCTTCGGCGCTTCGTCCGCGACCCATTTGAGGAAGCGCGAGACCGCCGCGCCGTCGCGCGCCTGCGCCGCCTTCTGGCCGGCGATTTCGGCGTCGTTCTTGATCGCGCGCGGCAGGACGGTCGGGTCGCGGCGCTTGAGGATGCGCGCGCCGCCCTGCGTCAGCGCCTGCGCGATGGCGGCCACCGACAGGTCGGGATCGACCGCGACCAGCTTGCCCGTCATGCCCGCCAGATAATCCTCGAACGCCGAGCGTTCGTGCAGGCGGACGCCGTTGCCGAGGTGCGCGCGCACGTCATCGCCGACCTTCTCGCCATCGACGAACAGGTCAGCCGTCCCGTCCTTGTGCGCGACCGCGAACGCCAGCGCGACGGGCGTGTGGCTGACGTCGGCGCCGCGCACGTTCAGCGTCCAGGCGATCGAATCGAGCGCCGCCAGCACCGCCGCGTCCGCGCCCTCGCTCTCGAGCCAGTCGGCGATGTCGTGACGCTTCTCGGCGCTCGACTTGCCGGCCAGCGCGTCGGGCTGGACGATCAGCCGCGCCTTCGACGGTTGCGGCCGGTCGGTCCATACCTTGTCGATCGGATTCTGGCCGACGGGGACGAGCTCAGCGCCCTTGGCGGCCAGCTGTGCGGTCGCCATCCGCACCCATTCGGCGGTGTGCAACCACGGATCGTAACCGATCCGCGCGCCGTCGGTCGCCTTGTCGCGCAGCCAGTGGGCGACGCTCGTCTCGGGCACCGACTGGTAGCTCCATTCGGTTTCGCTGACCTGCTGGCGGACCTGGATGGTGTAGCGCCCGTCGGTGAAGATCGCCGCTTCCTCGGGCAGCACGACCGCGCTTCCGGCCGAGCCCTTGAAACCGGTCAGCCATTCGAGCCTTTGCGCGTAGCTGCCGACATATTCACTCATATGTTCGTCGGTCAGCGGCACGACGAAGCCGTCGAGGCGGTCGGCCTTGAGTTGGTCGCGGAGCGCTTTGAGGCGATCGGCATGGCTGGACATGGTTTTCTCCTTGTTCGTCGCTAGATAGTCTCCACTGTTGCAAAGTGCCACCGTCCGGAGAGTTCATGTCCCTGCCCACGCCCCCGCAAGCGCCGCGCCGTCCCCACACCAACGAAGCGCACGGCGTGACATGGGAGGACGACTGGCACTGGCTTCGCGACCAGGGCTATCCGAACTTCACCGACACCGACGTGCTCGACTATCTCAAGGCCGAGAACGCCTATTTCGAGGCGGTCATGGCCCCGCAACAGGGGCTGATCGACACGCTGTTCGAGGAGATGAAGGGCCGCATCAAGGAGGACGACAAGAGCGTTCCCGTCCGCGATGGCGACTATTATTACTGGTGGGAATTCAAGACCGGCACGCAGTACCGCGACTGGTATCGCCGCAAGGGCGCCGAGGGCGACGCCGAGCTCATCTATTCCGAAAATGCCGAGGCCGAGGGCAAGGAATATTTCCGCCTCGGCGCGCTGGCGGTCAGCCCCGATGCGGCGAAGCTGGCAACGCTCGCCGACACCGACGGGTCGGAGCGGTTCAAGCTGATCGTCCGCGACCTCGCGACCGGCAAGGACATCGAGACCGTGACCGAGGTCGGCATCGGCCAGCCGGTGTGGACCAGCGACAGCGGCGGGATCGTCTTCACCGAGGTCAACGACCAGTGGCGCAGCTACCGCGCGCGCTATCACCGCCTCGGCGCCGACCCAGCCGACGCGGTGACGTTGTACGAGGAGAAGGACGACATCGCTTTCTCGGTCGGCGTCGACCGCACGACCGACCGTAGCCTCATCGTCATCTCGACCGGCAACAACAGCTCGACCGAGGTGCGTTTCGTCGGCGCCGACGACCCGACCCGGCCGCTGACGCTGGTCCGCGCCCGCGAGGCCGACAAGCAATATGAGATCGACGCCGCGCACGGGCGGCTGTGGATCCTCGCCAACGACACGCACGTCAATTTCCGCGTCGCCAGCGCCGATCCCGCCAGCGCCGCCAAGTGGCGCGAGGAGGTGGCGGGGAGCGACACGACCTACATCACCGGCATCACCGCGCACCGCGACCATCTGCTCGTCAGCGCGCGGGTCGGCGGCCTCGACGAGCTGTTCCTGCGGGACTATGCGAGCGGCGCGATGACCCGCCTTCCGTTCGACGAGGCGAGCTACAGCGCGAGCTTCGCGGGCAATCCTGAATATGCGCCCGATGCCTACCGCGTCGGCTACACGTCGATGGTCACGCCCACCACGGTCTACGATTACCATCCGGCGAACGGCGCGCTCCAGACGCTGAAGGTGCAGGAAATCCCGTCGGGCTATGACGCGTCGGCCTATGTCACCGACCGCGTCGAGGTGACCGCGCGCGACGGGACGAAGGTGCCGGTGTCGATCCTGCGCCGAAAGGACTTCGCGCTCGACGGGTCGGGCAAGTTGTTCGTCTACGGCTATGGCGCCTACGGAATCGCCATCCCGCCGAGCTTCTCGACCAGCCGGCTGAGCCTCGTCGACCGCGGCTTCGCCTACGCCATCGCCCATATCCGCGGCGGCGACGACCTTGGCTACCAGTGGTTCCTCGACGGCAAGCTCAAGAGCCGGACTAACGCCTTCAACGACTTCGTCGACGTGACCAAGGGTCTGATCGCCGCGGGCTACGCCAAGCCCGGCCGCGTCGCCGCGCAGGGCGGGTCGGCCGGCGGCGAGCTGATGGGCGCGGCGGTCAACCAGGCCGGCGACCTTTATGGCGCGGTGGTCGCCGACGTGCCCTTCGTCGACGTGCTCAACACCATGCTCGACGACACGCTGCCGCTGACGCCGGGCGAATGGACGGAATGGGGCAACCCGATCGTCGACAAGGACGCCTTCGAACTGATCCGCAGCTACAGTCCTTATGACCAGGTCAGCGCCAAGGCCTATCCGCCGATGCTGATCACCGGCGGTCTCCACGACCCGCGCGTCACCTACTGGGAGCCCGCCAAATGGGCCGCCAAACTTCGCGCGACCAAGACCGACACCAACACCCTTTTGCTCAAGATCAACATGGGTGCTGGTCACGGCGGCAAGTCGGGACGCTGGGACAGCCTCAAGGAAATCGCCGAGGCCTATGCCTTCGTCCTGACGCAGGTCGGCGACTGATGCGCTGGCTGGCGGCCCTGTTGGCCCTGGCGCTTGCCGCGCCCGCGTCGGCCACGCCCGAACCGATCGCGTCGGTCGAGGTGGTGCGCGACGGCGCGCGCTGGTCCGCCGATTACCGGATCGGCGTGCGTGCGCCGGTCGCGGTCTTCGCCAAGTCCGTGCTCCCGCGGGAGAGCCGCAAGTCATGGCGGCTGGAAACGGTGCGGGTGCTGACCCCGGGCGTGAAGCTCGAGCGGCTCGGCCATTACGATGCGCTGGTCGCGACCCGCGGCTATTTGCCGCCGCGCGTGCGCCTCGCCTTCACGCCTTATCATCGCGATATCGAGGCGGGCTACGATCCGGCAATCGCGCTCGGGCCGGACGCGGTCGCGCTGTACGCCGATGCCTTCAAGATCGTGCCGATGAGCTCGCGCCGCGCCGCGCTTGCCGCCGACCGCGACGACGGCGCGCTGCCCGCCTCGGCGCAACCGACGCGCATGACCTTTCGCGATCGCGCCGGACCCTTGCTGTTCAAGGGCCAGCGGGTGGCGCGGGCGACCACCGACAATGGCGAGACCTACGTCATCTTCGGCAAGGCGTCCCCGGTGATCGGCCCGGCCCTCACCACCATCGTCGATCCCGGCCTGCCGCGCTGGATCGCCACCTATCTGACGACCGAAATGCCGACGATCCTCGCCAGCTACCGCCAGGCGATGGGCCCCGCGCCGGTCGGCCAGCCGACCCTGCTGCTGTCGTGGGGCGGGCCGACCGCGCAGCGACTGAGCCTTGGCGGAAGCGTGCTGCCCGGCCTCGTCACCATGACGTTCGAGGGCGACACGGCGCTGACCTATAACGAGCGCATCCGCAACCACGCCCGCTGGTTCGTCGCGCACGAGGCGGCGCATTTCTGGCTGGGCCAGGCGATCGGCTACTCGACCCCGGCGGAAAGCTGGATCACCGAGGGCGGCGCCGACCTCCTCGCCTTCCGCGCGACCGCCGCCGCCGACCCCCGCTTCGACGTCCGCGCCCGGCTAGCCGAGGCGCGCGACGAATGCGCGCCGTTCCTCAAGAATGGCGGGGTGGCCGACGCCTACCGCCGCGAGGGCGATTTCCGGGCCTATTACGCGTGCGGCGCGCTGATCGCGCTGGCCGCCGAAAAGGCCAATGGCGGCGACTTCGCCGGCTTCGTCAAGACGCTGATCGCCCGCCACGGCGCGACCGGGATCGTCAGCCGCGCCGACTGGCTGAAGCTGGTCGAGGAGAAGGCGCCGGGTCGCGGCTATGGCGCGGCGATCGCCGACTTGCTCGACAAGCCCCATGCCGACCCGGGCGCCGCGATCGACCGTTACATCGCCGCCGTCGGCCTCTCCAACCAGATCGCGCCGAGGAAAACCGCATGACCCGCCCCGTCTTCGAACATCGCATCACCGCGAAGGCCGAGCACATCGACGAGCTCGGCCACGTCAACAATGCCGTCTGGGTGCAGTGGATTCAGGAGGTGGCGCTGGCCCATTGGTATTCGATCGCCGACCCCGCCCACCAGGACGATTACATCTGGGTCGTGGTGCGGCACGAGATCGACTACCTCCGCGCGGTCGTCGAGGGCGAGACGGTGACCGGCCGCACCTGGGTCGGCGAGGCGCCGAAGGGCGCGCGCTTCGACCGGCACATGGAATTCGTCGGCGAGGACGGCAAGGTCCGGGTGCGCGCGGTGACGCAGTGGGCGATCATCGACAAGGCCGCCGGCCGCCCGATCCGCGTCCCGCCCGCGGTCGTCGCGCCGTTTCTCGGCGATTGACGTCACGCGGCCCCAAGCGCAGTCTCCCCGCCCATGAGCCGGATCGTCCTCCACGATTATTTCCGTTCGTCCGCCTGCTACCGCGTGCGGATCGCGCTGAACCTCAAGGGCATCGATTACGAGCGCATCGTCGTGAACCTCGCGGAGGGCGCGCAGCAGTCGGACGATTATCACGCGCTCAATCCGCAGGGCTTCGTGCCGATGCTCGACATCGACGACCGGCGCCTGACGCAGAGCCTGTCCATCGCCGTCTATCTCGACCAGACCCGGCCCGAACCGCCTTTGATGCCGCGCGATCCCGGCGATGGCGCGCACGTGCGCAGCCTCGCGCTGGCGATCGCCTGCGACATCCATCCGCTCAACAACCTGCGGGTGCTGAAATATCTGAAAGGCCCCCTCGCGCTCAGCGAGGAACAGAAGGACGAATGGTACCGCCACTGGGTCGCCGAGGGGCTGGAGGCACTGGAGGCGATGGCCCGGCCGCGCGCGGGCGCCTTCCTGTTCGGCGACCAGCCGACACTGGCCGACGTCTGCCTGGTCCCCCAGCTTTATAACGCGCGCCGTTTCTCGGTGCCGCTCGACCCCTATCCTACGCTCAAGCGCGCCGACGAGACCGCCAGCGCGCACCCGGCCTTCGCGGCCGCCCACCCCGATCGCATCGCCCAGGAGGACATGGCCCAATGAACCGCGTCGACACGATGACCCGCGGCATGGACGAGGCCGCGCCGATCGCCGACGTCCACATCCCCTCCATGAAGGACAAGGTCAGCGCCGAGGAATGGGCGATCCGCGTCGACCTCGCCGCCGCCTACCGCCTCGTCGCGCATTACGGCTGGGACGACCTCATCTTCACGCACCTTTCGGCGCGAATCCCGGGGCCGGAGCATCATTTCCTGCTCAACCCCTACAACCTCATGTTCGAGGAAGTGACCGCCTCCTCGCTGGTCAAGGTCGACACGAACGGCAACCCGGTCGAGCCAACCCCGTTCATCACCAATCCGGCCGGCTTCACCATCCATTCGGCGATCCACATGAACCGCGAGGACGCGCACGCGGTGATGCACCTCCACACGCCCGCCGGCCAGGCGGTCAGCGCGCACGAGGACGGGCTGCTGCCGCTGACCCAGACCGCGATGCTGGTACGCGGCGATCTTGCCTTCCACGATTACGAAGGCGTCGCCACCGACCTCGACGAGCGCGAGCGGCTGGTCGCCGACCTCGGCACCAAGAACGGGATGATCCTGCGCAACCACGGCACGCTGGCGGTGGGCGCCAGCGTCGGCGAATGTTTCCTGAAGCTCTATTTCATCGAACGCGCGTGCGAGGCGCAGATCATGGCGCTGTCGGCCGGCGACAAGGTGTCGAACCCGCCGCAGGGCACGCCCGAGCTCGCCGCCGAACAGGGCGCCGTCGGCCTCAACGTCGCGGCCAAATTGCTCGCCTGGCCCGCGCTGCTGCGCAAAGCCTACCGGCTCGACCCGAGTTTCGCGACGTGATGCGGCGCTTCCGGGCCGGCGCCATCGCGGCATCGCTGGCCTTCATGGCCGGCCCCGCGCTAGCGCAGGGAATGGCGATTTTCGTCGCGCCGTCGGGGCGCGTGTACACCGCCCCCAAGGACCAGCCCTATCCCAGCGCCGCCTGGTTCACGGCGATCGACACCAATGCGGATGGCGCCGTTTCGTCGGTCGAATTCGCGGCCGACTTCGCCGCCTATTTTGAGACGCTCGACGGCGACCGGGACGGCGTCCTGTCGATCGACGAGGTGAAGGAATATGCCAACGGTCCCCTTCGCGGGATCGTTTCCGGCGGCGGAGCGCAGACGCGGTTCGACCGGCCGGTGGCGCGCGTCGGCGACGATTCGGGGACCGATACGGCGCAGGAGCAGTTGCGCGCCAAGCTCGCCCAGCAGGCGTTGTCGAGCGACCTCCTCGGCGGCGCCGGTCGCTACGGGATCATCGCCCTCCCGCAGCCGGTCGCGTCGATGGACATGGATTTCGACGGGCGCATCAGCCGGGCCGAGATGCGCGCCGCGGCCAGCCGCCGCTACAAATTGCTGACGCCGGACGGCAAGCCGCTCACGCGCGCAACCCTGCCCAGGACGCCCGCGCAGCGCGACTGACCGCGCCGCGCGGCGTGGCACCTGGATGCCGTGTCGTGCGTTTCACGCGGGAACATCCAAGAGAAAAGGACTCCCGATGAACATCCTCATGGTGCTGACCAGCCACGACCAGCTTGGCGATACGGGCAAGAAGACCGGCTTCTGGCTCGAGGAATTTGCCGCGCCCTATTACGTCCTCAAGGACGCCGGCCATACGATTACGCTGGCGAGCCCCAAGGGCGGCCAGCCGCCGCTCGACCCCAAGAGCGACGAGCCCGACGCGCAGACCGACGCCACCAAGCGCTTCAAGGCCGATGCCGACGCGCAGCAGCAGCTCGCGACCACGCACAAGCTGGACGAGATCGACGGCACGACGTTCGACGCCATCTTCTACCCGGGCGGCCATGGTCCGCTGTGGGATCTTGCCAATGATAAGACGTCCAACGCGCTGATCGCCGACACGATCGCCGCCGGGAAGCCGGTCGCGCTGGTCTGCCACGCTCCCGGCGTCCTCCCTAATGTCGTCACTTCGGACGGCACGCCGCTCGTCAAGGGCCGCAAGGTGACGGGCTTTACCAACGAGGAAGAGGAAGCGGTCGGGCTCACCGATGTTGTCCCCTTCCTGCTTGAGGATGAGCTCAAGGCTAAGGGCGCCGATTATTCGAAGAAGGGCACGTTCCAGCCCTACGTCGTGACCGATGGCCTGCTGATTACCGGGCAGAACCCGCCGTCGAGCGAGCCGGCCGCCGAAGCGCTGCTCAAGGTGCTCACCGAGCAGCGCGAAGAGGTGGACGCCTAGGCGTCTTTCTTCAGGAAGCTGATCTTCCCGTTCGGCTCGAGGATGCCCCACGCGACATCCTCGAGCCGGGCGATCCCGGAAAGTCGCATCTCGCTGAGCACTTCCTCCTCGGTCAGGCAGTCACGGGCGAGGACCCGCCGAATGAGTTCGCCGTCGCGCACCAGGACGCGCGGCTCCCCTTCCAGCAGTCGCCGCATCCGGTCCGACCGGTACGACAGGTAGCCGAGCGTCAGCGAGAGGAAGGCGAAGGTCCCGACCGCCAGCATCGCGGCGGTGATCGAATAATCGTTATGCGTCACCGCCTGCTGCACGAAATCGCCGAGGACGACGAGCCCCACGAATTCGAACGGCGTCATCTGGCCGAGCTGCCGCTTGCCGAGAAACCGCAGCAGCAGGAACAGGCCGAAGAAGACCAGGGTGGCTCGAAGGACGACGTCCATCAGGGAAGCACCTCCAGGCGGGTCGGTTGCGCGGCGAGCGGGGCATCGTCGTCAAGCAGGCGGATCGCGCCGCGCGACACGCCGAACAGCGGCGGGTTGAGCTGCCCGTCGATCTTGAATTCGAGCGTCTCGCCCGCGTCCATGGGACCGAAGTGAAACCGGAATTCGCCGTCCTTCTGCTCTTCCTCGCTCGGTGCCGGCACCATCGAGTTGATCGTCGCTTCGCGCCACAGGCCGACCGGCACCGCGATCGTCGCGTCGGCGATCGGCGCCTTGGCCGTCACCAGGATCCGCGTCTCGAAGAAATTGCCGTTGCGCAGCCGCGGCGGCGCCTCGACCGTCAGCGTCGCGCGCGGGGAGTCGGTGGTCACCGAACGCGACGGCGCTCCCCCCAACACTCCCATCAATGCCAGCGCCAGGAGGCCGCCCAGACCCAGGAAGCGCGCAAGCGTCGCGGGAAAGGCGGGCGATCGGGGATCGGGCTCGGCAATCCCTTGCGGCAACTCCATACTCATGCGGGCTCAACCCCCCGCGACGGTTTCGGTTGCGCAATCAATTCGCGGCATGGTCGACGGGCCCCCCGTCCCCCAAAAGCAAATAGCCCCTGCCGCGAGGACAGGGGCTATTGAAAAATGGTCGGGGAGAGAGGATTCGAACCTCCGGCCCCTGCCTCCCGAAGACAGTGCTCTACCAGGCTGAGCTACTCCCCGACCGGGCCTCCCGGACGCGCAACGAGGAGCGTCCGGTGCAGGGCGAGCGCTCCACTAGCGGGCGGATGGGACGGACGCAAGCGCTTAAGCGCCCTCGCCGATCACCTCCAGCCAATCGCCATGCCGGACGAACTTTTCGCGCGGGCTTCCGGGGCGCGCCGCCGCCGCTTCGGCCGCCTCGATCTTGCGCCAGTCGGCATAGGTCGTCGCCTGCACGTCGCGGGCGCACAGCAAGCGGTCGAGGCCCGCGCCGCCGTCGCTGCCGCCGTCGCTGCCGGGCGGCATGGCCGCGGCGATCTGCTCGGCCACCTCGTAGCCGTCGGGCCGGTTCGTGCCGATCGTCCCGCTCGGCCCGCGCCGCGCCCAGCCGACCACGTACAGCCGCTCGCCGACCTGGCCGTGATCGTTGAGGAACTTGCCGTGCGCATGGTCGTAAGGGACGCCCGGCAGCTGCGGCGAGGCATAGCCGATGCAGCTGACCACCAGGTCGGCCGGCAGGCGATATTCCTCACCCGTCCCGACCGCGCGGCCGCCGTCGAGGCGCGTTCGCTCGACCACCACGGCCTCGGCTTTCCCCTCGCCTTCGATCCGCAGCGGCTTGGCGAAGAAGTCGAAGACGATGCGTTTGGGCTTGTCGGCCGGGTCGAGGCCGAGGAAGTCGCGCAGCAGCCCGACCGATTTGGCGAGGCCGCGGTCCTCCAGCGCCTGGTCGGCCTCGACCGGCGGAAAGTCGGCTTCCTCGACGACCGGCGCGGCGCGTTCGAGGTGCGCCAGTTCGCCCAGTTCCTTGGGGGTCATCGCGATCTGGTGCGGTCCTCGCCGGCCGAGGATCGTGATCGTCGCGATCGCCGAATCGCGCAGCGCGTCGAGCGCGTGGCCGACGATGTCGGACCCGGTGAACTCGGCCTCGGACTTGCTGAGGATCCGCGCCACGTCGAGCGCGACGTTGCCGTTGCCGATCACCACGGCATGCTTGCCGTCGAGCGCGGGGTCGAGCGCGGCGAATTCGGGATGGCCATTGTACCAGCCGACGAACGCGGCCGAGCCGAAGACGTTGCCGAGCTGCTCGCCCTCGATTCCCAGCGTGCGGTCGTGGGGGGCCCCGGTCGCGAGCACCACCGCGTCGTAGAGCGCGACCAGCTCGTCGACCGACACCGCGTCGCCGATCGCGACGTTGCCGACGAACCGCACATGGTCGGTGTCCGCGACCTGGTCGTAGCGCTTCGCCACCGCCTTGATCGACTGGTGGTCGGGCGCCACGCCGAAGCGGATCAGCCCGTATGGCACCGGCAGCTTGTCGATGATGTCGACCCGGGCGCCGTCGCCATAGGCCTTGGCCAGCGCCTCGGCGGTGTAGAAACCCGCCGGGCCGGACCCGACGATCGCGAAGTGGCGCATGAAACCCGACTCCCGCTATGTGCGGGGCGGAGCCTAGTCCCGCTTGTCGTCCAGCAGCAAGTCGCTGCCTTTCTGGCGAAGCATCGATTCGATCGGGCCGGCCATCAGCGACAGGAAGCCGGGCAGGACGATCCGGCAATGGACGACTTTCTCGTCGACCCCGATCTCGCTTTCGACCGACTGGCCCATCGCGCCGACGTCGAGCTTGAGCGTGTCGCCCTCCCACCGGCTCGACACCTCGGCGCCGCCGGGGATGTGGCTTTCCAGCTTGTGGATGTTGGCCGCGATGCGGCGGCGGGCTTCCTCGCGACCCAGCGTGTGCGGCAGGTCGACATTGATCGGGCGTTGCATGGAGCCTGAGATGCTCCCGCCACGGTTGCATTTCAATGGCGCAGGGTTTTTCATGGGCGCGATGAAGCGCTTGCTGCTCCTCCTCCTGATGCTCGCCGGCGCGCCGGCGGCGGCGGCCAGCACGGCAGCGCCCTACGTCACCGCCGGGCAGGACGAGCCGGGCTACCGCTATTGGGTCCTGTCGGATCCCGCGCGGCCGATCCGCGTGAAGGCCTTCAACGACTATCTCGTCGCCAACGGCGTCGGCGGCGTCGCCCCGACCTGGCAGCTGATCCGGACCGCCAGCGACTGGCAGAAATGCGGCGACCAGCCGTTCGAGGTCCCGCCGACCGAACATTGGCCCAACATCGTCCACGCGCTGCGCTTCATCGGCGCCTTCATCGAACCGGTGATCGGCAACGTCGAGCCGGTCAGCGCCTACCGCAATCCCGCGCTGAACAGCTGCGCCAAGGGCGCGGCTACCTCGACCCACCTCACCGGCGGCGGGATCGACATGGTGCCGGTCAACGCCTTTCCGCGCGAACGCCTGATGGAAGCGCTCTGCCGCGTCCAGCTCGACAAGGGATGGTGGAACGGCATCGGCCTGGGCTTCTACAAGGGCCTGCGCTTCCACATCGATGCCCGCAAGAACCGCGAATGGGGCACCGAAGGCAATGCCGGCGGCTGGGGATGCGCGGCCGTGCTTCGCGAAGGCGCCAAGCCGTTCGTTGAGCCGCTTCCCGACGCGAATGTCACGCCCGTTGCGATTCCGACACACTGACCCTTGTCTTAGTCCGCTAACACACCACATGGTTGTCGATACGAGGGACTCTTATGGACTTTGAGAAACTGACCGACCGCGCCCGTGGCTTCCTCCAGGCGGCGCAGACCATCGCGGTGCGCGAACATCACCAGCGGATCACGCCGGCCCACTACCTCAAGGCGTTGCTCGACGACGAGCAGGGCATGGCGGCGGGCCTCGTCCAGGCCGCGGGCGGCGACCCCAAGGCCGCGCGCGCCGCCGTCGACGCGCTGGTCGAGAAGCAGCCGTCGGTGACCGGAAGCGGCGCGACCAGCGCGCCCGGCATGGACGGCGACCTGCTGCGCATTCTCGACAAGGCCCAGGAAATCGCGACCAAGGCCGGCGACAGCTACGTCACGGTCGAGCGCATCCTGCTGGCCTTCGCGCTCGCCAAGGGCACCGCCGAGGGCGACGCACTCGCCGCCGCCGGGGTCACCCCGCAAGGCCTCAACGCCGCGATCGAGAAATTGCGCGGCGGCCGAACCGCCGACACGCAGGGCTCGGAAGATCGGTACGACGCGCTCAAGAAATACACGATCGACCTCACCGCCCGCGCGCGCGAGGGCAAGCTCGACCCGGTCATCGGCCGCGACGAGGAAATCCGCCGCACCGTCCAGGTGCTCGCCCGCCGCACCAAGAACAACCCGGTGCTGATCGGCGAGCCCGGCGTCGGCAAGACCGCCATCGCCGAGGGCTTGGCGCTGCGCATCGCCAACGGCGACGTCCCGGACGGGCTCAAGGACCGCAAATTGCTCTCGCTCGACATGGGCGGGCTGATCGCCGGTGCGAAATATCGCGGCGAGTTCGAGGAGCGGCTCAAAGGCGTCATCGACGAGGTCAAGCAATCCGCGGGCGACATCATCCTGTTCATCGACGAGATGCACATGCTGGTCGGCGCCGGGAAAAGCGAAGGCGCGATGGACGCCGGCAACCTGCTGAAGCCCGCGCTGTCGCGCGGCGAACTGCACGTCATCGGCGCGACCACGCTCGACGAATATCGCAAGCATGTCGAAAAGGACGCCGCGCTCGAACGCCGCTTCCAGCCGGTGTTCGTCGGCGAACCGACGGTCGAGGACACCATCTCGATCCTGCGCGGCCTCAAGGAAAAGTACGAGCTTCACCACGGCGTCCGCATCACCGACGGCGCGCTGGTCGCCGCGGCGACGCTGTCCAACCGCTACATTGCCGACCGCTTCCTGCCCGACAAGGCGATCGACCTGATGGACGAGGCCGCCAGCCGGATCCGCATGGAAGTGGAATCGAAGCCCGAGGAAATCGAGAATCTCGACCGGCGCATCATCCAGCTCAAGATCGAGCGCGAGGCGCTGAAGAAGGAAAGCGACGAAGCGTCGAAGGACCGCCTCGGCAAGCTCGAGGGCGAACTCGCCAACCTCGAACAGCAGTCGAGCGAACTCACCCAGCGCTGGCAGGCCGAAAAGGAAAAGATCAGCGCCGAGGCGGACCTCAAGGCCCAGCTCGACGCGGCCCGCATCGAACTCGAACAGGCGCAGCGCGGCGGCGACCTCGCCAAGGCGGGCGAGCTCCAATACGGCCGCATTCCCGAGCTCGAGCAGAAGCTGGAGCAGGCGGCCCACGCCTCCAAGGGCGCGATGTTGCGCGAGGAAGTGACCAGCGAGGATATCGCCTCGGTCGTCAGCCGCTGGACCGGCGTTCCGGTCGAACGGATGATGGAGGGCGAGCGCGAGAAATTGCTCAACATGGAATCCGCGATCGGTAAGCGCGTCATTGGGCAGGAGCAGGCGGTTAAGGCCGTCAGTGCCGCCGTCCGCCGCGCCCGCGCCGGCCTGCAGGACCCCAATCGCCCGCTCGGCAGCTTCCTGTTCCTGGGGCCCACGGGCGTCGGCAAGACCGAGCTGACCAAGGCGCTCGCGGGTTTCCTCTTCGACGACGACAGCGCGATGGTCCGCATCGACATGTCGGAGTTCATGGAGAAGCATGCGGTCGCCCGCCTGATCGGCGCGCCCCCGGGCTATGTCGGCTACGAGGAAGGCGGCGTGCTGACCGAGGCGGTCCGCCGCCGCCCCTACCAGGTCGTCCTGTTCGACGAGGTTGAAAAGGCCCACGGCGACGTGTTCAACATCCTGCTTCAGGTGCTCGACGACGGGCGCCTGACCGACGGGCAGGGCCGGACGGTCGATTTTTCGAACACGCTCATCATCCTCACCTCCAACCTCGGCAGCCAGTATCTGGCGCAACTGGGCGAGGACGAGCCGGCGGACAGCGTCGAGAACCAGGTGATGGAGGTCGTGCGCGGCCATTTCCGCCCCGAATTCCTGAACCGCCTCGACGAGATCATCCTGTTCCACCGCCTGTCGGCCAGCCACATGGGGCCGATCGTCGACATCCAGGTGGCCAAGCTCGGCAAGCTACTCGCCGACCGCAAGATCGCGCTCGACCTCACGCCGCAAGCCCGCGCGTGGCTCGGCCGCGTCGGCTACGACCCGGTCTATGGCGCACGGCCCCTGAAGCGCGCGGTGCAGAAATATTTGCAGGACCCGCTCGCCGACCGGATCCTATCCGGCGAGGTCAAGGACGGCTCGACCGTCAAGGTCGACGAGGGCGACGGCGGGCTGGTCATCACCCCCGCCTGAGCCGCGCATCGCCCCTTTACGGCTCGGCGGCGGCGCGGCATGGTCGCGCCACGGGTTTCGAGTTCGGGAGGGAATGATGCGAGCCAAGTGGACTTATGGACTGGTCGCGGCGACGGCCGCCGGGTTGGTCGCGGCCGGCGCGGTCGCCAAGGACCGCAAGATCGACACGGCGGCGCCCAAGATTTTCACCGACGTGACTGCCTGCCGGACGATCGCCGACAGTGCCGAGCGGCTCGCCTGCTACGACCGGACGGTCGGCGCGCTCGCCACCGCGCAGGAATCGCAGAACCTCTACGTCGCCGACCAGGAAACGATGCGCGAGGCGCGCCGCGGCCTGTTCGGCTTCAACCTTCCCAAGGTGAAATTGTTCGGCAACGACGACATCGGCGAGGAAGTGAAGTTCATCGAGACCACCATCAAGGCGGTTGGCCAGGGATCGAAGGGCTATACCTTCACGCTCGAGGACGGCGCCCGCTGGGCCCAGACCGACGGCGCCTACATGGACAAGCCCAAGCCGGGCGCGAAGATCCGCATCCGCCGCGCCGCGCTGGGCAGCTACATGGCCAGCATCGAGGGCCGCGTCGGCTTCCGGATCGAACGCCTGAACCAGTAACGGGGCCGGGCCGGACGCATCATGCTCAACGCGGCCCAGCTCCAGCACCAGCTCCAGCGCGCGCAGGCCTTCGCCCAGGCCGGGCGGACCGGGGAGGCGTGGAGCGCCATCGCCCCCCTCCGGCCCGCCATCGACGGCCATGGCGGCGCGCTCCGCCTCTACGCCTTCATCGCCCAGAATGCGGGCAAGGCCGACGACGCGATCGCCGCGCTGCGCCGGATCTGCGCCCTCGAACGCGACCCGCCCGAGATCCTCGGCGCGCTCGCCGACACGCTCGGCACCGCCGGTCGTCACGCGGAAGCCTATGAGATCTGGTCGCGCCTCGTCGCGAAGCAGCCGGGCGCCATCGACGCGCACCTCAACCGCGCGGTCGAAGCCGACAAGGCGGGCCGCTTCGCCGACGCCATCGCCGCCGCCGACCTCGGCCTCGCCCGCGCGCCCGCCGACGCCCGCCTGCTGTCCGCCCGCGCCCTCGCGCTCAGTCACGCCGACCGGATGGCCGAGGCGATCGGCGCTTACGACACCGCGGTCGCCGCCGACCCGACGCGCGCCCAGACGCGCTATCACCAGGCCGTCTGCCTGCGCGCCGCCTGCCGTTTCGACGAGGCCTGCGCCGCTTATGCCGAGGCCGAGCGGCTTGGCGCGGGCGGGGCGGATTTCCACGCCGCCTTCGCCGCCGCCGAGCTCGAGGCGGGCAAGGTCGACGCCGCCGCCGACCGCTATCGCCGCCTGCTCGCGGCCGTCCCCGACCATGACGAGGCGCGCCGCGCGCTGACCCGGCTCGAGCTCGAGTTTCGCGACCCGGCGCGCGCGTTCGACCATTATGCCGAGCGCGCCCGCGCCAGCGGCCAGCCCGGCCCCTGGCAGGATTATCTCGCCGCGCTCCTCGCCAACAAGCGCTTCGGGGACGCCGCCAACGTCGGGCGGGAGGCGCTCGCCCGCCTCGGATCCGACCTGCCGATCCTTCGGACGACGCTGTTCGCGGAAGGCATCGTCGGCGACGCCGGCGCGGCGCTCGACGCGATGGAGCGCCTGCCCGCGGCGCTGGTGCGCGGCAGCGACGGCCTGATCGCCCGCGCCCAGCTCGCGCTTCGCGCTGGCCGCGTCGCCGAATGCGCGCGCCTGAGCGAGGCCTATAACGCGCTGGCGGGTGCCGAGCAGTCCGGCTGGAGCCTGCTGACCCTCGCCTGGCGCCTGCTCGACGATCCGCGCGAGCAGTGGCTGTGCGATTACGACCGGCTGGTCATGCCGGTCGAGGTCGCGCCGGTCGACGGCACGCTCGACGCCGCCGATTACGCGGCCGTGGTCGCCGCCGCGCTCGACCCGTTGCACACCAGCCTCGCCGCGCCCGGCGACCAGTCGCTGCGCCACGGCACGCAGACCAGCGGCGCGCTCTTCGCCCGGCTCGACCCGGCCATCCAGCGGTTCCGCGACGCCGTTCTGGCCGCCGCGGAGCAGGCTGTCGACGCCCTGCCCGACGACCCGACCCATCCGTTTCTCCGCCGCAAGTCGGGCGCCCTCCGCTTCAACGGAAGCTGGTCGGTCCGCCTTCAGGGCGGCGGCGGGCACCACGTGCCGCACTTCCATGGCGAGGGCTGGATGAGCTCGGCCTATTACGCCAGGCTTCCAAGGTCGGACGAGGCGGCCCACGCCGCCCATGCCGGCTGGATCGAGTTCGGCCGCGCTCCGGCCATGTACGATCTCGACCTGCCCCCGCGCCGCGTCGTCGAACCGACCGAGGGGCGCCTGGTGCTGTTCCCGTCCTATCTGTGGCACGGCACCGTTCCGTTCGAGGCCGGACGCGGCACGCGGCTCACCGCCGCCTTCGACTACCTGCCCGCCTGATCCCTGCCGATCGCGCCGGGCCGCGCGGCTCGCGCCCAGCCATGCGTCGTTGCGCGCCCGCGCCGCGGACAAGAAGAAAGCGGCGGGAGATTGCTCTCCCGCCGCCTCTTTTGGTTGGCGATGAAGCCGAAGCTTACATCTTCACCCGAGCCTGGATCGTGAACACACGACCGAGGATGACCGGGTTCCAGTAGGCAACGTCCGTACCACCTTCGGCGAAGAATCCGGCGACCGTCTTCTCAGCTTTCTGGTTGAACATGTTCTGGACGATACCCGTCAGTTCGAAGTTGTCGCCGATCTTCTTGCGCAGCGACAGGTCGAAGTAGCTCAGACCACGAACGTCCGGAGCCGAATCTTCACCGAACGACACGTCTTCGACGTCGGTCTGCCAGTTCCAGCGGAGCTGGGCAGTGAACGAGTCGCTGTCGTACGCGAAGGTCGTCGTCGCCTTCCACTCGGGGAAGGTGCCGCCGATGCCACCGGCGGTGCGGCCCGAGAAGTTGAAGCCATCACCGAAGTCGATCTTGTCGAGCCACGACAGGAGAGTCTGGAACCGGAAGCGACCCGGGATGCCCAGACCGACGTCCGCGAACGGCACGACCCAGTTAACCGAAGCGTCGACGCCCGAGGTCTTGAAGTAACCCGAGTTATCGATCGTGGTGTCGACCGAGATAACCTGACCGGTGACTTGGTCGCGCACGATACGATCACAGGACGGGTCCAGCGGGACACCACCGCTCGTGCACTGGCCCAAGAAGAAGCCGGCGCCGAACGTCGAGATCACGTCGTCGATACGGATGTTGTAGTAGTCGACGGTAGCCGAGAACCGGCCGAGGCCGAAGTTCGGGGTGAGGACCGCACCGATGGTGTAGGTCTTCGCCGTTTCGTTCGACAGACCCGGGTTACCGAAGGCGAACGCCTGGACCTGGCTGTTGTTTTGCTGGAAGCCGGTGAAATTCACCGCCGGAGCCTGCGCCTGGCAGACCGACAGCTCGGTGGCGTCACGCTGCGCGTTATCGTTACAGGGATCGACGTAGGACGGGAAGCCCTGGTCGCCGTTCTGGAACAACTCAACGATCGACGGCGCGCGCGCCGCCTTGTTGAAGATACCGCGGATTTTCAGCCATTCGACCGGAGCCCACTGCGCGCCGAGCTTCCAGTTGAAGAGGCCGCCCACCGACGAATAGTCGGAGTAACGGGCACCCGCTTCGATCGAGAACTCGTGGAAGAAGGGCATGTCGGCCAGGACAGGGATACGGGCTTCGCCATAGATTTCCTTGACGTTGACCTTACCCTTCTGATCCTGCGTGGCGTTGAAGCCGTAGATGTTGCCCGTGCGCTGGGCGTCATCGACGATGATCTCGCCACGGTCGGTGCGCGCTTCGGCACCGATCGCAATGCCAAGCGGGCCCGCCGGCAGTTCGATCAGGTTACCGGTGATGTTACCGGCGATACGAGCCTGTTCGAAGGTGCGGGTTTCCTTGGTGTCGACGCGCAGGAAGTCGAGCGAGCCGTTCGGATAGAACACCGACAGCGGGTTCGACGCATCCTGGGCGAACGGTTCCGACACCGTGCCCGGGCCGAAGATGTCGACCGGGATACAACCCGGGAGCGATCCCGCCGGGCAACCGGCCGCGCCATTGGCGAACGCGGTGCGGTTGATGTTGCCCTTGAGCGTCGCAACCGCGGACGTGCGGCCGTAGCTGGCGGTGACATCCCAGTTGAAGCCCGCGGTCAGCGGACCCGACAGCGTGCCACGCAGGGTGGTCGTCTTCGAATCGTATATGCCGACGCGCGGGCCGGTTTCGGTGAAGCGACGGTCGATCGTGAACGGGCGATTAGCGCCAGAGTTCGAAACACAGGCCGTCCCGCCAGCATTCGTGCAGGCCGTCGAACTTCCGAATTCACGTCCAGGAAGGTTCGCGGATGTGAAGAAAGCACGGCTATTGAGGGCCGCCAGCAGGTCCGGGTGGCACGACACGCCAACGCCGCACGGTGCACTGCCGACGACGCCGAGGCGGATGAACGGGTTGAGCGTCGGATCGACGACCAGGCCGGTCGCCGGGGTCGGCGCCAGGTTCACTTCCTGCGACGAATCGGTGTGGTTGGCGATGATCTTCAACCGGATCGCGTCGCTGATGTCGTAACGCGCGGTCGCCGCAATGTTCCAGCGATTGTACGGCGTGACGAGGTAGTTCTGCGGGTTGAAGTTGTAACGGCTCGAACCGACCGATCGGTCAGCGAACTGGCACAGATTGGTACCGCCCGAACCCAAAAGGCGCGGCGTCAAGTTGCCCTGGTCGTCGAACGATAGGTTGCCGGTGTTAACAGCCGCCACCGGCGCGGTCGCCGGGTTACAATCGGTATCAACGTTCGTGAACTCGCCAGGAAGCAGGCCGGCCAGGCCGTTGAACGGGTTGTTCGGGTTATTGGTGATCCAGCCCCACGGCGGAGTCGCAGAACCGGCCGACGCGAAGGTCGACGTGCCGGCGCCGTACGAGTTCGGCGTAGTCAGGTGGTCCGGAACGAAGACGGTCGAACCGTCTGCGCTCAGGAACAGCGCGCCGGCGTCACGGGTGACGTCGCGGTCGCCCTGGCCGATCGGCTCGCGGGTGTAGTAGCTGGCGAACAGCGTCATGTTGCCGCGGTCGTCGCCGAAGTTGCCGCCGAGGAGGCCCTGGATGTTGAACGCGCCACCATCACCCTTTTCGGTGATGCTGTACTGCGAGCTGACTTCGAGACCTTCGTAATTGTCCTTGAGGACGAAGTTCACGACGCCGGCCATGGCGTCCGAACCGTACACGGCCGAGGCGCCGCCGGTGACGACGTCCACGCGCTCGATCAGGCCGGCCGGGATGGTGCCAATGTCGACAACGCCCGTGGTAGACGAAGCGGGCACGCGCTCGCCGTCGACGAGGATCAGGGTGCGCTGCGGGCCAAGGCCGCGCAGGTCGAGGGTCGAAAAGTCTTCACCGCCCTGGTTGTTCGACGTGCGGGTGTTGCCCGGAATGAGCTGCGGAAGTTCGTTCAGCAGGGTTTCGACGGTGACCGTACCGGTCAGGTCGAACTGCTCCGAATCGACGGTCGTGACGGGGCTCGGGGCCTCCAGGTCAGGACGGACGATGCGCGAACCGGTGATGACGATCGAATCGTCTTCGTCAGCCTGGTCTTCCGGCTTGGCGACGGCGGCCTGCTGGTCAGCCGAGGGCTGCGTTTCGTTCGACGCTTCCTGCGCCGCAGCGGGCGACGCGAAAATCGCGCCGGCGCCGAAAATCGCGAGAGCCTGCCAGGCGGCAGTCGCACGCAGATTGGACTTCCTCATTTTAATCTCCCGAATCGGGGTGCCCGTTGACGGACACCTCAGGTTCGCGGGCGCAATCCACCCCCACGTAAGGGTCGTTTAGCTTGGAATGGGGGCCGTCTGTCCAGCGCTTCAGAGGGGACGTGCAGCTTTTGTTAAGGGAGTGTGACAGCGGTGCCACACATCATTTTCCGCTTCCGCGGGGCCGGTTCAGCCGCGCTTGGCGGCGCGCTTTTCGGCCTCGAGGCTCGCCTCGGCGTCGACATAGGCTTCCTGCCGCGCGACGCTCCAGTAGCGCAGTTCGTCGAGCGCGATTTCGCCGCCGGTGACCGCGCAGCGCACGAAGTCGCCCGTCGCCAGCAGGCGGAACGTCCCGTCCAGGTAATGGACCCGCGCCTCGCGTCCCCGTCCCGTCATCAGCATCGCCACGCGCTCCTAGTCGTCGAACAGCCCGGGATGCGGCGCAGCCGGCGGGGCCTTCGGCGTCCGGCGATAGGGGCTCGGGGCCGCGCGCTCAAGGGGCGGCGCGCTCCCGTCCACCGCGACGTCGACACTCCCGTCGGCGAAGCGCAGCGTCAGTGCCGCCGCCGCCCGCGCCGCGTCGGCATGGACGATGGTCGCGCCGGCCCGGTCGGTCACCCGCACGAAGCCGCGCTTCAGCGGCCGCTCGGGGTGCGCCAGTTCGGCCAGCCGCCACAGGTCCGCCAGCCGCTGCCCGGCGTGGACGATGCGCTGCTCGACCAGCGCCGGCCGAAGCCGCGGCGCCACCGCCTGAAGGTCGCCGCGCGCATGCGCCGCACGCTGCGCCAGCGCCCGCGGCAACCGCGCCGCCGGCTCCGCCAGCGCGCGCGCCGCCGGCTCGAACAGCCGCGTCGGCGCCGGCCAGCGTTCGGCGACCAGCGCCATGCGCTCGCCCGCCCGCGCCACCTGCCGCGCCAAGGCCTCGCACCCGCGCCCGCCCAGCTGCGCCAGCAGCGCGGCCAGCTCGGACCGCACTGGCACCGCCATCTCCGCCGCCGCGGTCGGGGTCGGCGCCCGCCGGTCGGAGGCGAAATCGATCAGCGTCGTATCGGTCTCGTGACCGACCGCGCTGATCAGCGGGATCGGCGATTCGGCCGCGGCGCGCACCACCGCTTCCTCGTTGAAGGCCCACAGATCCTCGATCGAGCCGCCGCCGCGCGCGACGATCAGCAGGTCGGGCTTCTCGCGCATCGCCCCGAAGCCGCGGATGGCCGCCGCGATCTTCGCCGCCGCCCCCTCGCCCTGCACCGGCACCGGCCAGACGATGACGTGCGTCGGGCAGCGGTCTTCCAGTCGGTGCAGGATGTCGCGGATCACCGCCCCCGTCGGGCTCGTCACCACGCCGATCGTGCGCGGCAGGAACGGCAGCCGCCGCTTGCGCCCCTCGTCGAACAGGCCCTCGGCGGCCAGCGCCCGGCGGCGCTTGTCGAGCAGCGCCATCAGCGCCCCCTCGCCCGCCAATTCCAGCCGGTCGACCACCACCTGGTATTTGGAACGTCCCGGATAGGTCGTCAGCTTGCCCGTCGCGACCACCTCGACCCCGTCCTCGGGCGCGAACGCCAGCCGCGCCGCCTGCCCGCGCCACAGCACGGCGTCGATGCAGGCCGAATCGTCCTTCAGCGTGAAATAGCAATGGCCCGACGCGTGCCGCTTCCAGCCCGACACCTCGCCGCGCACCCGCACGTGGGCAAAGGCCTGCTCGACCGTCCGCTTGAGCGCGCCCGACAATTCCCCGACGCTCAGCGGCGGCGAATTGTCGCCGCTCGCCACCTTCGCTAACAGGCCGGAAGCCTCATCGCCGGGGCCGGAATCGGGAGAATTCATGAACGTCCTGCTGCTGGGTTCGGGGGGCCGCGAAGATGCGCTGGCCTGGCGCCTAAGGCAATCGCCGAGCTGCGGGAAGCTCATTGCCGCGCCGGGTAATCCCGGCATCGCCCGCTGGGCCACCTGCATCGCCATCGATCCGTGCGATCCGGACGCGGTCGTCGACCTGGCGCAGCGCGAATCGATCGACCTCATCGTCGTCGGGCCCGAAGCCCCGCTCGTCGCCGGGGTCGCCGATGCCGCCCGCGCCGCCGGGATCGCCGTGTTTGGCCCCTCGGCCGCCGCCGCGCAGCTCGAAGGCAGCAAGGGCTTCACCAAGGATCTGTGCGCGCGGCACTTTATTCCCACCGCCGCTTATGTCCGCACCGAGAAGATGGACGAGGCGCTGGCCGCGCTCGACCGCTTCGCCATCCCCGTCGTGGTCAAGGCCGACGGGCTCGCGGCGGGCAAGGGCGTCACCGTCGCGCTGACCCGCGCCGAGGCCGAGGCCGCGATCCGCGCCGCCGGCGACGGCCCGCTGGTCATCGAGGAGTTTCTCGAGGGCGAGGAGGCCAGCCTGTTTGCCTTCGTCCATGGCGCGCAGGCCATTCCCGTCGCCAGCGCGCAGGACCACAAGCGCGTCGGCGAGGGCGATACCGGTCCCAACACCGGCGGCATGGGCGCCTACAGCCCCGCCCCCGTCCTCACCCCCGCGCTCGAGGCGCAGGCGATGCGCGAGATCGTCGAGCCGACCGCACGCGCCATGGCGGCCGAGGGCCATCCCTTCACCGGCGTCCTGTTCGCCGGCCTGATGCTGACCGCCGACGGCCCCAAGCTGATCGAATATAACGTCCGCTTCGGCGACCCGGAGTGCGAGGCGATCATGCCCCGCATCGAGGGCGATTTTGCCGCCTTGCTGATGGCCGTCGCGCGCGGCGAGTCGGTCGCCGCGCCGACCCTGTCGCCGGACAGCGTGATGACCGTCATCCTCGCCGCCGAAGGCTATCCCGGAACGCCCAAGAGCGGCGGCACCATTGGCGGGCTGGAGGCGGCCGAAGACAGCGGCACGATCGTCTTCCACGCCGGCACCCGCGCCGCGGAGACGGGCCTCGTCGCCGGCGGCGGCCGCGTCCTTGCCGTCACGGCGCGCGGTTCCACCCTCGCCGAAGCGCGCGCGCGTGCCTATGAAGCGGTCGACCGGATCGAGTTCGCCGACGGCTTCTGCCGCCGCGATATCGGTTGGCGCGAACTGGAGCGACAGGCATGAACACGCGCTTCGCGGTATTGATCGGGACGGCGGCAAGCATCGCCTGCACCGCTTTGTGGCATGGCGCCGGCGGCGCGGGCGAGCGACTGGCGGCGACGCTCGACCGCCAGCAGCGGCTGATGCTCGACAGCTACGAGATGCAGGCGGTCGACGGGCGCGCCCAGCGCGACCCGGTTGCACGGCGGATTATCATGAAGGGGCCGGCGAACGACTTCCAGCGCGCCGAGCTGGTGCGCTACACCGAGCGCGAGCCGGGCGTAGGCGAAGCCCGCTGGAACCGTCCCAAGAGCCAGCTGACCTACCCACTTCCCGCGCTGATCGAGGGCATCTTCCTTGCCCTCGCCACCTTCGTCGCGGGCCTGCTCGTCGCCTACGCCGCCTTCGTGCCGCGGAGGGAGGACGCATGAGCCTGCTGATCGCCACCTACTGGCCGCCGATGGCCGCCAGTCTCGTCATCGGTTTCCTGTCGGGAATGCTCGCCTTTCGCGGCGGCTGGAGGAGAAGGAAGTGAATTTCGTGAACGACTACGCCGGCCTCATCGCCATTGCCGCCGTCCTCGTGCTGGTGGCGCTGTTCTTCCTCCTTCGTCCCAAGCAGAAAGTCCGGCTGACTGACAGCTTCCCGCTGCGCCCGCACATGGTCGCGGCGAAGGACGCGGACGATGTCCCCACGGCGGGCGTGTTCGCCACCAACGGGGCCCGCGTCGCCGCCGGCCCCAAGGATGCGACCCATCCCGGTGAGCCGGACGATCTCCTCCTGCTCAAGGGCGTCGGACCGAAACTGGTTGATGCGCTCCATGCGCAGGGCCTCACCCGCTTCGACCAGATCGCCAGCCTCAGCCCGGCGCAGGTCGAGCAGATCGATTCGACCCTCGGTGCGTTTCGCGGCCGCCTCACGCGAGACCGGGTTGTCGAGCAAGCCGATTATCTCGCGCGCGGCGACCGCGACGGGTTCGAAGCGACCTTCGGAAAGCTTTAGGCGCCGATCAGCACCTCGGTGCCGACCCGCGTTTCCTTGAACAGCTTGGCGGCAAACGACGCCGGCAGGCGGACGCAGCCGTGGCTGGCCGGACGACCCGGGTTGAAGCCGGCGTGAAGCGCGATCCCGTAATTGTCGAGGCGCTGCATGTGCGGCATGGGCGCGTTGTCGTACTTTCGGCTGTGGTGCATCGCCTTCTTCTCGAGGATCGGGAAGATGCCGGTCGGCGTGTCCTTGCCCGGCTTTCCGCTCGACACGGTGGTCACTGCGACCAGCTCGTCGCCGCGGTAGAGATAGGCCATCTGCTGGTCGAGGCTGACAACGATCCGGGCGGCGCCGTCACGCGGCGCATCGGTGTCCCACAGATATTTGCCCGGCGCGAGGTCGGCATGGCCCCACTTGGCGATCATGTCGGCGCGTGCCTGGTCGGCGGCGCGGGCCGCTTCCATCTTGGCTTCGGGGGTCTCGATCCACGGCTGGGCGATCGAGGGCGTGGCAAGGGCGAGCGTCGCCGCACCCGCCATCGCAATGGCAAGCTTCTGTAACATAACGACTTCCTGTCGAAATTGATGTTCGATCCATCAAAGATCGACGAAAACGGAAGTTCCTAGAGTTACGGAAGCGTATCGTTCTGAAAGTCTGTCAATGGCGTTTGCGTGACCTCGTCATGCCAGGCGCCTGCCCGATCTTGGCGAATGCCGGACCCGGCCCCAAGCTTGCCTGTTCGACCGATCCGGCGCTCCGCAACGGAAAAGGGCCCGCCGGTTTCCCGGCAGGCCCTTCCTTGTTTCGGTCGATCGGTTGCCCGATCGGTCCGTCGCTTAACCGCGCTCCGGTTCCGGCGGCGGCGGCGGCGGCGGCGGCGGCGGCGGGCACGCCTCGGTCGCCAGGATCACCGAACCGTCCGGGCACGTCTGCGTGGCAGGCGGCGGCGGCGGGGGCGGCGGGGGCGGCGGCGGCGGCGGCGGCGGCGGGGCCGGGGTGTAGAAGTTGTACACCAGGCTCAGCAGCAGCGAGTGCGACCGGAAGCGACCCGAGAAGTTCTCTTCTTCTTCGCCGAACTCGAGCTTCGAGACGTTGAAGAAGCGGTACTTCAGACCGAGGTCGATGTTCGGGGTGATCGACTTGCGGATGCCCGCAATGACCTGCCACGCGATCGCGCCGTCGCTGTCGCTCAGGCCGACGCCCTGGAGGCCGGCAACCGAATCGAGGTTGTACTTGACGCGGGCCCAGCCGGCACCGCCGCCCAGGTAACCGCTCCAGCCGTCTTCGTCACCGAAGTCGAACAGCAGGTTGCCCATGATCGACAGGACGCTGACCTTGCCGTCGACGTCGAACGGCTCGGTCGGGTTGGTCTGCGGAATGAACTGGTCCGAAATCTGGATTTCGTCGAGCGAGGCACGCTTGTAGCCCAGTTCGGCTTCCGCACGAACGAGACCGAAGTCGTAGCCGGCGATCAGGTCGACGTCGAAGCCGAGCTTGTGGTCGATCGTCAGCGCGTCACGAATTTCCGGTTCGAAGTCGTAGCTGTAGTCGAGGTTGGTATCCTCGACGAGCATCAGACCGCCCTCGACGCCGACATAGGTCGACTTGTCGCGAGCCATGGCCGGCGACGCGAGCGCAGCGGCTGCCACAGCGGCAAGCAGGTAATTACGCATGCGGACTCCCCTTTTGTGCACCTTCAGTGGTGCGGATCCATCGCCGTCTATAACGCAAAGTTTCGCTTTAGGAACGGGCCGCTGGCGTTTTCGGCAGAAATCGTTGCAACTCGGCCACACTGGCGGTTCAGCCGTCGGCGCCGACGGCCTCGCGCTTCTTGGCCCGGCTGACGATCAGCTTGTCGATCTTGCGCCCGTCCATGTCGACGATCTCGAACTTCCAGCCTTCGTGGCGGAAGGTCTCGCCGGCCACCGGGATGTGCTTTAGCACCTCCAGCGCGAACCCGGCCACGGTCGAGAAATCGCGGTCCGCCGGCAGCGATACGCCGACCTGGTCCTCCAGCACGTCGGCATTGGCCGCGCCGGAGACCAGCCAGCTACCGTCCTCGCGCTCGACGCAGGGCGGGTCGTCGTCCACGTCGAGGTCGTTGGCGAACGCCCCCGCCAGCGCGGCGAGAATCGACCCCGGCGTCACGATCCCGTCGAGATGCCCATATTCGTCGTGGACCAGCGCCAGGGGCACCTCGGCCGCGCGCAGCACCGCCAGCGCGTCCATGGCGTCCATCACGTCGGGGATGACCGGCGCCGGCCGCGCCATCGCCCCCAGCTCCAGCGCCTCCTCGTCGAGGATCGCGATCAGCAGGTCGCGCGTCGTCACTACGCCGACGATGTCCTCGACGGAGCCTCGCGCCACCGGCAGGCGGCTGTGCGGCGTCTCCTCCAGCACCTCGCGGATTTCCGCGCGCGTGCTGTCGATGTCGAGCCAGTCGATGTCGGTGCGCGGCGTCATCACCTCGCGCACCGGGCGGTCGGCCAGCCGGACGATGCCCGAAATGATCGCCCGCTCATTCTCCTCGAGCACGCCCGCGGTCTGCGCCTCGGCCACCACCAGGTGCAGTTCCTCGGCGGTCACCGCATTCTGCGCCTCGCGGGTCAGCCCCAGCGTCTTGAAGATTGCCGCGCTGGCGAGGTCGAGCAGCCACACGAACGGCGAGGTAACTTTCGCCAGCACGCGCATCGGCCGCGACACCAGCGCCGCGATCGGCTCGGGGCTGCGCAGCGCGAACTGCTTGGGCACCAGCTCGCCGATGATCAGGCTGAGGAAGGTCGTCACCACGATCACAATACCGAAGCCGACCGTCCCCGCCGTCTCGGGGTCGAGCCCCAGCCATTCCAGCCGCTGCCCCACCGGCGCGCCCAGGCTTGCGCCCGAATAGGCACCGGCGAGGATGCCGATCAGCGTGATTCCGATCTGCACGGTCGACAGGAAACGGCCCGGTTCCGACGCCAGCGCGAGCGCGCATTCGGCGCCCTTGCTGCCGGCCTTGGCCATCGCCCGCAAACGCGCTTCCCGCGACGAGACGATCGCCAGTTCGCTCATCGCGAACACGCCGTTCAACGCGATCAGCGCGACGATCAGGATGAGGTCGAGCCAGGGAAAGGGGAGCAAGGTCGTGCTCATGGGACGCGCGCTTCCTAGCGCCAACAGGCCCTCACCGACAAGCGGCGGCGCGAGCACACGTTCAGGAACTTTCCCGCCGGGCACCGGTTCAAGCCAACGAACCCCATCATTTCAGGAGTATAACGATGTTCGGTCGAACCATGACGCGTGCCACCCTTGCCGCCAGCGCCGCGCTCGCGCTCGCCGCCTGCACTACCGATCCCTACACGGGCCAGCGCAAGATCTCGAACGCCGCCGTCGGCGCGTCGGTCGGCCTCTTGGGCGGCTATCTGCTCGGCGATCTCGTCGGTGGCCGCGGCGACCGTACCGAAAAGATCGTCGGCGCGGGCATCGGTGCGATCGCCGGCGGCGCGGTCGGCTATTATATGGACCGGCAGGAGGCCGAGCTTCGCCGCCAGACCGCCGGCACCGGCGTCGACGTCATCCGCCAGGGCGACGACCTCATCCTGCGCATGCCCTCGAACGTCACCTTCGACACCGACCAGTCGGCGGTGAAGCCGCAATTCTATTCGGTGCTTGACGACGTCGCCCGCACGCTCGCCGGCTACAACCAGACCTACATCGACGTGCTCGGCCACACCGACACGACCGGCAGCGAGGCCTATAACCAGGCGCTGTCGGAACGCCGCGCCCAGGCCGTCGCCGCCTACCTTGCGCAGCGCAACGTCGACCCGGCCCGCATGGCGACCCGCGGCTATGGCGAGACCGCGCCGCTTTACAACCCGGACGATACCGAGATGAAGAAGGCGGCCAACCGCCGCGTCGAAATCAAGGTGGTGCCGTTCCGCGGCTAACGACGACGGGCGAAGAAGTCGCGCAACTGGGTCGCGGCTTCTTCCCCGCCGATCCCGCTCAATATCTCGGGGCGGTGGTGGCACGTCGGCTGCGCGAAGATGCGCGGCCCGTGCAGCACGCCGCCCCCTTTTTCGTCCTCGGCGGCGAAGACGATTCGCGCCACCCGCGCCAGCCCGGCTGCGGCCGCGCACATCGGGCACGGCTCCAGGCTCACCCACAAGGTCGCCCCGTCGAGGCGCGAGGTGCCGAGCGCCGCGCCGGCCGCCCGCAGCGCCACCATCTCGGCATGCGCCGTCGGGTCGTTCGACCCCCGCATGGAATTGCCCGCTTCCGCCACGATCCGCTTGCCCACGGTCACGACCGCGCCGACCGGCACCTCGCCGCGCGCCGCCGCCTCGGCCGCCAGGTCGAGCGCGCGCCGCATCGGCGGGGGAAGGGGCAAGCTTGCCATCGCTCTTTCGCGCCTATCGCGGCGCGCGGCGAATCGCCAGTTCTCGCGTGATGACGCTTATTGCGCGTTGGTGACCGGCTGGGCGCCGTTGGCCGGCGGGTTCACGCGCACGTCGGGGACCGGGACCTGGACGTTGGCCGGCTTGGTGCCGACGGTGACGCTGCCTGTCTCGACCTTGAACTCGGGCGTCTGGCCGCCCGCCGCCGTGATGCCGTTCCCGCTCGCCGAGATGTCGGGCGCCTGCGCGGGGCGCGTCTGGCGGATATCGATGAGGTTGGTCGCGATCGCCGCGATCAGCACCAGCACGGCGATGATCAGGATCAGGAAGATGTTGCGCATGGTAAGGCCTCCCGTTGCTTCCCCGCTTGATCGTTTCGCGGGTGTTTCAAGGCGCCCAACGCGCCGCGCGCCCGGACGTTTCCTTCGCGCGCCGAAGCCCGGCAAGGTTGACGCGCGGCCCATCCAAAGCTATCGGCCCCACGCTTTGAAGGGCGCTTCACGCGTCCGCCACTTAAATCAGGACGAAACACCATGTCGCGCGTTTGCGAGCTGACCGGCAAGGGCCGGCAGGTGGGCAACAACGTTTCCCACGCCAACAACAAGACGAAGCGCACGTTCCTTCCGAACCTGCAGAACGTCACCCTGATCTCGGACAAGCTCGAGCGCAGCGTTAAGCTGAAGGTCTCGACGCACGGTCTGCGCTCGGTCGAGCATGTCGGCGGCCTGGACAACTGGCTGGAAAAGACCGGCGAGGAAAAGCTCAGCCCGCGCGCCGCGAAGCTGAAGCGCGAACTGGCGAAGGCCGCCAAGTAAGCCTCTAGGGCGTCCAGTCGAACGCGGCGAGGAGGGTCCGCCCCCTCGCCCGCGAATCGCGATCGGTCACTACCCACAGGCGAATGACGCCGTCGGGCCCCGGCTCGGCGGCGATTCCTTCGGCATTGTCCAGATGCCCCAGCGGCAGGCGCCCCAGCCTTGCCGTCGTCCCGCGCGCCGGATCGTAGAGCGCGACCCCGTTCGAAAAGCCCAGCGGCGACAGGCTGCGCATCAGCAGCAGGATTCGCCCGTCCGGCAATCGCGCCGCATCGCCCAGTCGTCCCGGCGAATCGATTCGGCCCGGCACCCGTCCGCGCCCGTCGAATCGCTGCACCATGTCGCCCTCTTCCGCGAACAGCAGGATCGCGCCCGGCACCTCCGCCATGCCCTCGACCCCGCCATTCTCCGCCCAGCGTCGCCCGTCGAGCGGAAGAACCGCCAGCGTTCGCGTCAGCGCCGCGTCGAACAGCCGCAACTGGTGAACCGATTCGAACGCCACCCACCAGCCGCGCTCCAGCGGATCGCGGGCGATCGCCTCGGCATCGTTGCCCGCCTTGCGCGTCGGCTTGCCCGGCCCCGAGGGCAGGTCGGCCAGCCGCATCACCGGCGCCGGCGTGCCCGGCTCGGGAAAGCGGATCGCCACCCCCGAATCGGTGATCGCCAGGAATTCCTCGCCGTCGCGGACCAGCGCCGAGACGCCGTCGAGCCGCGGGTCGTCCGCCCGCACTTCCCACGCGCCGACCGTCCGGAACGGTCCGCCCGCCTCCAGCGCCACCGGCACGAACGCCATCGCCACCGCCGCCTCGGCGCGCGGCACCCGGTCGTCCATCTTCCGCAGGGGGCGGTGCAGGCCGATCACGATGGCCGCAATTGTCAAGCTATTGAAAAGCCACGATTTCCTGAACGGAAGCTGCAAGCGGCGTTCAGGCATCGAAAAGTTCGAATCGGGCATAAGCCCTTCTATCGACGGGGTTTTCCCCCTTTTCCCCCGTCCGAGAGACCCGCTGGCGTAACAACCGGCGGGTTTCCAACAGTATCCCTCGCGTCGCGTAACGAGGGGGGGCCGGAACGCGTAAATGTTCCGGCCCCAAACTGTTCTTTCCATAGGGTGCTCGCAGCGTGATCACTGCCGGTCGAACAGCGCCGCCAGTTGCTCGACCAGCGCCCCGCCCAACTGCTCCGCGTCCATGATCGTCACCGCCCGGCGATAGTAGCGCGTCACGTCGTGCCCGATCCCGATCGCGGCCAGCTCGACGCTCGACTTGGTCTCGATGAAGCCGATCACCTCGCGCAGGTGCCGCTCCAGATAGCTTCCGCCATTGGCCGACGCGGTCGAATCGTCGACCGGCGCGCCATCGCTGATGACCATTAGGATCCGCCGCTCCTCGGGCCGCGCCAGCAGCCGCCGGTGCGCCCACAGCAGCGCTTCCCCGTCGATATTCTCCTTGAGCAGGCCTTCGCGCATCATCAGCCCCAGCCCCTTGCGCGCATGGCGGTAGGGCTGGTCGGCGCGCTTGTAGACGATGTGCCGAAGGTCGTTGAGGCGGCCCGGGTGCGGCGGCCGCCCTTCGGCCAGCCACGCCTCGCGGCTCTGCCCGCCCTTCCACGCCCGCGTCGTGAAGCCGAGAATCTCGGTCGCCACCCCGCACCGCTCCAGCGTCCGCGCGAGCACGTCGCCGCACATCGCCGCGATGGCGATCGGCCGCCCGCGCATCGATCCCGAATTGTCGATCAGCAGGCTGACGACCGTATCCTTGAACTCGGTGTCGCGCTCGACCTTGTAGCTCAGCGAATGCGCCGGCGAGACGACCACGCGCGCCAGCCGCGCGGCGTCGAGCAGGCCCTCTTCCTGGTCGAAGTCCCAGCTGCGCGCCTGCTGCGCCATCAGCCGGCGCTGGAGGCGATTCGCCAGCCGCGTCACCAGCGCCGACTGCTTACCGATCTGCTGGTCGAGAAAGCCGCGCAGGCGGGTGAGTTCGTCATCGTCGCACAGCTCGGCCGCCCCGACGATTTCGTCGAAGCGGGTCGTGAACGGCTTGTAGTCGGTCGCCGGCTCGTCCGCCCAGTTGCGCCGGCCCGGCGCGGTGCGCGCCTGCTCGCCGTCGGCGTCGCCCTGCGCGCCTTCGTCGTCCTCCATGTCGACGTCGCTGTCGGCGTCCTGCTCCTCGCTCTCGTCCTGGTCGGCCTGCTCGGAACGCATGTCCATCTGCCCGCCGTCGGGCTGGCTCTGCTCCTCGTCGTCGCCGTCCTGGTCCTGGTCGCCCTCACCCTCGTCGTCGTCGCCCCCCTCGTCCGGCTCCTCGCTCGCCGGCTCTTCGGGCGGCGCGAGGTCGAGGTCGGCGAGCAATCGCCGCGACAGCTCGGCAAAGGCCTGCTGATCGTCGAGGGTCAGCGCCAGCGCATCGAGATCGGCGCCGGCCTTTTCCTCGATCCACGGCGCGACGAGGTCGAGCCCCGCCTTCGCCGATTCGGGCGGGGCGGCACCGGTCAGCCGTTCGCGGGCGAGAAGCCCGACCGCGGTCGCCAAGGGCACTTCGTTCGCCTGGCGCGCCCTGCCGATCGCGTCCAGCCGCACCCGCGCCTCGACATGGCGGTCCAGGTTGGCGCGCACGCCCTCCATTCCCTTGCCGCCCAAGGCCTCGACCCGCGCCGTCTCCAGCGCGTCGAACACGGCGCGCGCATCGGCGTCACGCGGCGCCGTCGCCTGGTGGATCGCGGCATCGTGAAATCGCAGGTGCAGCGCCGCGCTGTCCGCAGCCCCGCGCGCCTCGGCGACCAGCCGCGGGTCGAGCGAAGGGCCGGGCGAGGGCACGCGCGCGGTTTTGCCTTGGCTCGACACGCCTTCCGAGGCGAAGGCGACGTCCGCCTCCGCGTCGCGCGCAATCGCCCGCGTGGCGCTGGCCAGCGCAAGGCGGAAACGGTCGAGGTTCGATGCGGCCATAGGTTGTCACGGGCTGTGCCGCCGCCCTGCGCCGAGGTCAACGCTTGCCCGTCGGCGCCGACCTTTCTAGCCAAGGGAAAAGGGGGACAGGATGGCCATGAAGCTACGCGGCACGAAAATGACGGCGCGCGAATATGACGCGAACCTCAACGGCATTCACATGCTGTTCGGGGCCATGCTGGGCGTGGTGCTGGCGGGGGCCGAAGCGCTGGAAACGTGGCGCTTCATGATGCTGATCGCCTTCACCGTCGGAATCGTGGTCAGCATTCTCTACATCAGCGCCAGCGAACAGCGCTTCGGTTATTTCGCGCTGGCGCTCGTCGGCGTGGCGATCCTGCCGCGCTTCTACGATTCGATTCTTGCGCCGGGCGACGTGGCGCCATCCAAGCTGCAGCCGACCTTGCTGTGCTGGACCTTGTTCGTCGGCCTGATCGAATTCCTCCCGCGCCACCACAAGCCCGGCGAGGAGACGCCCGCTCCCTAGGCGCGGTGGGCGATGCTCTCCGGAAGGTCGGTTCCGAACACGCGCTGGTAATATTCGGCGATCAGCGGACGCTCGCTCTCGTCGCACTTGTTGAGGAAGCTGACGCGGAAGGCGTAGCCGACGTCGCCGAAGATCAGCGCGTTCTGCGCCCAGCTGATCACCGTGCGCGGGCTCATCACCGTCGAAATGTCGCCGTTGATGAAGCCCTGCCGCGACAGGTCCGCGACCTTGATCATCTTTTCGACCTTCGCCTTGCCGTCGGGGTCGTCATATTCGCCCGACTTGGCCAGGACGATCCGCGCCTCGGTCTCGGCGGGCAAATAGTTGAGCGTCGCGACGATGTTCCAGCGGTCCATCTGGCCCTGGTTGATCGCCTGCGTGCCATGATAGAGGCCGGTGGTATCGCCCAACCCGATCGTGTTGGTCGTCGCGAATAGTCGGAACCACGGATTGGGCCGGATCACGCGGTTCTGGTCGAGCAGGGTGAGCTTGCCCTCGGTCTCCAGCACGCGCTGGATCACAAACATCACGTCCGGACGCCCGGCGTCATATTCGTCGAACACGAGGGCGACGGGGTGCTGGAGCGCCCACGGCAGCAGCCCTTCGCGGAATTCGGTGACCTGCTGGCCGTCGCGCAGCACGATCGCGTCGCGGCCCACGAGGTCGATGCGGCTGATGTGCGCGTCGAGGTTGATCCGGACAAGCGGCCAGTTGAGCCGCGCCGCCACCTGCTCGATATGCGTCGACTTGCCGGTCCCGTGATAGCCCTGGACCAAGACGCGCCGGTTGCGCGCGAAGCCGGCCAGCACCGCCATCGTCGTGTCGGGATCGAAGACATAGGCCGGGTCGAGATCGGGCACGCGCTCGTCGGCCTCGGAAAAGGCCGGCACTTCCATGTCGCTGTCGATTCCGAACAGCTCGCGGACCTTCACCATCTTGTCGGGCGCCGCGAGGATGGTGTCTTCGCGGCTGTCGAGGGTGACGTTGGGAATCTCGCTCATGCCCCCGCCCTTAGGCCAGCGCGCTTCCCGCCTCAATGCCCCTCGAAACCGACCTTCGCGGGGAGCGGAAACAGCGTAGTGAATTTCTTGGCGAGTTCGCGATCGCCCTGCACGTCGATCATGTCGAGCGGCTGGCCGCCGTAAACCACCGCGGCGAGCAAGGTCGGCGGCCCATCGAACACCACGTCGGCATCGTCGACCGGGCCACGGACGACCTTGATCCGCCCCTTCTTGATCCGCGCGACATACTGGTCCGCGCCGAACACGAAGCCGAACCTGCCGTCGATTCCCTTCGCCTTTTTCTCGTCGATCATGGTGCGGAACGACAGCAGGACGGAGACCCCGCTGATGGGAAGCGTCGGGTCGTGCCCGGGCGAGCGCGCCGCCCAGCGGCCGAGCGCCTGGACGATCGGTTCGGCCTCCAGCCCCCACGGCGTCGCCGCGTAGACCTGGACGTTGGCGGGCGGGGGAAGCCGCTTGCGGACGACCAGCCGGCGCCGTTCGAGCTCGGTCAGGCGCTGGGTCAGAACGTTGGCGCTGATGCCGGGCAGGTCGGCCTTGAGGTCCTTGAACCGGCGGGGGCCGAGCATGAGCTCACGGAGCACAAGCAACGCCCAGCGTTCCCCGATCAGCTCCAGCGCGTGGGCGGTTCCGCACGCATCGTCATACCGCCGCTTCTGCTCCATTCGTCGGATATAGGTTATCTTTTCTAACTGTTCAATTGTCTTTTCAAAGTTTGAGGCGTACTCAAACGCCATTTCCGAGTCGCCGAGGAGAGCGAAATGACCGCAAATCCGATGATCTTCATCAACTTGCCCATTCTCGACCTCGCGCGGTCGACCGCCTTCTACGAAGGGATCGGCGGCATCAAGGAACCCAGGTTCAGCAATGACAAGGCGTCGATGGTTAGGTTTTCTAACGTCATCAACGTCATGCTGCTCACCCACGACTTCTATTCGACCTTCACGCCCAAGCCGGTCGCCGACCCGAAGAGGTCGAGCGCGGTGCTGATTGCCATTTCGGCCGACAGCCGCGAGGCGGTCGACGCGCTGATCGATCGCGCCGCCGCGGCCGGCGGCACCCCCGACATCGGGCCGAAGCAGGAATATGGCGACCAGATGTACGGCCGCAGCTTCGAGGATCCCGACGGGCATCACTGGGAAGTGATGTGGATGGCGCCGGAAGCCGCCGAACAGGGCGCGACCAGCTTCGAAAACGCCTGACCAAAAAGGAAGACGTTCCATGGCCTATCTCGATGGATTCGTGGTGCCGGTGCCCAGGGACCGGAAAGACGATTACTTCGCGCTCGCCCGAAAGATGGCGGCCAAGCTCAAGCCGCTCGGCGCCCTTGCCGGCCACGAGGGCTGGGGCGACGGGCTGGAGCAGGGGACGACCACCAGCTTCCCGCGCTCGGTGCAGGCCAGGGACGACGAGAATGTCGTGTTCGCCTACATCGTCTGGCCCGACAAGGAGACCCGCGACAAGGCGTGGGACGTCCTGATGGCCGATCCCGAGATGCAGCCCGACATGAACGACATGCCGTTCGACGGCAAACGCATGTTCTGGGGCGGCTTCACGCCCGAAGTTTCCTACGGGGAGGATTGATCATGGCGGGTGGCTACATCTGGTACGAGCTCGTCTCGCCCGATCCCGATGCGTCGAAGAGCTTCTATGACGCCGTCGTCGGCTGGGCGATCGAGCCCCATTCCCAATTTCCCAACGACTACCGGATGATCGGCCGGTCGGACGGCAAGATGGCCGGCGGAATCCTGCGCCTGACCGACGAGATGCGCGAGCATGGCGCGCGGCCGATCTGGCTCGGCTACATCCACGTCGAGGATGTCGATGCGACGGTGGCGGCGATCACGGCGGACGGCGGGAAGACCCATATGGCGCCGTTTGACATTCCCAATGTCGGGCGCGTCGCGATGGTCACCGATCCCGTCGGCGTCCCCTTCTACATCATGAAGCCGATCCCGCCCGACCACGCGCCCGACGCGGTCAGCGACGTGTTCGACCCGATGAAGGCCGAGCATTTCCGCTGGAACGAGCTCAGCACGACCGACCAGGACGGCGCGATCGCCTTCTTCGGCAGGCATTTCGGCTGGACCCAGCAAGGCGGCATGCCGATGGGTGAGATGGGCGAATATAAGTTCGTCCAGTCGGACGGCGTCGGCATCGGCGCGATCATGCGCAAGCCGCCGCAGAGCCCGATGAGCGCATGGGTCCACTACATCGGCGTCGACGACATCGACCGCGCGCACGCGGCGGCGACGGCCGGCGGCGCGACCGTCCTGTACGAACCAATGGAAATTCCCGGCGGAGAATATTCGATGGCCGCCATCGATCCTCAGGGCGCGATGTTCGGCCTTGTCGGCCCCCGCACCCGGCAAGGAGACTGAGCCATGGCCAAGGCGAAGAACATGGTCTGCCTGTGGTACGACAAGGATCAGGCAGGCGCGGCCGCCAGATTTTACGCGTCGGTCTTCCCCGATAGCGAAGTAACCGCGGTCCACACCGCGCCGACCGATTTCCCGGGCGGCAAGGCGGGCGACGAGCTCACCGTCGAATTCACCGTCCTCGGCATTCCGTGCCTTGGCCTCAACGGCGGCCCCAACTTCCCGCAGACGGAGGCCTTCTCCTTCCAGGTCGCGACCGACACGCAGGAGGAGACCGACCGTTACTGGAATGCCATTGTCGGCAACGGCGGCGCGCAAAGCGCCTGCGGCTGGTGCAAGGACAAGTGGGGCCTCAACTGGCAGATCACGCCGCGCGTCCTTACCGACGCGATGGCGCAAGGCGGCGTGGTCGCCCAGCGCGCGTTTGCGGCGATGATGACCATGCACAAGATCGACATTGCCGCCATCGAGGCCGCGGTGAAGGGAGACTGAGGATGCGCAGGATCATCGGTTCCGCCTTCGTATCGCTCGACGGCGTGATGCAGGCGCCCGGCGGGCCAAGCGAAGACCCGACCGGCGGTTTCGTTCACGGGGGCTGGCTTCCGGCCTTCTTCGATGCCGAGGTCGGCCAGGCGATCGACGCGGTTTTCGACCGCGAATATGCCCTGCTGCTGGGTCGCCGGACCTACGACATCTTCGCCGCTTACTGGCCCTATGTCGGCGGCGAGGCGACCGGGATCGGCGAGATCTTCGACAAGACGGGCAAAGACGAAGGCGAAGTCGCCGCGATCCAGATGGGCGAGGATTTCACCAGGGCCGCCAAGTATGTGCTGACCCGCGGCATGCCCGATCTCGGCTGGTCCAACACGCACCGGCTCGCCGGCATCGACGAGCTTCGAACGATCAAGGAGGGCGACGGCCCCGACCTCGTCATCCAGGGCAGCAGCACGCTTTACCCGCAATTGCTCGCGGCGGGCCTGCTCGACCGGCTGACCGTTATGACCTTTCCGGTCGTCCTCGGCCACGGCAAGCGCCTGTTCGGCGAGGAAACGCCCGCGCGGGCGATGACGCTCGTCGAGCATCGCGTCACGCCGGCCGGCGCCGTCATCGCAACCTACGAACCGGCCGGGGAAATCGGTCACGACTGGGCCGGACCGCAATCCACGAGTTCGCGGGAGAAGGAGCGACAGCGGCGGATCGCGGAGGGCAGTTGGTGAGCCTTACCCTCTACGCCCACCCGTTCAGTTCGTTCAGCTGGAAGGCCCTCATCGCGCTTTGGGCCGACGATACGCCCTTCACCTATCGCAACGTCGACCCGGCCGACCCGTCGGCCATGGCCGAGCTGAAATCGCTCTGGCCGCTGGGGAAATTCCCGACCTTGGTCGACGATGGCATGGTGATTCCGGAGGCGAGTTCGATCATCGAGCATCTCCAGGCGCATCATCCCGGCCCGAGCCGCTGGATTCCCGAGGGGGAGGCCGGGCGCCGCGTCCGCCTTCTGGACCGCGTCTTCGACCTGCATATCCAGGGAAACATGCAGCCGACGGTCAATCATGCCATTTGGCCCGACGGCGAGGGATTGGCCGCGGCGCGCGGGCGCGAGCAACTGGCGATCGCGTACGACTGGCTGGAGACGCAATTGGGCGCGGAAGGATGGGCCGCAGGCGACACCTTCACCATGGCCGACTGCGCCGCCGCCCCGGCCCTCTTCTACGCGGATTGGGTCGAACCGATCGGCCCGGACCGACCCAAGCTGTCGGCCTATCGCGCCCGCCTGCTGACGCATCCGGCGGTGCGCCGCGCGGTCGACGAAGCGCGGCCCTATCGACACTATTTCCCATTGGGCGCACCCGAACGCGATTGACGCCGCAATGTGACATTGTAACATTGGCGGTCTCAAAGGAGATTGTCGATGCGTATTCTCGTTCTTCTTCCCCTCGCCGCCCTAGCCGCCTGCCAGCCGGCCGCCCCCGACCCGCGCGGGGTCGACCGCAATGAGACGCTGCTGACCGTCGCCGCGACCGGCCGCGCCGAGACGCGCCCGGACGAGGCACGCTTCACCTTGGGGGTCGAGACGCTCGGCGCCAATGCCCGCGACGCCAGCCGCGCCAATAATGCGACGATGCAGAAGCTCGCGCTCGCGCTCCGCCAGTTCGGGGTCGAGGAGAAGGACTTGCAGACGCAGAACCTCGGTCTGGGCCGGATCGACTACGGCAAGGATCGCGGCCGCTTCCGCGCCTCCAACCAGCTCGAGGTTCGCCTGCGCCAGATGGACAAGGTCAGCGAAGCCATCACCGCCGCGACCGAGAATGGCGCCAACCTCGTCAGCGGGCCACGCCTCGTCGTCTCGGACCGCGAATCCGCCAACAAGTCGGCCTACGCCATGGCCTATAAAGCCGCCCGCGCCCGCGCCGATGCCTATGCCGAGGCGGCGGGCCTCAAGGTCACGCGGGTTCTCACCATCCGCGACGGCGGCGAAGGCTATGCCCCGCCGCCGATGGTCACGATGGATGCAGCCGAGCAGGCTGCGCCCGTGCCGGTGGCGGCACCGCCTCCCCCGCCCTTCAACCCCGGTCTCAACCGCAGCCAGGTCAGCGTGGCGGTGTCGTTCGCGCTCGAGGAGAAGTGATCAGGCGCCAAAGGACTTAGGCGAAGGCGCGTGCGCCTTTAAGTAACTGGTAGGCGTCGATCACGCGCCCGAGCTCGCGCTCGTGCCGGCGGTCGCCGCCATTGCGGTCGGGATGGTAGCGACGGACCAGTTCCGAATAACGCCGGCGCAAGGTCGTGCGATCGGCGTCTTCCTGAAGGTCGAGCACGCGCAGCGCGTCGCGTTCGCGCGGGGTGAAACGCTCCGACCGGGTCGGTGGAGCGTCGGCGCGGAAACGGGCGGCGATGGCGTCGAGCGGGTCCTTGAAGTCGCCCCACGCCGGCCCCGGATCGGCATCCGACGCATAGGAGAAAGCACGCACGCGGCGGTCCCACCCGGCCAGCGGCGACTGCGCTTCCTCGATCTCCTCGGGGCTCATGCCGGCAAAGAAATTATAGGCCGCGTTGTGGGCGCGCACGTGATCGAGGCACAGCCAGCGATAGGCCCCCGGCCCATCGAAGGTGCCGGGAGTCAGCGGCGCGCGAAATTCGCCCGGCTCGGTGCAGCCGGGAATCGCGCACTCGCTCGCGGCCTTCTCAAAACGGCCGTGCCACTTGGTCGGACGCTTCATTCGGGCCAGGTCACCTCGATCGCCCCGCCCTCGGGCAGCGCGGCCCAGTGGGTGGCGAAGCCGGCAATATCCGCGCGAATGGCCTCGACCGCCGCATCGTCCATCGGCAGCGGCGGGACGAGCGACTGTTCGCAGCCCGAATGCGCCATGAAACGGATGCCGTCCGCATCGCCGGTGCCGCCGCTCCAGTGATCCGCCTCGAACGCCTCGACGGCGCGTTCGGCCTGGATTGCCTGCACGAAGGAGGCATCGGGCGTCGTCCCGCGCGAGGCGCTGGCGTGTCCGGCGGCCTTGGCCATGTCGGCGATTTCCTCGGGGGGATGGCCGCGCGCGACCATGCCCCAAAAGCCGTCGCGCAGCCCCAGCGTGCCTTCGACGGCGAGGTGGACGGCGTCGTGGGGGATCGGGCCCTTCTTGGGAAAGCGGGTCGCGACCTCGCTGCCGTCGTCGCGGCGGATGGCGATATGGTCGTCGGTCCGGCCCTTTGTAATGCGGATCTGCATGGCTTCCTCGTGGCTCAAGCCCCTCTATATAGGAGCGATGAGCCTGACCTCCACCGGCCCCGTTCACGGGGAAATGATTCGCCGGCTCGACGCCGCCCTTTCCCCGACCCGGATGGAGCTCGTCAACGACAGCGCCAGGCATCGCGGCCATGCCGGGGACGACGGCAGCGGGGAAAGCCACTTTTCCCTGACCATCGAAAGCCCGGCCTTCGCCGGTTTGAACCGCGTGCAGCGGCAGCGGGCGGTCTATGCGGCCCTTGGCGAGATCATGACCGACAAGGTCCACGCGCTCAGCATCAAGGCCACCGCGCCCGGCGAGTGATTTCGCTGTCCTACAACCCGCCGACTGTGCCAGTCTCGCGATCGATTCGGGGGTGGTGTCGTTGACGCCCATTGGCTGCCCCGAACGGTGACAAAGTTGACGAAGTTGACAGACCCCCGTGCGTGTCAACTTCGTGCGGCGAAACGCCCTTCGCCGACCGCGAATTGCAGGAAAGGACGGCCGGATGATCGCGATTGAACCTGTCACCCACGATCTCGGCGACTTCAAGGTGCGCCGGGTCCTGCCGTCAAAAGCGCGAACGATGGTCGGGCCCTTCATCTTCGTCGACGAGTTCGGCCCCGCCCAGCTCGACATCGGCGGGGGCATGGACGTGCGGCCGCACCCGCACATCAACCTCGCCACCGTCACCTATCTGTTCGAAGGCGCGATCCACCATCGCGACAGCGTCGGGTCGAGCCAGGTGATCGAGCCGGGCGCGATCAACCTGATGACCGCGGGCAAGGGCATCGTCCATTCCGAACGCTCGCCGGCCAGCGAACGGGCCGCCGGTCCGCGGCTGTACGGGATGCAGACCTGGCTGGCCCTCCCCGACGGGCTGGAAGAAATCGACCCGGCCTTCGACCATGTGCCCTCGTCCGGATTGCCGCTGATCGAGGACGACGGGGCGTCGGTCCGGGTGCTGATGGGCAACATCGGCGGGGTCCTCGCCGCCACCCCTTGCCACGCGCCGACGCTCTACGCCGATATCCTCCTCGAGAACGGCCGGTTCGCCCTCGACCAGCCCGACGACGAACGTGCGGTACTGGCGACCGAAGGCGACCTTGCCATCGACGGGCAGAAGCTCGACCTGTTCACCCTTTACGTCCTCGCGCCGGACGCCAGGCCGCTGCTCAGCGGCACCGGCCGCGCCATGCTCCTGGGCGGGCAGGCCTTTTCGACCCCGCGCCACGTCTGGTGGAATTTCGTGAGCTCCAGCCGTGATCGGATCAACCAGGCGAAGGATGACTGGAAAGCCGGCCGCTTCCCGCTGGTGCCGGGCGACGAGGAGGAATTCATTCCCATTCCCGCGGTCCCCAAGACGGTGAGCTATCCATGAGAATCGACCTTGCCACCGGCATCGCGATGAACGTCGAGACGGCGGGGCGCGACGACGCGCCGCCGGCGATCTTCGTCCACGGCTTTCCCGAATCGCACCGCACGTGGCGCGGGCTGGTGCCCCTGCTGTCCGACAGCGTGCGGATGTTCATGCCCGACCTGCGCGGCTTCGGCGCGAGCGACAAGCCGCAGGACCTCGCCGATTACGCCACCGAGACGCTGATCGCCGACCTGTTCGCGCTGGCCGACGCGCTGGAGATCGAGCGCTTCGCCCTGGTCGGCCACGACTGGGGCGGCGCCATCGCCTGGGCCGCGGCTTTGCGCGGCAACCCCCGCATCGCGCGCCTGGCCATCGTCAACTCACCCCACCCCGCCATCTTCCAGAAGAGCCTGATCGACGACCCGGCGCAGCGCGCGGCGAGCCAGTATATGAACGCCTTCCGCAACCCCGCCATGGAGGCGGGAATCGCGCGCATGGGGCTGGAGGCCTTCTTCACCAAGAGCTTCACGCCGCACGTCGACCTGTCGATCATCGGCGCGGCGGACCGCCAGGCCTATCTGGACGACTGGGGGCAGGACGGCGCGCTGACCGCGATGCTCAACTGGTACCGCGCCAGCCAGATGGTGGTGCCCGAACCCGGCGCCGAGGCGGCGATGCCCGAGTGGGTGACGCGCGGCGTGCCGCGCCTGCGCATCCCGGTGCGGGTGGTGTGGGGGCTGGAGGACAAGGCGCTGCTGCCGATCCAGCTGGAAGGCATCGGCGAGATCGGCGACGACGTCAGCGTCTTCCCCCTGCCCGGCGTCGGCCATTTCGCGCCGTGGGAAGCACCGGACAAGGTCGCCGACGCGCTGCGCCCGTTCCTGGCCGCCGGCGCCGCTTGAGCCGCCGCGCGCACCTCGTCCGCCCCGACGATGCCGAGCATGTCTCGGTCGATTTCGTCGAGCTGTTCTTCGACCTCGTTTACGTCTTCGCGGTCACCCAGCTGTCGCATTTCCTGCTGGCCCACCACGACCCGCGCGGGCTGGCCGAGGCGGTCATCCTGTTTCTGGCGGTGTGGTGGGCGTGGACGTTCACGACCTGGGCGACCAACTGGCTGGACCCGAGCCGGGTGCCCGTTCGCCTGATGGTGTTCGCGATCATGATGGCCAGCCTGGTGATGAGCGCCAGCCTGCCGGCGGCCTTCGGCGACAAGGGCTGGTGGTTCGCGGGCGCCTATGTCCTGGTCCAGCTGGGGCGCACCCTGTTCGTCGTGTGGGTGGTATGGAATCACCGGCGGCGGCTGGCGATCAGCCTGATGCGCGTCGCCTTGTGGTTCGCGGCGAGCGCACCGCTGTGGATCGCGGGCGCGCTGGCCGAGCCGGACGCCCGCATCTGGTGGTGGGGGGCGGCGATCGCGCTGGAATATGGCGCACCGCTTGTCCACTTCCGGGTGCCCGTGCTGGGCCGGTCGCAAACGCGCGATTACGCGGTCAGCGGCGCGCACATGGCCGAGCGTTGCGCCCTGCTGATCATCATCGCGCTGGGCGAGGGTATCCTGATCACTGGCGCGACCTTCGCCGACCAGCCATGGACGGGGGCCGGCCTGGCCGCCGCCTTGGCCGCCTTCCTGGGATCGGTCGCCATGTGGTGGGTCTATTTCGACGTCGGCATGCGGCGCGGCGCCGAGAAGATCGAGGCCGAGGCCGACAGCGGCCGGATCGCGCGCAACGCCTATACCTACGCCCACCTGCCGATCGTCGCGGGGATCATCGTCGGGGCGGTCGGCGACGAAATGCTGATGGAGCATCCGATCGGCCATGCCGAGCCGCTGTTTCTGTGGACGCTGCTGGGCGGGAGCGCCTTGTTCCTGGCCGGGACCATGCTGTTCAAGCGGCTGACCGCGCGGTCGCGCTTCTGGCCGCTGTCGCACCTCGTCGGGCTGCTCTTGTTCGCTCTGGCGGGGGTCTGGGCGATGCTTGCCCATCCCGCGCCGCTGGGCGTCGCCGCGGTCACGGTGGCGATCCTGCTGACGGTCGCGGTGTGGGAGTGGGGATCGTTCCACGGCGGCTGGGTGGCGCGCGGCGTGCCGGTGCCGGGATTCATCGCGCGCTACGCGGCGTGGCGGCGGGCGGCGGCGGACGGGGACGACAAGGCGGTTTCGCAATCGGGCGAGAAGGGCTAAGGGCCGCCGCCATGGCCCAGACCCGATCGCTTTCCCGTTCCGCCGCGCGGCTTGCCGCGGTGCAGGCGCTCTACCAGATGGAGATGGAGGGCACCGCGCTGGCGCCCCTGCTGCACGAGTTCCACGAGCACCGGATCGGCGCGACCATCGAGGACGCGACCTATGCCGAGGCCGAGATCGCTTTCTTCGACGACGTGGTGAGCGGCGTCGATGCGCGCCGCGACGAGATCGACCAAGCGATTACCGCCAAGCTGGCCGAGGGCTGGAGCCTGGCGCGGCTGGACAAGGCCATGCGGGCCATCCTGCGCGCCGGGACCTACGAGCTGATGGCCCGCGCCGACGTGCCGGCCGCCAGCGCGATCAGCGAATATGTCGACGTCGCCGACGCCTTTTTCGACGCGAAGGAAAAGGGCTTCGTCAACGGCCTGCTCGACGCCATCGCCAAGGACGTGCGTCGCTGACCGAGCGCGAGATCATCGCCCACATCCGCCGCATGGCGGACCCCCAGACGGCCCGCGGCCTGATGGACGACGTGGCGGTGCTGGGCGATCTCGTCATCAGCCACGACACGATCGTCGAAGGCGTCCATTACCGCCCCGAGGACCCGCCGGAAACGGTCGGGTGGAAGCTGGCGGCGGTCAATTGCAGCGACCTCGCCGGCAAGGGCGCGACGCCCGAATTGGCGATCCTGTCGCTGACGATCCGCGGCGACGGGGAATGGGAACGCGCCTTCCTCGACGGCCTCGACGAGGCGCTCCACGAATTTTATCTCCCGCTCAGCGGCGGCGACACCGTTGCGCTTCCAAACGGCGCCCCGCGCGTGCTGGGCATGACCGTGATCGGTCGGGCCAACGGCCGGGTGCCCTCGCGAACCGACGGGCAGGCCGGCGAGACCTTGTGGGCCATCGGCACGTTCGGCGATGCCGCCGCGGGGCTCGCCCTGCTCCAGGCCGATCCGGGCGCCACCGGTCACCTGGTCGAATGCTATCAAACGCCATGGCCGCACACGACGCCCGGGAAAATGCTGGTGCCGCATGTCGGGGCGATGATGGACGTGTCGGACGGGCTGCTGCTCGACGCGGCGCGGTTGGCCGCGGCGAGCGGCGTGCGGGCCGAGATCGATCTTGGCGCCGTGCCGTTGTCCGACTCTTTCATCGAAGCACGGGGTGACGATCGCGCCGCGCGCCTGTTCGCGGCGACCGGCGGCGACGATTATGCCTTGCTCTTTTCCTCCTCCGTCGACGAGGAGACTTTAAGACATTCTTTACCAATTGGGCCGAAATTGACCGCGATCGGGCGGCTCGTCCCGGGCGAGGGATTGGCCCTTGTCCACGACGGCGAGGCCGTGCCGGTCCCGGAGCATCTCGGCTATGAACATCGCGGCACTTAGCGCCCGCCAATGGATGATCGCCGCGCTGGGGCTATGCTCCGGCATGGCGACCGCGCTGCTGCTCCACTAGGGCCCTATTTCGCGCCCCGCGGCCCCCTCCACCGGAGCGGGTTGCCTAAGGCCAAAAGGCCGTTACACCTTTGCCCCGCAATTCTCGCACCGCGCACGGAAAGATCCGGCGCGTTTCTGGGGTTCAAAGGGGAAATCATCACATGGATTTGGTTCTTATCGCGATAGCCTGCGGCGTCGTTGCGCTGCTCTATGGCATCCTGACCAGCCAGCAGGTGCTACGCGCCTCGGCCGGTAACGCGCGCATGATCGAGGTGGCGAGCGCCATCCAGGAAGGCGCGTCGGCCTATCTTCGCCGCCAGTATACCACCATCGCCATCGTCGGCGTCGTGGTCGCGGTGTTGGTCGCCTATTTCCTCGGCCCGGTATCGGCGGCGGGCTTCGTGCTCGGCGCGGTGCTGTCGGGGGTCGCCGGCTTCATCGGCATGAACATTTCCGTCCGCTCGAACGTGCGCACCGCGCAGGCGGCGAGCGAGGGCCTGCAGCAGGGCCTGACGCTGGCGTTCCGCGCCGGCGCGATCACCGGGCTTCTGGTGGCCGGCCTCGCCCTGCTCGCGATCGCGGTCTTCTACTGGTACCTCACCGGGCCGGGCGGCTACAGCGTCGGCGGTGACGACCGCACCGTGGTCGATGGGCTCGTCGCCCTGGCCTTCGGTGCGTCGCTCATCTCGATCTTCGCGCGTTTGGGCGGCGGCATCTTCACCAAGGCCGCCGACGTCGGCGCCGACCTGGTCGGCAAGGTCGAGGCGGGCATTCCCGAGGACGACCCCCGCAACCCGGCCGTCATCGCCGACAACGTCGGTGACAACGTCGGCGACTGCGCCGGCATGGCCGCCGACCTGTTCGAGACCTATGTCGTGACCGTCGGCGCCACCATGGTGCTGACCGCGCTTCTGATGAAAGGCGTAGGCGACATGCTGCCCAACCTGATGGCGCTGCCGCTGCTGATCGGCGGCGTGTGCATCATCACCTCGATCATCGGCACCTATTTCGTGAAGCTCGGCAAGTCGGGCAGCGTGATGGGCGCGATGTACAAGGGCTTCTGGGTCAGCGCGATCCTCGCCATTCCGGCGATCTGGTTCTCGACCGACATCGCGCTGGGCGGGATGGAAACGGCGCTTCCGGGTATGGACTTCAACGGCCGCGCGCTCTTCTATTGCGCGCTGCTGGGGCTGGCCATCACCGGCATCATCATCTTCATCACCGAATATTACACCGGCACCAACTACCGCCCGGTCCGCTCGATCGCCAAGGCGTCGGAGACGGGCCACGGCACCAACGTCATCCAGGGCTTGGCGATCAGCCTGGAATCGACCGCGTTGCCGACGCTGGTGATCGTCACCGGAATCATCGTCGCCTTCCAGCTGGCGGGCCTCATCGGCATCGCCTACGCGGCGACCGCAATGCTGGCGCTGGCCGGCGTGGTCGTGGCGCTCGACGCCTACGGGCCGGTCACCGACAATGCCGGCGGCATCGCCGAAATGTCGGGGCTGGATGACAGCGTCCGCGAAAAGACCGACCTGCTCGACGCGGTCGGCAACACCACCAAGGCGGTGACCAAGGGCTATGCGATCGGATCGGCCGGCCTTGCCGCGCTGGTGCTGTTCGCCGCCTACACGACCGACCTGCGCGAATTCTTCCCGGACCTGACCGTCGATTTCAGCCTGGAGAATCCGTACGTCATCGTCGGCCTGCTGCTGGGCGCGCTGCTGCCCTATCTGTTCGGCGCGATGGGCATGACCGCGGTCGGCCGTGCGGCGGGCGACGTGGTCAAGGACGTGCGCGAGCAGTTCGCGAGCAACCCGGGCATCATGGACGGGTCGTCGCGGCCCAACTACGCCCGCACGGTCGACCTCGTCACCAAGGCGGCGATCAAGGAGATGATCATCCCCTCGCTGTTGCCGGTGCTGGCGCCGATCGTCGTCTACTTCGTGATCAGCGCGGTGGCCGGCCAGGAGCAGGGCTTCGCGGCGCTGGGCGCGCTTCTCCTCGGCGTCATCGTCGGCGGCCTGTTCGTCGCCATCTCGATGACCTCGGGCGGCGGCGCGTGGGACAATGCCAAGAAATATATCGAGGACGGCAACCACGGCGGCAAGGGCAGCGAGGCCCATAAGGCCGCGGTGACCGGCGACACCGTGGGCGACCCGTACAAGGATACGGCGGGCCCGGCGGTCAACCCGATGATCAAGATCACTAACATCGTCGCGCTGCTGCTGCTCGCGGCGCTGGCGGGCCATTGATCCGACCATCGGCGGCACGCCGCTGAAATGAAGGGCGGGCGGGGGAAACTTCGCCCGCCTTTTCTTGTCCGCCTTTCCGGCTTGCCCCGGGCCCGCGCCTCTGGTTCATTCGGCGCGCTCGGCCAGGGGGTAGGATGGCGCGTTTCGTGTTGGCGTTGGTGGCGTTGGGAATGACGGTCGGTGCTCGTGCGCCGGTCCACGCGGCGGAAGCGCCGATCCCGATCGAGGCGCTGGCAACGCCGTCGACCGCTAGCGTCGTCCGCCTGTCGCCCGACGGCAGCCGGATCGCGGCCTACCGCACCGGGCCGGGGGCCGACTTCGTCTACATCCTCGACGTCGCCGACCCGGGCAAGGTCGTTCGCCGGATCAACGTCGGCTACTTCCAGCTGTCCGACCTTGCCTGGGCCGGGAACGACCGGCTGGTGATGCACCACGTGTTCAACGTGCAGGTGCTCGGGATCAATATCGGCACCGCGCAGCTCAAGGTGGTCGACGTCGCGACCGGCGCGACCCGCCAGATCGATGGCGGCGAGACCAATTTCCGCGCCACCGACGTGCTGTACGTCGACCCCAAGGGCGCGTCGGCGCTGGTCGCCGGCCTCGGCAAGTTCGACAAGAGCCCGTCGGTGATGCGCGTCGACCTGGGAAGCGGCGCGTTCACCAAGGTGCAGGATAGCGTCCGCGACGTCTGGCACTGGTTCGTGGACGGCGACGGCGTGGTGCGCGGTGGGCTGGCCCACGAAAATCTGAAATGGGCTCTGCATTACCGGACCGCGGCGGGCGCGCCGCTGAACAAGGTGGTCGGTAAGTTCGACCGCAAGGACGTCGACATCATCGAGGGCGTCTATTTCAGCCCGCTGGGCGGCGAGACGATGGTCGTGTCCAACCACGTCAACGGCCGTTTCGCCGCTTATCGCCTGGACCTGGCGACCGTCGAGCCGGGGGCGATGGTGTTCGAGAATCCCAACGGCGACATCGGCCGCCTGCTGACCGATTCGGGAACCAACCGGATTGTCGGCGCGCGCTACCACGACCGCCGCTGGCGGACCCGCTGGAGCGATCCGGAGCTGGCCAAGGTGCAGGCACGGATCGATAAGGCCGCGCCCGACGCCGACAACGCCCTGGTCGACTGGTCGCGCGACCGCAACCGCATCCTCATCCATTCGACCAAGCCCGACGACCCGGGCACCTATTACGTGCTTGACCGCGCCAAGGGCGAGATGAAGATCGTGCTGGTGCCTTACGGCAAGCTCGTCGGCCAGCCGCTCTCGCCCGTGACGTCGATCGACTACACGGCGCGCGACGGGCTCAACATTCCCGCCTTCCTGACGATCCCCAAGGGCTCGACCGGCAAGGCGATGCCGATGATCCTGTTCCCGCACGGCGGCCCGTTTTCCGCCGATACTTGGGACTATGACCCGTGGGTCCAGTTCTTCGCCAGCCGGGGTTATGTCGTGCTGCAGCCGCAATTCCGCGGAACCACGGGCTTCGGGCGGCACGGCGTGGAACGCGGCTTCGGCGAATTCGGCGGCAAGATGATCGACGACATGGAAGATGGCATCGACCACTTGGTGAAGGCGGGCATCGTCGATCCCAAGAGGGTGTGCATCGCCGGCGGATCCTACGGCGGCTATGCGGCGATGTGGGCGCCGGCGCGCAGCCCCGAGCGCTATCGCTGCGCGATCAGCTGGGCCGGGATCAGCAACGTGCGCGACCAGCTAAAATTCGACCGCGGGCTGTTCGGCGCCAAGCGTTACTACCGCGACTGGCGCGACCGCGTGCTCGGCATCGACGAGAAGCGCGGCGACATGGCCGCGATCTCGCCCGTCCGCCGCGCGGCAAATTTCCGCGTGCCGCTGCTGATCGGGCACGGCAAGCGCGACGATACGGTGCCGGTCGACCAGAGTCAGCAGATGGAGGCGGCGCTCAAGAAGGCCGGGGCGAGCGTCGAGGCAATCTATTACGACAAGCAGGGCCATAGCGTGGACCTGTCCGACGACTATGCCGACTGGCTGTGGCGGATGGAAAAATTCCTCGCCGCGCACAACCCGACCGACCGGCTGGTCCCCGCCAGCGTCTCCGCCTTTCCTTCACGGAAAGAGGCGGCTAAAGGAGCGCCTTCGAAAACTGAGTGACGAAGGATTACATGGCCAAGGAAGAACTGCTCGAGATGCGCGGACGCGTCGTGGAGCTGCTGCCCAATGCGATGTTCCGTGTCGAGCTGGAGAATGGCCACGAAATCCTCGGCCATACGGCCGGCAAGATGCGCAAGAACCGCATCCGCGTGCTGACCGGCGACGAAGTGCTGGTCGAGCTGACGCCGTACGACCTGACAAAGGGGCGCATCACCTACCGCTTCATGCCCGGCCGCGGCGGCCCGACGCCGAACGCCTAAGGGCCGGCGATGAAGCTGGTCCTCGCCTCGGCGAGCCCGCGGCGCCTCGACCTGCTGGCCCGGATCGGCGTGACGCCGGACGCGGTCGACCCTGCCGACATCGACGAAAGCGTGCCGCCGGGCGAGCTGCCCAAGGCGCACGCGCTGCGCCTGGCCGAGGAGAAAGCGGCGGCGGTCGCCGCGCGCCACCCCGACGCCATCGCGCTGGCCGCCGACACGGTGGTCGCGGTGGGGCGGCGGATCCTCCCCAAGGTCGAGGACGAGGCGACGCTGCGGCAGTGCATGACGCTGCTGAGCGGGCGGCGGCACCGCGTGCTGACCGGGGTGGCGCTGGCGCTGCCCGGCGGCGGCATCAAGAGCCGCGTGGTCGAGACGATGATCGCGATGAAGCGGCTGAGCGCCGAGGAAATCGATTTTTATGCCGGTCACGGCGAGTGGCGCGGCAAGGCCGGCGGCTATGCGCTGCAGGGCTATGGGGAGGTTTACGTCCGCCACATCGCGGGCAGCTATTCGAACGTCGTCGGCCTGCCGCTGGCGGAGACGCGGCATTTGCTGAAGAGCGCGGGCTATCCCCTTGCCTGAGTGGATCGTCGAGCAGGGTATCGGCGAGACGCGCGCGGCGCGCTTCGAACAGGGCGCAATCGTCGAGACGCGGGTGCGCCGCGAGGGCGTGACGCCGGCGGGCACGGTGCTCGAGGCGAAGCTGGTCGCGGTGGCGCCGCGCATGACGGTCGAGGCGGGCGGCGAGCAATTCCTGCTGCCGCGCGGCGCGAGCGGGGTGAGCGAAGGCCGGACCCTGACGATCGAGGTAACGCGCGAAGCGCTGGGCGGCCGCGAGGGCTGGAAGCGCGGGCTGGCGCGGGTGACCGACGCCGCCCCCTGCCCCGCCCCGCCGATCGTCGCCGACGGCGCGCCCGGCACGATCGAGGGCTGGGACGAAGTGCTGGAGGAAGCGCGCAGCGGGATCGTCGGCTTCGACGGCGGCGAGCTTCGCATCGAGCCGACCGCGGCGATGACCATGATCGATGTCGACGGCTGGCTGGTGCCCGACAAGCTGGCGCAGATGGCGGCGTGGGCGGCGGCGCGGGCGATGGCGCGGCTCGACATCGGCGGGCCGGTGGGGATCGACTTTCCGACGCTGAAAGGGCGCGAGCAGCGCCAGGCGGTCGACGCGATACTCGACGATTATCTGCCGCGCCCGTTCGAGAAGACCAAGATGAACGGCTTCGGGCTGGTGCAGGTGGTGCGGCCGCGGGCGCGCGCGTCGCTGGTCGAGCTGGCGGCCGACCGGGCGGCCTTCGAGGCGCGCGCGCTGCTGCGCCGCGCCGGGCGCCATGTCGGGACGGGCACCCTGGTCGCGCACCCGCGCGTCGCGGCGCGGATCGAGCCCGCCTCAATCGCCGCGCTGGAGCGGCAGGTCGGCGGGCGAATCGCCGTGCGCACGGATGAATTGCTGGCGCTGCATGCGGGGCGGATCGATTAGCCCGTGTCGCGCGTTCGCGGTGGCAACGCCACCGTCACCGGGGGGTTGAGACAGGGAGACTCTTGCATGTGTGATCGCGACCATTCCATCGACCCGGCCGCGCTCGAGCTCAGCCGTCGCCGCTTCGCGGTGCTGGGCCTGGCGACGACGCTGGCCGCCTGCGCGACCAACGGCACCGGCCCGACCGGCGGCATCGTCGAGCGCAACGTGGTCATCCCGACCGGCGACGGCATGATGGACGCCTTTTTCGTTGCCCCGCGCGGGCGGGCGAGCGCGGCGGTGATCTTCTGGCCGGACATCGCCGGGCTTCGCCCGGCCTTCCAGGCGATGGCGCGGCGGATGGCGGCGGACGGCTTCGCCGTGCTGGTCGCCAACCAATATTATCGCTGGCGCAAGGCACCGATCTGGCAGGACTTCGCCGAATTCCGCACCAAGGGCGGCTTCCAGGCGGTCGGCCCGTGGCGGCAGGGGCTGACCCCGGCGGCGATCGCGACCGACACGCGGGCGATGGTCACCTGGCTCGACCAGCAGCGCGAGGTGGATCGCCGCAAGGGCATCGGCGTGCAGGGATATTGCATGGGCGGACCGTTCACCGTTCACTCGGCGGTGGCGGTTCCCGGCCGCGTGCGCGCGGCGGCATCCTTCCACGGCGGCGGGCTGGTGACCGACAAGCCCGACAGCCCGCATCGTATTCTGGGCCAGAGCCGCGCCAGCTTCCTGTTCGCCATTTCGCGCGACGACGATGCCAAGGCGCCAAGCGACAAGGTCGCGCTGCGCGAGGCGGCGACCGCCGCCGGACGTCCGGCGGAAATCGAGGTCTATGACGGCGACCATGGCTGGACCGTGCTCGATTCGCCGGCCTACGCCCAGCCCGGGGCGGAGCGCGCCTGTGCGCGGCTGCTGGCGCTGTACCGGGCCGCGCTTTGAGCGTGGGGGCGACCAAGGCGAAGTGCCCCATCTGCGGGAAGGCGGAACGGTCGGAATTCCGCCCGTTCTGCAGCCGCGGGTGCAAGGATCGCGACCTGTTGAAATGGCTGGACGGGGGCTATCGCATTCCCGGTCCGCCCGCCGATCCCGAAGGGCTGGACAGCGGGATGGACGACCGCTAGAGCGCGCTTCGCTTGACGGGGCGTCCTGCCCCGAACGATGGCGCGCCTAGGTAGCTCAGTTGGTAGAGCATGCGACTGAAAATCGCAGTGTCGGCGGTTCGATCCCGTCCCTAGGCACCATCCTCCCCGCATTCACTCGCTATTAACGAAAATCGCCGCAAATCAGCATCTTGCCTATGGGCAGGTTGCGGGATACCAAGATGGCGAAACAATCCGGGTTGAGTATGCGGATGATCGGTCGGTTGATGGCTGTAGCGCTCGTGACGAGCATGCCGGTGGGGGAGGCTGCGGCCATGGGGAAGGCCACGTCCATGAATGTCCTGTGCACCGTGCGCGGCGGCGACAAGCTTGCCGGCGCCGGCGGGACGGCGGGCATCTGCGCCGCCTTCGAAAAGGCCGCCAAGGCCAAGGGCCAGAAATTCGGCGTTCGCGTGACCGTCGCCGGCCCGTCGGCGCTGACCGCCGAAGTCACCACCGCCAAAGGCAAGGTCCTCCCGCCCTTCCGGCTCGATTCCGCCGACCGCCCGATCTCGGCGGGCTCGGTCGACCGCTTTGCCGCCACCCTCGTCGAGCAGGTCGTCAAGGCCGCCGGCCACCAGCACTGATTTCGCCGTGTCTTTCCCCTTGTCCTTCGGGCGGAACGACGCCACGCTTCATCATCCCGCAACCCTAGCGCGCGCGGTCAAACAACAGGAAATGAGAGACGACGATGCCTGATATTCCCGGTAGCAGCGCGACCACGACGAGCCTTGCGGTTGGTGGGAACCTGACGGATTCGCTCGAGGTCACCGGCGATCACGATTGGATCCGGGTGACGCTGGTCGCCGGCGAGAAGTACATCATCACGCTGACCGGCGGGACGCTGGTCGACCCGTACCTTCGCCTCCGCGATGCCGGGGGTGCCCTGCTGGCGGAAAACGACGACCTCAACACCGGCCAGGTGCTCGATTCGCGCATCGTTTTCACCGCGACGACGACCGGCACTTACTATATCGACGTCGGCGCCTGGAACGACGCGGGCAGCGGCACCTACACGGTCGCGATCGTGCCCTATTCGCCGCCGCCGGTGGCGACCTTCACCCAGATCGCGACCCACCTGGCGGACGGCTATTGGGGCAATGACGACCGCCACTTCAACGTGACGCAGGGCGGTATCATCACCGTCAACCTGACCGCGCTGACGGCGGCGGGGCAAGCGTTGGCGCGCGAAGCGCTGGCGATGTGGTCGGACGTCATCGGCGTCTCGTTCCAGGAAGTCACGACCGGCGGCCAGATGACCTTCGACGACAATGAGGCGGGCGCCTTTTCGACCTCGACGACGTCGGGCGGCTTCATCATCTCGTCGCACGTCAACATCTCGACCCAGTGGCTGGCCGACTACGGCACGTCCAATTCGACCTATTCCTTCCAGACCTACCTGCACGAGATCGGCCACGCGCTGGGCCTCGGCCATGGCGGTTTCTACAATTCGACCGCCACGTTCGCGGACGACGCGCTGTTCCTCAACGACAGCTGGGCATCGACCGTGATGTCCTATTTCGACCAGAACGAGAGCACCTATTACGCCGACCTCGGCTTTTCGGCGACCAACGCGCGCTCGCCGATGCCGGCGGATATTCGCGCGATGCAGATGCTATACGGCCTGTCGACGACAACCCGCACGGGCGACACGACCTACGGCTTCAACAACAACAGCGGCCGCGCCGTTTACACCGCGACGGTCGGCGTCCTTCCCGAAGCCTACACGATCGTCGACAGCGGCGGGACCGACACGCTCGACTATTCGCTTTTCACCACCGACCAGCGAATCAACCTGACGCAGGAAACCTATTCGAATGTCGGCGGGCAGATCGGCAACGTGACGATCGGCTTCGGCACGGTAATCGAGAATGCTATTGGCGGTTCCGGTAACGACACTCTTCTTGGCAATTCTGCCAATAACGTTTTAACCGGTAACGCTGGTAGCGATTTGCTCAGCGGTGACTCTGGCAACGACACTTTGGTGGGCGGCATTGGTAGCGACCTGTTGAGCGGCGGCACCGGCAACGACATCTTCCGCGACACAGCCGCCAACTTCAGCGGCGACACGATCGTCGATTTCGGCGTCGGCGACACCATCATCATCACCAACGCCACGCTTGCAGGCTTCACCTTCTCGCTGACG
>CAZKCD010000001.1:64776-75634 GCA_964551235.1 uncultured Sphingomonas sp.
CGCTCAATTACACGGGCGGCAGCCTGACACTGAGCGCCCCGGTGGTCGGCGGCACGCTGGCGGCGAGCGCTGCGGCGGGCGGCGGTGTTCAGATCGTCATCAACAGCGTGCCGGCGGTCAACGACGTCGCCAACGATTTCAACGGCGACGGCCGCAGCGACATCCTGTGGCGCAACGTCGACGGCCAACTGAGCAACTGGCTGGGCCAAGCCAATGGCGGCTTCGTCCAGAACAACGCCAATGCGGCGACGATCGTCGCGACGTCGTGGACCGTGGTCGCGACCGGCGACATCAACGGCGACGGGCGCGACGACATCCTGTGGCGCAATACCGACGGCACCATCTCGAACTGGCTGGGCCAGGCCAACGGCGGCTTCGTGGCGAACAACGCCAACGGCGCGGTCAACGTGCCGAACGCCTGGGCGGTCGTCGGGCTTGCCGACTTCAACGGCGACGGGCGCGACGACATCCTGTGGCGCAACACCGACGGCACCATCTCCAACTGGCTCGGCACGGCGGCCGGCGGCTACACGCCGAACAACGCCAACGCCGCGGTCAACGTCAGCAACAGCTGGCAGATCGTGGGCCTGGGCGACTTCAACGGCGACGGGCGCGACGACATCCTGTGGCGCAACACCGACGGCACCATCTCCAACTGGCTGGGCCAGGCCAACGGCGGCTATGTCGCCAACGACGCCAACGCGGCGGTCAATGTGCCCAACGCCTTCCAGGTGATCGGCACCGGCGACTTCAACGGCGACGGACGCGACGACATCCTGTGGCGCGATTCGACGGGCAACATCTCGAACTGGCTGGGCAACGCGAACGGCGGCTTCACGCCGAACGGCGCCAACTCGGGCTATTTCGTGCCGCTGACCTGGGAAGTCGTGTCGATCGGCGACTATAACGGCGACGGGCGCGACGACATCCTATGGCGCAACAGTGACGGCACGCTGGCCAACTGGCTGGGCACCGCCACTGGCGGTTATGTCGCCAACGACGCCAACTCGACGACGCTGGTGCCCAACGTCTGGGTTGTCCAGCCGGCCGACGCCCTGCTTTAACGGCACGCGCGTCCGCGAACCTCTTGAGGCCGGCCCCGCCCGTCGTTAGGGCGCGGGCCGGCCTTTCTTATTCGCCGACCGGAGTGGCGGCCTGACCGTGCAATCGAAACGCATCCTGCCGTTCGCCGCGCTCGCCGCGATCCTGCTGGTCGGGGCCGCGCTGCGGTTGACCAACATCGGCTTCGGCCTGCCGGGCATGTACGACCCGGACGAGCCCATCTTCATGATCGTCGCGCTCAAGATGTTGGCCGAGGGGACGCTCAATCCCGGCTGGTTCGGCCACCCCGGTTCGACCACCATCACGCTGATCGCGGCCATCGACGCGGCCGTCGCCTATGCGGGGATCGCGGCCGGCCATTATGCCGACCCGGCCGCGTTCGCGAAGGCGGCCTATGCCGATCCGGCGATGCTGTTCCTGCCCGCCCGGATCGCGATGGCGACCTTCGGGCTGCTGTGCGTCGCGCTGACCTACGCCGTGGGCGCGCGGCTGCACGGCCGCACGGCGGGGCTGGTGGCGGCGGCGCTGCTGGCGCTTAACGGCCTGCACATCGGCTGGTCGCAGGTCATCCGCACCGACATCATGGCCAGCGCCTTCATGCTGGCGTCGCTGTGGTTCGCGCTGGTGATGGTCGAGCGGGGACGTGTCCGCGATTATGCGTGGGCGGGCCTGTTCGCCGGCTTCGCCATCGCCACCAAATGGCCCGCCGCGACGATCGTCGTCGCGATCGTCGGGGCCGCCGCATGGCGGGGCGAGCGCGCCGCGATGCGGGGGCTGGTGCTGGCGGGGGCAGCGACGCTTGCAGGGGTCTTCCTCGCCTCCCCCTACATCTTCCTCGACTGGCCGACGGTGATCGCCAACGCAGCGGGCGAAATGAAGCCGGGCCACCTGACGCAGAGCGGGCACGGGCTGGCCGGCAACCTCCTCTTCTACGCGCGCCAGGCCCTCGCGCCGTCGCTGGGCATCGCCGGGCTTGCGGCCATGGCCGTCGGGCTGGTCGTTTCCGCGCGGCAGAACCGGCTGGCGCTTTTCACCAGCATCCCGGCGGCGGCGGCCTTCCTCCTCCTGATCGGCAGCCAGCACATGGTGTGGACCCGCTGGGTGCTGCCGGCGCTGCCGATGCTGTGCATCGCGGCGGGCGCGGCGGTGGCGGCGGGGATGACGCGGCTTGCGGCAATCGCGCCGCCGGTCGCGGGGCGGGTGCTGGCCGTCGCGCTGGCAGCGCTCGTGCTGGCGCCGTCGGTCGCTGGGGCGGTGGACCAGCGGCGCGAGCGCGCCAACGACACGCGCACCGCCGCCTTGCGCTGGGTCGAGGACAACATCCCGGCGGGCAGCACGGTAGTCTACGAGCATCTTGAACTGGCGGTACGCGACCGGCCATGGCGGATCCTGTTCCCGGTGGGCAGCGCGGGCTGCATCGACGGGGTCGCGGCGCTGCGCGGGGGCGTCGATTTCGATCGCTTCCAGGCGCTTCGCAAGGGCAAGGCGATCGTCGACCTGGGCAATATCACCCCCGACCGTATCGCGGGATGCCGGGCGGATTATTACGTCCTCACCTACTACGACCGTTACTTGGCCGAAGCGGCGGCCTATCCCGAGCAGCTGGCGACCTACAGCGCAGTGATGGGCAAGGGTCGCACGGCGGCGCTGTTCCGGCCCGTGCCCGGCCAATCCGGCGGTCCGGTCGTGAGGATTGTCACGACAAAAACGCCGTAATCGGAAAAGGTTGTACGGGAATTATAGGCTGGCGAAATATTCGTCGCGCTTCTATGCCCGTCGCCGTCGATCTACGGCGAATAACTGTCACGAGTTTCGCGAAATCGGTGAATAGTTTCCGACCGAAAGCGCGCGCGCCGGGCGGATCAGGGAAGCGATGGAGGACGAAGGCGGTGCAGGCGGTCATTCTGGCGGGAGGCCTCGGGACGAGGCTGGGCGAGGAGACATCCGTTCGCCCCAAGCCGATGATCGAGATCGGCGGCATGCCGATCCTCTGGCACATCATGAAAATCTATTCGGCCCACGGCGTGAACGATTTCATCGTCTGCCTTGGCTACAAGGGTTATCTGATCAAGGAATATTTCGCCAATTACTTCCTGCACACCGCCGACGTCACGATTGACCTCAAGAAAAACGCGCTGGAAGTTCACCAGAACTGGAGCGAGCCGTGGCGGATCACGCTGGTCGAGACTGGCGCCGACACGCAGACCGGCGGGCGGCTGAAAGCGGTTCGCGACCATATCGACCCGGATACGCCCTTCTGCCTAACCTATGGCGACGGCGTGGCGTCGGTCGATATCGGCGCGCTGATCGCCTTCCACCGCGCGCATGGCCGCAAGGCGACGATCACCGCGGTCCAGCCGCCGGGGCGTTTCGGGGCGCTACAGATCGAGGGCGAGCGGGTCCGCGCTTTCAAGGAGAAGCCGGACGGCGACGGCGGCACGATCAACGGCGGCTTCTTCGTCGTCGAGCCTGACGTGATCGCCCTGATCGACGGTCCGCAGACCGCGTGGGAGCAGGAGCCGCTGGAGCGATTGGCGGCGAGCGGCGAGCTGGTCGCCTTCCGCCACGACGGCTTCTGGCAGCCGATGGATACGCTGCGCGACAAGCAGCATCTCGAGGCGCTGTGGCGCGACGGGGCGCCGTGGAAATGCTGGTGAGGAGCAGCGCCATGAACGGGCGCCGCGTGCTCGTGACCGGACACACCGGCTTCAAGGGCGGGTGGCTGGCGCTGTGGCTGCGCGAGCTTGGCGCCGACGTGACGGGCCTGGCGCTGCCGCCGGCGACCGAGCCGAATTTCTTCGGGCAGGTGCGGCTGGGCGAGCTGGTCACCCACGTCGAAGGCGACATTCGCGACGACACGCTGGTCGCCCAAGTGGTCGCGGACTGCCGGCCGGACATCGTCTTTCACCTGGCCGCGCAGCCGCTGGTGCGCGCCTCCTATGCCGACCCGGTCGCGACCTATGCGACCAACGTCATGGGCACGATCCACGTGCTGGAGGCGTGCCGAGCGGTCGAGAGCGTCAAGGCGATCGTCTGTGTCACCAGCGACAAATGCTACGAGAATCGCGAATGGGCCTGGCCCTATCGCGAGAGCGACCCCATGGGCGGGCACGACCCCTATAGCAGCAGCAAGGGCGCGGCCGAGCTGGCGATCGCGTCGTGGCGGCGGTCCTTCTTTGGGGAAGGCGCGCTGGTCGCCTCGGCCCGCGCCGGCAACGTCATCGGTGGCGGCGATTGGGCCGGAGACCGGCTGGTTCCCGACCTCATCCGCGCGATGATCGCCGGCGAGGCCCCCGCGATCCGCTCGCCCGGGTCGGTCCGGCCGTGGCAGCATGTGCTCGACGCGCTGGCCGGCTATCTTGCGCTGGGCGAGCGGCTGCTGGCGGGCGACCGATCGGCGACGACCGGCTGGAACTTCGGGCCGTCGGCCGACGACAGCCGCCCGGTTTCGTGGATCGCCGACCGCCTGGTCGAACGATGGGGCGGCCCGGACTGGCAGGCGCAGGATGGCCCGCGGCCGCACGAGGCGACCCTGCTGAGCCTCGACAGTTCGCGGGCGCGGCGGGAACTCGGCTGGCGACCGGCGCTTTGTCTCGAAGAGGCGCTGGCAATGGTCGTCGATTGGCACCGCGCCGTCGCCGATGGCGCCGATGCGCGCGCCGTCAGCACCGGGCAACTGCGCGCCTATGGCGCAACGAACGAAGTGGAACGCGTGTGATGGGTGAGCGCGAAAGCTCCCACGACCTGATGGCGCTGGCGCAGGAGACCGGCGAGGCCGAACTGCGCGCGATGATCCTCGACCTCGTCGGCGAATATGCGCGGCGGCACCATGCGCCGAAGGCGTTCCTTCCGGGCGAAAGCGCGGTGCCGGTGTCGGGCAAGGTCTATGGCGCCGAGGAGATGCGCTCGCTGGTCGACAGCTCGCTCGACTTCTGGCTGACCACGGGGCGATTCAACGCGGCCTTCGAGGAGCGGCTGGCTCGGCGGGTGGGCGTGCGCCATGCGCTGACCACCAATTCGGGATCGTCGGCCAATTTGCTGGCCCTGTCGTCGCTGACCTCGCACTATCTGCGCGGCGAGGCGCTGAAGCACGGCGACGAGGTGATCACGGTCGCGACGGGGTTCCCGACCACGGTCAATCCCTCGCTGCAATACGGGCTGGTCCCGGTGTTCGTCGACGTCGACATCCCGACCTACAACATCAAGCCCGACATGATCGAGGCGGCGGTCAGCGAGAAGACGCGCGCGATCATGATCGCCCACACGCTTGGCAATCCGTTCGACCTTGCCGAGGTCATGCGCGTCGCGGAAAAGTACAATCTGTTCGTCGTCGAGGATTGCTGCGACGCGCTGGGCGCGACCTATGACGGGCAGGGTGTCGGCACGTTCGGGCATATCGGTACGCTCAGCTTCTACCCCGCGCACCACATCACGATGGGCGAAGGCGGCGCGGTGTTCACCGACCGGCCGCGGCTGAAGCGCGTCATCGAATCGATGCGCGACTGGGGCCGCGACTGCTGGTGCGCGCCGGGCGTGGACAACACCTGCGGCAAACGGTTCTGCCGCAAGCTCGGCGACCTGCCGATGGGCTACGATCACAAATATACCTACAGCCACTGCGGCTATAACCTGAAGATCACCGACATGCAGGCAGCGGTCGGGCTGGCGCAGCTCGACCGGCTGGACGACTTCATCGCCGCGCGGCAGCGCAATTTCGACCTGCTGACCGAGATGCTGAAGCCGATGGAGGAGCTGTTCATCCTTCCCGAGGCGACGCCCAACAGCCAGCCGTCCTGGTTCGGCTACCCGATCACCCTGCGGGCACCCGGTGACGGGATGCGCGACGCGCTGGTCCGGCACCTCGACGCGCACCGGATCGGGACCCGCCTGCTGTTCGGCGGCAATTTGATCCGCCAGCCCTACATGAAGGACCGCCCGTATCGAGTGGTCGGCGACCTAGCCAATGCGGACATCGTGACCGACCGCACCTTCTGGATCGGCCTGTACCCCGGCCTTGGGCCTGATCATTTGCTTTATGCCGTTGAAACCATGAAGAAATTCGTCGATCAGGGGCAATCCTGATCATTCCATTCCCATGACGGGGGCATCGTGAACCGTCCCCTGGAGAAGTGACGTGCCAGACCAGATTTTCGACGAGCTGTTCGTCCTCGAGCTCGCCAACAACCACTGGGGGAAGATCGAGCGCGGGCTGAAGATCGTCGACGATTTCGCGCGGGTGGTGCGCTTCAACGGCGTCCACGCCGCGATCAAGCTGCAGTTCCGCGACGTGGACAATTTCATCCACCGCGATTTTCGCGACCGCGGCGACGTGCGCTACATTAAGAAGACGCTGGCGACGCAGCTGAGCTGGGACGAGCAACGGCAGATGGTCGAGGCGGTGCGCGAGCGCGGCATGGTGACGATGGTCACGCCGTTCGACGAAGTGTCGGTCGACAAGTGCGTCGAGTTCGGCGTCGACATCCTCAAGATCGCCAGTTCCGACATCCGCGACAAGACGCTGCTGGCCAAGATCGCGTCGACCGGCCTGCCGGTGATCGCTTCGTCGGGCGGCGCGGACCTCCACCATATCGACGAGCTGGTGGCCTTTTTCGCGGCGCGCGACATTCCCTTCGCGCTCAACCATTGCGTCTCGCTCTACCCGTCCGAGGACAGCGACCTCGAGCTCAACCAGATCGATCACCTCAGGGCACGCTATCCGAACATCACCATCGGCCTGTCGACCCACGAGCACCGCGACTGGCGCGATTCGATGCTGATCGCCTACGGCAAGGGCGCGCGCACGTTCGAACGGCACATCGACATCGACCATGAGGGCGTGCCGGTCAGCCCCTATTGCACCAAGCCCGAGCAGGCCGACATCTGGTTCCGGGCCTTCAAGAAGGCAAAGGAGATGTGCGGCGGCGCCGGCACCGAGCGCCGCACGGTGCCCGAAGGCGAGCGCCGCTACCTCGATGCGCTGGTCCGCGGCGTCTATGCCAAGCGCGACCTCGAGCCCTACCAGGCGCTGACCCACGACGACGTCTATTTCGCGGTGCCGTTGCTAAAGGGCCAGCTTTCCACGCGCGAATTCGTCGGCGGCGAAGTGATGACCAAGGCGGTCAAGGCGCACGAGGCGGTATGCATCGACGGCATCGACGCCCCGGTGCTGAAGGACGCGGCGCTGGTCGCGATGATCGCCGACCGCGGGCTGGAGGTCGAAGAAGAAGACATCCGGACGCCGTCGGAAGCCAATAGCTGATCCCACTCCTGCTGCGGACGTTGCCATGACCGTGAGACTTTCCGACTATGTCGCCGCGCGCCTGGTCGAGCATGGCATCCGCCATGTCTTCATGCTGACCGGCGGCGGGGCGATGCACCTCAACGACGCGCTGGGCCGCGCCGAGGGACTGACCTACGTCTGCTGCCACCACGAGCAGGCACTGGCGATGGCGGCGGAGAGCTACACCCGCCTGTCGGGCCGGCTGGCGGCGCTGAACGTCACCACCGGACCGGGCGGGATCAACGCGCTGAACGGCGTGCACGGCGCCTACACCGATTCGATCGGCATGATCGTCCTGTCGGGCCAGGTAAAGCGCGAGACGTTGCGCGAGAACGCGCCGGTCAGGCTGCGCCAGCTGGGCGACCAGGAAGCCGACATCGTCGCGATGGTGACGCCGATCACCAAGTTCGCGGCGCTGGTCTCCAACCCCGCCGACATCCGTTACCTCTTGGAAAAGGCGCTGTGGCTGGCCGAGACCGGACGACCGGGTCCGGTGTGGCTCGACATCCCGATCGACGTGCAGGCCGCGCCGATCGACCCGGACAGTCTCCACGGCTTCGATCCCGTCGCCGAGGGTTACGGGCGCGACTATGCCGTCCCGGCCGAATATGGCTGGCGCCGCGGCGAGGAACTGCGCAAACCGGCGCGCCAGCTGATCGCAATGCTGAAGGCAGCAAAGCGCCCCGTGCTGATGCCGGGGACGGGCGTCCGGATCGCCGGCGCGCACGACGCCTTCCTGCGGGTCGTCGACAAGCTGGGCATCGCCGTCGCGCCGGCGTGGAACGCGCAAGACGTGGTCGCCGACGATCATCCGCTATACGTCGGCCGGCCCGGTACGGTGGGCGACCGCGCGGGCAATTTCGCGGTGCAGAGGGCCGACCTGGTGATCGTGCTGGGCTGCCGTCTCAACATCCGCCAGATCAGCTACAATTTCGCGGCCTTCGCGCCGGAGGCCAAGCTGGCGATGGTCGATATCGACGCCGCCGAACTGGCCAAGCCGACGCTGTCGGTCGACCTGCCGATCCACGCGCACCTGGCCGAGTTCCTAGCCGTGCTGGAGGAGGAGCTGGACGGGTACGAGGCGCCCGCGTCGCACGGCGCCTATGTCGAATGGGGGCAGGAACGCCGCCGCGCCTATCCGGCATTGGTCCCCGATTATTGGAACACGGTCGGCACCGTGAACCCCTATTGCTTCGTCGAGACCCTGTTCGCGCAATTGCGCGAGGACGAGGTGATTGTGATGGCCGACGCCACCGCCGCAGTGGTGACGGTGCAGGTCGCCAAGCTGAAGCGTGGGCAGCGGCTCTATTCGAACAGCGGCGCGGCCTCGATGGGCTATGACCTGCCGGCGACGATCGGGGCGTGGCACGCCATGCCCGCATCGGCGGAGCGGATCATCTGCCTGGCGGGCGACGGCAGCATCATGCAGAATCTGCAGGAATTGCAGACCATCGTCGGGCAGCGGATCCCGGCCAAGATCTTCCTCTATAACAACAGCGGATACCATTCGATCCGGCAGTCGCAGCAGGCCTATTTCGACGGCTATTCGGTCGGCTGCGGGCCGGATTCGGGGATCACCTTCCCCGATTTCGGCAAGATCGCCGCGGCCTTCGGCTTGGCCTACACGCGCACCAGCGACCATGCCGACATGGCGCGGGCGGTGACCGAGACGCTGGCGGCGCAAGGGCCGGCGATCTGCGAGATCATGGTCGACAAGGATCAGAATTTCGCGCCCAAGGTGTCCTCGCGGCGGTTGGAGGACGGCACGATGGTGACCGCGCCGATGGAGGACATGGCGCCGTTCCTGCCGCGCGACGAGCTGGAGCGCGCGCTGGCGGTGCCGGAGTGAGATGCGCGCCCGCGGCATCCTCTTCGACCTCGACGGGACGCTGATCGACAGCGCGCCGCTGATCGCGGGAATCATCAACGCGATGCTGGCCGCGCGTGGCACCGGACGCCGCGTGACGCCGGGCGATGCCCGCCCGCACTTGACCCGCAGCGGCGAGCAGCTGGTGGCGGCGATGCTGGCCGCCGACGCGACCGACCCGGCGCAAGACATCGCCGAATTCCGCGATCTTTACGCGGCGCGGCCGACCCCCGCGACCTGCCTGTACGACGGGGTGCGCGACGGGCTGGAAGCGCTGGGCGCGGCGGGGGTGGCCATGGCCATCTGTTCGAACAAGCCGCAGCCGTTGTGCGAGAAGGTGGTACGCGACCTGGCGCTGGGGCCGCTGTTCGCGGCGGTGGCGGGAAGCATGCCGGACCGTCCGCTAAAGCCCGCCCCCGCGATCGGCGCGCGTGCGCTGGAGGCGATGGGGCTGGGTGCGCACGAGGTGACCTATGTCGGCGACAGCGAAGTCGACCGGCAGACCGCGGCAGCGCTGGGAACGCCGTTCCTTCACGTCGGCTACGGCTATGCCGAGGCGCACATGGTGCGCGAGGGCTTTCCGACCTTCGCCAGCTTCGGCGCCCTGGTCGCGCATCATTTGGCGGAGGCGGCGTGACGGTGAGCGCGCTGGCGAACCACCGGCTGGAGGCGGCGGTGGCCGAGGCGCTTCGGACCAGCGGACGGCGGATCGTCGTGACCGGCGCGGGCGGGTGGATCGGCATGGCGAGCCTCGACCTGCTGGCGCGGGCGCTGGGCGACGCGTTCAGAGAGCGGGTGCAATGCTTCGGGTCGTCGGCGCGGACGCTGACGCTGCTGGACGGCACGCGGATCGCGCAGCGGCCGCTGGCGGAACTGGGCACGCTGGCGCCGGCACCGACGCTGCTGCTCCACTTCGCCTTCCTGACCAAGGACCGCGCCGAGGCGATGGACGCGACGGCGTTCCGCGCGGCCAATGCCGCCATCGACGCGGAGGTGCTCGACGCGCTCGACGCGATCGGCGCCGAGGGGGTCTTCGTCGCCTCCTCGGGCGCGGCGCGGTTGGCCGATGCACCGGAAGCGTCGCCCGCGATGCGGCTCTACGGCGCGATGAAGCGCGCGCAGGAGGACGCCTTCGTGACCTGGGCTGCGACGGACGGGCGGCGGCTGGCGATCGGGCGGCTGTTCAACCTGTCGGGGCCCTACATCAACAAGAGGTCGAGCTACGCGCTGTCCAGCTTCCTGCTGGCGGCGCTGGCGGGCGGGCCGATCCAGATCGCGGCGGGGCACGAGGTATGGCGCGGCTATGTAGCGATCCGTGAACTTCTGTCGCTGGCGCTGGCGATCCTGCTGGACGGGCGCGACGGAGCCGTCCGATTCGACACGGGCGGGACGGCGATGGAGCTGGGCGACTTCGCCGCCGCGATCGCCGCGCGGATGGAAGGGGTCGCCGTCGAGCGCGCGGCGCCTGACGGGGCGCCCGCCGACCGCTACCTTGGCGATGCGGCCGGTTATGCGGCGCTGCTGGAAGCCTATGCCGTCGCTCCCGTGGAATTTTCGGCACAGATCGACGAAACCGCTGATTTCCTGCGATTTTCCATCGATCGGGAGGCGCGCGAAAAGCTAGATATCGGCAAAGCGGCATGGTAGCC
>CAZKCD010000002.1:0-19739 GCA_964551235.1 uncultured Sphingomonas sp.
CCTTGGTCACCGCGAGGTCGATGCCGCGCTTGAGGTCCATCGGGTTCATGCCGGCGGCGACCGACTTCATGCCCTCGCGAACGATCGCCTGGGCGAGAACGGTCGCGGTGGTGGTGCCGTCACCGGCGAGATCGTTGGTCTTCGAGGCGACCTCGCGCAGCATCTGCGCGCCCATATTCTCGAACTTGTCCTTGAGCTCGATTTCCTTGGCGACGCTGACGCCGTCCTTGGTGATGCGCGGGGCGCCGAAGCTCTTGTCGATGACGACGTTGCGGCCCTTCGGGCCCAGCGTCACCTTGACGGCGTCGGCGAGGATGTCGACGCCACGAAGGATGCGCTCACGCGCATCGCGGCTGAATTTCACGTCCTTGGCAGCCATGTGCTTGTTCCTTGGATTGAGTGATTACTGGAAAATGAAAAAGCGTGCCGGGTCGCGCCTCAGGCGACGATGCCCAGGATGTCGCTTTCCTTCATGATGATGAGGTCTTCGCCCTCGATCTTCACTTCGGTGCCCGACCACTTGCCGAACAGGATGCGGTCGCCCGCCTTGACATCGAGCGGGGTCACCGAGCCGTCCTCGGCCTTGGCGCCCGAGCCGACGGCGACGACTTCGCCTTCCTGCGGCTTTTCCTTGGCCGAATCGGGGATAATGATCCCGCCGGCGGTCTTTTCCTCGGCCTCGACGCGGCGGACGAGGACACGGTCATGAAGCGGCCTGAAACCCATGGTTCTGCTACCCTTGTTGCTTCGTTTGAAAAATGGTTCGTCTGGCACTCGACAAGCGCGAGTGCCAAGCGACGAGCGGCATATGGGAGCCGCATTCCTACACGTCAATGGGGGCGGGCCCGACGATCCGGGCAAGGCTTGCGCGGCGCTTAAAAAACGGCTCAGATCAGCGATAAATTAACCATGTAAGGCGCTGATTCTCCATGAAGAAAATCTTAATCGCGGCGTCGCTCGCCCTGCTTGCCGGCTGCGCGACCACCCCCGTGCCTGAGCGCCGCGCGGAGGCGCCGCCGGCGCCGGTGACCAACCCGCTAACGGTCGCCGCCGAATCCGAGGCGACGGCCAAGTTCGGCACGACTGCCCTCAAGCCCGGCGACTACAAGGTGCTACCGAAGGCCGCGATCCCCGCCGCCGGGCCGGTGCGAATCCTCGTCTCGCTTCGCCACCAGCGCACCTACGTCTACAAGGCAGACCAGCTGATCGCCATTTCGACCCACAGCCATGGCACCGCCGATCATCCGACCGATCCGGGCACGTGGACGATCCTGCAGAAGAAGCCTTTCCACCGGTCGAACAAATATTCGAACGCGCCGATGCCGTTCATGCAGCGCCTCGACAAATGGGGCCGCGCCTTCCACGCCGGCGTGGTGCCGGGCTATCCCGCCAGCCACGGCTGCATCCGCCTTCCCCCGGCGATGGCCAAGACGCTGTACGGCTGGACCAAGGTCGGCGACAGCGTGACGATCGAGGCGTAACGTCTGTTCGATTGACGGAGCAGCGGCGTGCAGTAGCATCGCGGCGATGATCACCGGCCGCTTTCTCGTCGTCATGGGAGGGATTAGCCTGGCTGCCTGTGCCACGACTGCGCCCCTGGACGCGCCGCCGCTTGACCCCATTGCCGGCGAGGCAATGGCTATCTCCGGCGCGAAAGGGTTGGCTATTGCGGTAATCGACGACGGTGCGGTGCGCGCGGTCGGCGCGTTTGGCGTCCGCAACGCCGCTGGCGACCCGCTGGGCGAGGCGACCGTGATGTACGGCGCTTCGCTGACCAAAACGGTGTTCGCTTATACCGTCCTGCAATTGGCAGCCGAGGGTAGGATTGGGCTGGATCAGCCGATCGCCGAGATCGTGCCCGACCTGACGGACTTTGCCGACCCGCAGGAAGCCTATGCCGATTACCGGCCGCTGAAGGACGACCCACGGTGGCGACGTCTGACGCCGAGAATATTGCTCAGCCACCGCAGCGGGTTCGCCAATTTCGGTTTCCTCGAACCCGACGGACGGCTGAAAATCCATTTCGATCCTGGCAGCCGCTATGCCTATTCCGGTGACGGGCTGATCCTGCTGCAATATGCGATCGAGAAGGGCCTTAAAATCGATGTGGGCGCAGAAATGCAGCGGCGGGTATTCGACCCGCTGAACATGACCCGCACGTCGATGAAGTGGCGTGACGATTTTCGCCCTGATCTCGCCGACGGCTGGAGAATCGACGGAACCGTCGAACCGCACGACGAGCGGTCGCGGGTACGGGCGGCGGGATCGATGGACACGAGCATCGCCGATATCGCGAAATTCGCCGCAATGTTGGTGGGTGACCGGCCGATCCGGGATGCGATGGCCACGCCTCAACTACCGATCACTACGACTTCGCAATTTCCCTCGCTCCAACCGGAAGCGCCGCCCGACAAGCGAATTCCGGACTTGGCCACCGGTCTCGGGATCATTGTGTTCGAGGGGCCGCAGGGACGAGGCTTCTTCAAGGGCGGGCACAACGATTCGACCGCGAACATGATGGTCTGCCTGATCGAGACGAAGCGCTGCGTCGTGATCCTTGCCAACGACGTGCGGGCGGAAAGGTCCTTCCCCGGCATCGTCCGTCGATTGCTGGGGGAAACCGGGATGCCATGGGCTTGGGAATATGGCCCGGAGCCCTGGGCGCGCTAGGCGGCGATCACCGGCAGCAGGCCGAGCCGCTCGCGACGGCGCCAGCGATAGAGCATCAGGGCGGCGACGGCGGTGAGCCCGGTCGCGAGGCCCACCCAGATGCCGACCCCGCGCCAGTCGGCCCCGAACGCCAGCCACGTGCCGGTACCGAGGCCCACGACCCAATAGCCGACCAGCGCGAACAGCAGGGGCACGCGCGTGTCGTGGAGCCCGCGCAGCATGCCCGCGCCGATGACCTGCGCCCCGTCGGCCAGTTGGAAGGCGGCGGCGACGATCAGGAACTGGACCGCCAGCGCGATGACCGGCGCGTTGGCAGGCGTGTCGTCGAGGAACAGGCCGACCAGCGGCCGCGGGAACAGCCACATGCCGATCGCCATCACGCCCATGAACGCGACGCCCATTACCCAGGCCGTCCAGCCCGCGCGCGTCACGCCGTCGGGATCGCCGCGGCCGAGCATCAGCCCGACGCGCACCGTGGCCGCCTGCCCCAGCCCCAGCGGCACCATGAAGGTCAGGGCCGCCAGTTGCAGCGCGACGGCGTGCGCGGCCACCTCGGTCGCGCCGAGCCAGCCCATGAAATAGGCCGCCAGCGCGAACACGCCCATTTCGAGCGCGAAGGTGATGCCGATCGGCCAGCCCAGCCTGGCGAGCGCTTTCAGGCGTTCGAGATCGAGCCGCCAGAAACGGCCGAACAGGGCGAAGCGGCGGAAGTGACGGTCGCGGCGGATGTGCCACGCCAGCGCGAGGCACAGCAGGCTCCACGTGACCGTGCTGCCGACGCCCGCACCGACGAGCCCCAGCGCGGGCAGCCCGAGCTTGCCGAAAATCAGCGCCCAGCAGGCGACGGCGTTGATGACGATTCCGGCCAGGCTGAGCACGAGGATCGAACGCGGCCGCTCCAGCGCGGAAACGAAGTTGCGCATCAGCTGGAACAGCAGCCACGGCGCGGTGCACCACATGTAGGCGTGGAGGAAGGTCGCGCCGCTCGCCGCCAACGCGGGATCCTGCCCCGCGGCGATCATGATCGGCTCGATCTGCCACAGCACCAGCCAGTAGACGGGCAAGGCGAAGGCCAGCAGCCACAGGCCCGCCCGGAAGGTCCGGCGGACGTCGCGGACGGTGCGCGTCCCCCGCCCGAGCGCGGTCGCCATCATCGGCGAGGTCGCCGTGACCAGCCCGAACAGGAGCATGTTGAACGTATAGGTGAGGTTGAGCGCGAGCGTGGTCGCGGCGAGCTCGTGCGCGCCCAGGCGCGCGACCAGCAGGACGTCGGTCGCGTTGATCGCCTGCTGCGTGAAATTGGCGAGGACGAGCGGCCAGGCAAGCGCCAGCATCGCGCGGGCCTCGCGCCGCCATGCCCCCTTGTCGTGCCGCGCGGTCATGGCGGCGGCGTTAGCAGCTTGGCGCGGCCCGGCAATGGCCGCCCGTCGAAAAGCCTTGGGGGCCGCGGGCGCGCTGGGGTAAGCGGCGGGCAAAGGAGCTTTGCGCATGCACTTCGTCACGGCGATCTGGAAACTGCTGGTCGGGATCAAGGACGCCCTCGTCCTCATCGCCATGCTGTTGTTCTTCGGCCTGCTCTACATGGCGCTGTCGTCGCGACCCGCCCCGGTTGGCGAGGGCGTGCTGGCGCTCAAGCTTAGCGGCACCGTGGTCGAGCAGCCCGCCGCGGTCGATCCGTTCGCGGCGCTCTCCCCCGTGGGCGGCGGGGCGATGAAGGAGCATCGCCTGCGGGATCTCGTCGCGGTGCTGCGCGAGGCGAAGACCGATACGCGGGTGAAGGCCGTCGCGCTCGACCTCGACAGCTTCGTCGGCGGCGGCCAGACGGCGATCGCCGCGCTGGGCGAAGAGATTTCGGCGATTCGCAAGGCCGGCAAGCCGGTCCTCGCCTTCGCCACTGGATACACCGACGACGGCTATCAGCTGGCCGCGCATGCCAGCGAGATCTGGCTGCCCGAACTGGGCGCGGTCGCCTTGGCCGGGCCGGGCGGCAACAACCTCTATTACAAGGGGCTGCTCGACAAGCTGGGCGTCACCGCCAACACGTACCGCGTCGGCACCTTCAAGTCGGGGATCGAGCCGTACACGCGCAGCGACATGTCGCCCGAGGCGCGCGAAAACGCGCAGGCGCTGGGCGACGCTCTGCTCGAAACGTGGAAGGAAGACGTGGCGAAGGCGCGCCCGGCGGCCATCGCGGGGATCAACGCCTATCTGACCGACCAGGTCGCGGCGACCGCGGCCAACGGCCCGTCCTCCTCGCAGGTCGCGCTCAAGCTCAAGCTGGTCGACAAGATCGGCGAGCGGCAGGCCTATGAAGCGCGGCTGACCGAGCTCGGCGGAAAGGCCGACGGTGCGGCCGTGCCCTACAAACGGATCACGCTTCCCGCCTATGAGCGCGCGGTCGCCACGACCAGCAGCGGCCCGATCGGCGTCATCACCGTCGCCGGCGAGATCGTCGACGGCAAGGCCGGACCGGGCAGCGCGGGCGGCGAAACCATCGCCCGCGCGATCGAAAAGGGCGTGGCCAAGGGCAACTTGAAGGCGCTGGTGCTGCGGGTCGACAGCCCGGGCGGGTCGGCGCTCGCCTCGGAACGCATCCGCCAGGCGCTGCTTGAGGCGAAGAAGGCGAAGCTGCCGATCGTCGTCTCGATGGGCAATGTCGCGGCCTCGGGCGGCTACTGGGTCGCGACCGCGGGCGACTATATCTACGCCGAGCCGTCGACCATCACGGGCTCGATCGGCGTCTATGGCGTCCTGCCCTCGTTCCAGGGCACTATTGCGAAGCTAGGCGTCGGCGCGGACGGGATCCGCACCACGCCGCTGTCGGGCGAGCCCGACGTGCTCAACGGCCCCTCGCCCGCCGCCAGCGCGCTGATCCAAGCTGGGGTCGAGCAGATTTACGGCAAGTTCCTCGCCATTTCCGCGCAGGCCCGCAAGAAGAGCCCGGCCGAGATCGACCGGATCGCGCAGGGCCGCGTGTGGGACGGCGGCACGGCGCGCCAGATCGGGCTGGTGGACGGTTTCGGCGGGATCGACGAGGCCATCGCCAAGGCGGCCGAACTCGCCAAGCTGGGCAAGGACGAGCGGGGCGTCACCTACCTCGATCCGGCGCCGACCGGCTGGGCGAGCTTCTTCGAGGGCTTCGCCGGCGGCGGCGAGGAAGAGGAAGCCGCGCCGACCGACGCGCTGGCCAGCCTCGGCCCGGCGCCCGAAGCGATGGTCCGGCGGGTCATCGGCGATGTCGAGCGGATCCTGAGCGGCCCGTCGATCCAGGTGCGCTGCCTTGAATGCGGCGCTTATGCCGACGCCGCGCCGGCCGCGCGCACGGAGGGTTCAAGCGGCTGGTGGTCAGTCCTGCTTCGCTGGCTGGCCTGAGCCCTTGCGCTTGCGCTTGCCGGTCATCGGCAGGAGCACGAGGGCCATCAGCGTGCCGACGAGCGCGACGATCCCGAAACCGACGAGGAACGGATGGTGCGTGTCCTCGCGCGTTTCGAGGTCCATGATGTGGAGCCCCCACATGAAATCGTAGAAGCGCCACCAGCGGGTGCGCCGCGCGACGACCTCGCCCGAGCCCGCATCGACGTAGAAATGCGTGCCGTCATCCATCGTCACCTGCCAGCCGCCCATCGATCGGCGCAGGTCCGACGGCGGGTTGGCGGGATCGATGCGGGTGATCGACGCCACCTTCGCCTTGCCGGTGTAACGCGCCTCGACCTCGCGCGCGGCGTCGGCCGCCCCGTAATTGGGCAGCAGCCCGCCCGTCGCCGGATCGGCCATTCGGGAGGTGCCGTCCGCGGTAGTAATCACCCAACGCGGGCCGGCGGTACGCCCTTCAAGCGTGAGTGACTGGACGTTAAGGCCCGCCAGTTGCGGCGCGACCGGCGGGGTCGTCATCCCGACCGGCGCTTCCGGGCGGAGCAGGGCGGTGCCGCGAACTTCCTCGATCGGGCGGATCACCATGATCACGCCCGACAGCGTCCACAGCAGCATCGGCACCCCGATCAGCCAGCCCAGCCAGACGTGCCAGCGGCGCAGGGTCGAGCGGAGCGCCACGATCAGATGTGGATCGGCTTGCCCTGCACCGCCATCGCGGCTTCCTTGATCGCCTCCGAATGGGTCGGGTGGGCGTGGCAGGTGTAGGCGATGTCCTCGCTGGTCGCGCCGAATTCCATCGCCTGCGCGGCCTGCGCGATCATCGTGCCGGCCGGCACCGCGATCGCCCAGACGCCGAGCACGCGGTCGCTCTTCGCCTCCGCGATGATCTTCACGAAGCCGTCGCCCTCGTGGTTGGTCTTGGCGCGCGAGTTGGCGAGCATCGGGAACTTGCCGATCTTGACCTCGGCGTACTTTTCCTTGGCCTCGTCCTCGGTAAGGCCGACGCCGGCGATTTCCGGCCAAGTGTAGACGACGCCCGGAATGATGTCGTGGTTCACGATGCCGGTCAGGCCCGCGATATTCTCGGCCACCGCAATACCCTCGTCCTCGGCCTTGTGGGCGAGCATCGGGCCGGGGATGACGTCGCCGATCGCCCACACGCCGTCGATCTTGGTGCGGAAGTCGTGGTCGGTCTCGATCTGGCCGCGCTGGTTGGTTTCGAGCCCGATCTTGTCGAGGCCGAGGCCGTCGGTGTTGGGCTTGCGCCCGATCGAGACGAGCACGCAGTCGGCGTTGAGCAATTCGCTGTCGCCGCCCTTGGCCGGTTCGAGCGTCAGGGTGGCGGTGCCGCCATTGACTTCGACGCCGGTGACCTTGGTGCCGAGCTTGAACTCGATGCCCTGCTTCTTGAAGATCTTCAGCGCTTCCTTGCGCACGTCCATGTCCATGCCGGGCAGGATCGCGTCGAGATATTCGACGCAGGTGACCTTGGCGCCGAGGCGGCGCCAGACGCTGCCGAGTTCGAGCCCGATCACGCCGCCGCCGATGACGACCATGTGCTCCGGAACCTTCGCAAGCTCGAGCGCGCCGGTCGAGGAGACGACGACCTTCTCGTCGATCGTGACGCCCGGCAGCGGGGTCACCGACGAGCCGGTGGCGATGACGATGTTTTTGGCGGTGACCTTCTGGCCCGCGACCGTGACGCTGTGCGCGTCCTCGAAGGTGGCGAGGCCCTTCAGCCAGGTGACCTTGTTCTTCTTGAACAGGAATTCGATGCCGCCGGTCAGGCCCTTCACCGCGTCGCGGCGCTGGGCGTGCATCGCCTCGAGGTTGAGCTTCGGTTCGACCTCGATGCCCATCGCGGCCATCGCGCCGTTCTTGGCGGCGTCATAATATTCCGACGCGTGGAGCATCGCCTTGGACGGGATGCAGCCGACGTTGAGGCAGGTGCCGCCGAGCGTCTCGCGGCTCTCGGCGCAGGCGGTCTTGAGGCCCAGCTGCGCGGCGCGGATCGCGGCCACGTAGCCGCCGGGTCCAGCGCCGATCACCAGCACGTCATAGTCGAAATCAGCCATTCGAAATTCCTTTAAAGGTCGATGAGGAGCCGCGTCGGGTCCTCGATCGCTTCCTTGATCCGGACGAGGAAGGTCACCGCCTCGCGCCCGTCGATCAGGCGATGGTCGTAGGAAAGCGCCAGATACATCATCGGCTTCACCACCACTTGGCCGTCGCGGACGACGGGGCGTTCCTCGATGCGGTGGAGGCCGAGCACCGCCGACTGCGGCGGGTTGATGATCGGCGTCGACAAGAGCGAGCCGAACACGCCGCCGTTGGAGATGGTGAACGTCCCGCCCTTCATGTCGTCGGCGGTCAGCGTTCCGTCCTTGGCCTTCTTGCCGAAGCCCGCGATCGCCTGCTCGATCTCGGCGAAGCTCATCGCGTCGGCCGAGCGGACGACCGGAACGACGAGGCCCTTGGGCGCCGACACTGCGACCGACACGTCGAGGTAGTTGGCGTAGACGATCTCGTCGCCCTCGATGCGGGCGTTGACCGCCGGCACGTCGCGCGCGGCCAGCGCCGCCGCCTTCACGAAGAAGCTCATGAAGCCGAGACGGATGCCGTGCTTCTTCTCGAACAAATCCTTGTAGCGGTTGCGCGCGTCGATCACCGCCGACATGTCGACGTCGTTGAAGGTCGTCAGCAGCGCCGCGGTATTCTGCGCATCCTTGAGGCGCGTGGCGATGGTCTGGCGCAGGCGGGTCATCTTGACCCGTTCCTCGGTGCGCTCGCCCTTCGGCGCCGCAGACGGCGTCGGCGCCGCGGCGGGGGCCGGGTCAGCGGAAGGCGCCGTGGCCGCGGCGGGCGCGCTCTTCTTGGCACTGGCGGTGGCGATCACGTCGTCCTTGGTGATCCGGCCGTCCTTGCCCGAGCCCTTGATCGTCGAGGGATCGAGATGATGTTCGAGCACCGCGCGGCGCACCGCCGGCGACAGCGTCAGGTTGGCGTCGCCCGCGGCCGCGCCTTCGCGCAGCTCGACATTCTCGCCCGCGCCGGCCGGATTGACCGGCGTGCCCGCGACTTCGTCCTTAACGGGTGCGGGGGCCGCAGCAACGGCGCCGCCTTCGCCAATCCGCGCGATGACCGCCCCAACCTCGACCGTGTCACCTTCCGCGAACAATTGCTGGGCGAGCGTGCCCGCGGCGGGCGCGTTAACCTCGACCGAGACCTTGTCGGTCTCAAGGCTGACGATCGGCTCGTCGGCCGCAACCGCGTCGCCCGGCGCCTTCAGCCACTGGCCGACAGTCGCCTCGGTGATCGATTCCCCAAGCGTCGGAACGGTTACGTCGGTGGCCATGAATAATCCTTACGAAGCCTTGGCAATGGTTGCGGTCGACAGGCCGAGCGCGTCGGCGATGAGGGCGGACTGCTCCGCCGCGTGGCGCTTGGCAAGCCCGGTCGCGGGCGAGGCCGAGGCATGCCGGCCCGCGTAGCGCGCGCGCATGCCCTTGAAACCGGCCTCGTCGAGGCACTGCTCCAGCTGGTCCTCGACGAAGAACCAGGCGCCGTTGTTCTTCGGTTCTTCCTGCGCCCAGACCAGCTCCTTGAGCTTGGGCATCGCCTTCAGGCGCTTGACCAGCGGCTCGGCCGGGAAGGGATAGAGCTGCTCGATCCGCAGGATTTCGGTCGTTTTGTCGCCGCCGGCCTTGTCGCGCGCTTCCATCAGCTCATAGGCGACCTTGCCCGAACAGAGCACGAGGCGGCGGGTCTCGCCCTCGGCCGGCGGGGTGAGGTCGGAGAGGATGCGCTTGAAATGCCCCTCGCCGGTGAAATCGTCGCGCGATGACACGGCGCTCTTGTGACGGAGTAGCGACTTGGGCGTCATGATGATCAGCGGCTTGCGGAAGTCGCGATGCATTTGGCGGCGCAGGACGTGGAAATAGTTGGCCGGCGTCGTGATGTTGGCGACCTGGATATTGTCCTCGGCGCACAGTTGCAGGAAGCGCTCGAGACGCGCCGAGCTATGCTCGGGCCCCTGCCCTTCGAAGCCGTGCGGCAGCAGCATGACGAGGCCCGACGCGCGCAGCCACTTGGCCTCGCCCGCGGCGATGAACTGATCGATGATCGTCTGCGCGCCGTTGGCGAAGTCGCCGAACTGCGCTTCCCACAGCACCAGCGTCTTCGGGTCCGCGATCGAATAGCCATATTCGAAGCCAAGCACGCCGAATTCGGACAGCGGGCTGTCGCGCACTTCGAAGCGCGGCTTCAAGAGCTCCCCGTCGTTGATCTCGCGAAGCGGGATGAACTTCGCGTTGCTCTTCTGGTCGACCCAGACGGCGTGCCGCTGGCTGAACGTGCCGCGGCCCGAATCCTGGCCGGACAGGCGCACGCCATATCCGTCGGTGACAAGGCTGCCGAACGCCAGCGCCTCGGCGGTCGCCCAGTCGATGCCCTGCCCCTCGGTCAGCGTCTTGCGGCGCGCGTCGATGACCCGGCCGAGCGTCTTGTGGATGCTCAAGCTGTCGGGGACGGTCGTGATGAGCCTGGCGATGGCGTCGTAGGTCTCGTCGCCGATCGCGGTGTTGACGTTGCGCCGGGCATCGACCGGTTCGCCCGGCTTGCCGAGGCCCGTCCAGCGACCTTCGAACCAGTCCGCCTTGTTGGGCAGGTAGCTCGTGCCCGCCTCGAACTCACCCTCGAGCAACGTCGTGAAGTCGCGGGTGGCGGCGTCGATCCACGCCTGGTCGACGACGCCCTCGGCGATCAGCCGCTTGCCGTAGATTTCGCTGATCGGCGGATGCTTGCGGATCGCGTCGTACATCACCGGCTGCGTGAAGCTCGGCTCGTCGCCCTCGTTATGGCCGAAGCGGCGGTAGCACCACATGTCGATCACGATGTCGCGGTTGAACTCCTGCCGGAACTCGACCGCCAGCTTGCAGGCGTAGGTGACCGCTTCGGGGTCGTCACCGTTCACGTGCAGGATCGGCGCCTGGATGCCCTTGGCCACGTCCGAGGGATAGGGCGACGAACGTGCGAATTGCGGGCTGGTGGTGAAACCGACCTGGTTGTTGATGACGAAGTGGATGCAGCCGCCGGTGCCGTAGCCCGGCAGGCCGGAGAAGCCGAGGCATTCCCAGACGATGCCCTGCCCCGCGAACGCAGCGTCGCCGTGCAGCAGCATCGGCAGCACGCTGTCGCCCTCGCGGTCGCCCTTGATGGTCATGACCGCGCGGCTCTTGCCCAGCACGACCGGGTTCACCGCCTCGAGGTGCGAGGGGTTGGGCACCAGGCTCATGTGCACCTTTTTCCCGTCGAACTCGCGGTCCGTGGAGGTGCCGAGGTGGTATTTCACGTCGCCCGATCCGCCGACGTCTTCCGGGTTGGCGCTGCCACCGGCGAACTCGTTGAAGATCGCGCGATAGGGCTTGCCCATGACGTTGGCGAGGACGTTGAGGCGGCCGCGGTGGGCCATGCCGATGGTGATTTCCTCGACGCCGCTGAGGCCGCCATACTTGATCACCGCCTCAAGCGCGGGGATTGCGCTTTCGCCGCCGTCGAGGCCAAAGCGCTTGGTGCCGACATACTTCCTGGCGAGGAATTTTTCCCACTGCTCGCCGTGAATGACCTTGGCGAGAATCGACTTCTTGCCCTCGGGCGTGAAGTGGATCTCCTTGTCCTTGCCTTCCATCCGTTCCTGCAGGAAGCGCCGTTCCTCCAGGTCGTTGATGTGCATGTACTCGAGGCCGACGGTCCCGCAGTAATTGGCCTGAAGCACCGGCACGATCTCGCGGATCGTCGCGGTCTCGAAGCCGAGCAGGCCGCCGAGGTAGATCTTGCGATCGAGGTCGCCCGGCCCGAAGCCATGGAAGGCGGGGTCGAGTTCCGGCACCGGATCGTGATGGGCGAGACCAAGCGGGTCTAGCTTGGCCGCCAGATGGCCGCGCACGCGATAGAGGCGCACCAGCGAGTAGGCCCGCATGCTGTCGTCGGCAGCCTGCCGGATCGCGGCCTCGTCGGTCACGCCGGCGGCCACCGCCGCACCCTTCGCGGCCTCGCGGACCTTCTCGATCACCGCCTCGGTCGGATCGAGACCGAGGTTGATGTCGTCCAGCGCGCTGACCGGCCAGTTCGGCCGCGCCCAGCTCGGTCCCTGCTCGCGCTCTTGTCCCATCCCGTCCATGGGTGTCGTTAGCCCTTCAGAAGCTCCGTGAGAGTCTTGCCGAGTTCAGATGGGCTCGGGGACACGCGGATTCCAGCCGCTTCCATCGCGGCGATCTTGCTGTCGGCGTCGCCCTTGCCGCCCGCGACGATCGCGCCGGCATGGCCCATGCGGCGGCCCGGGGGCGCCGTGCGGCCGGCGATGAAGCCGACGGTCGGCTTCGACCGCCCGCGCTTCGCCTCGTCGGCGAGAAACTGGGCGGCCTCTTCTTCGGCGCTGCCGCCGATTTCGCCGATCATGATGATCGACTTGGTCTCGTCGTCGGCGAGGAACATCTCGAGCATGTCGATGAACTCGGTGCCCTTGACCGGATCGCCGCCGATGCCGACCGCGGTCGTCTGGCCGAGGCCCTCGTTGGTCGTCTGGAACACCGCTTCATAGGTCAAAGTGCCCGAGCGCGAGACCACGCCGACGCTGCCCTTGGAAAAGATGTTGCCCGGCATGATGCCGATCTTGCACTCGTTCGGGGTCAGCACGCCCGGGCAGTTCGGCCCGATCAGGCGCGACTTCGACCCGTCGAGCGCGCGCTTGACGCGGACCATGTCGAGCACCGGAATGCCCTCGGTGATGCAGACGATCAGCGGCACTTCGGCGTCGATCGCCTCGCAAATCGAGTCCGCGGCGAAGGGCGGCGGCACGTAGATCACGCTGGCGTCGGCGCCGGTCTTGGCGACCGCCTCCTGCACGGTGTCGAACACCGGCAGGTCGAGGTGGGTGGTCCCACCCTTCCCCGGCGTCACGCCGCCGACCATCTGCGTGCCGTAGGCCAGCGCCTGCTGCGTGTGGAACGTGCCGGTTTCGCCGGTCATCCCCTGAGTGATGACCTTGGTGTTCTTGTTGACGAGGATGGACATTATGCGAGGCTCCCGTCGATCGCCTTGCAGGCATCGAGCAGTTCCTTGACCGCATCGACGCTGACGGCGAAATTCTGCTTGGCTTCGTCGTCGAGCGCGATCTCGATCACCTCTTCGACGCCGTTCGCGCCGAGCACCGCCGGCACGCCGACGTAGAGGCCGTCGAGGCCGTACTTGCCGTCGACATAGACCGCGCAGGGCAGGATGCGCTTCTGGTCGCCCAGATAGGCCTCGGCCATCGCGATCGCCGACGTGGCGGGCGCGTAATAGGCGCTGCCGGTCTTCAGCAGGCCGACGATCTCGCCGCCGCCGCCGCGGGTGCGGGTGACGATGGCGTCGATGGCTTCCTTCGACAACTTGCCCATCTTGACGAGGTCGTCGACCGGGATGCCCGAAACGGTTGTGTAACTGGTGACCGGGACCATCGTGTCGCCATGGCCGCCCAGCACGAAGGCGTTGACGTCCTTGACGCTTACCCCGAATTCCCACGCCAGGAAGGTCGCGAAGCGCGCGCTGTCGAGGACGCCGGCCATGCCGACGACCTTGTTGTGCGGCAGCCCCGAGAATTCGCGCAGCGCCCAGACCATCGCGTCGAGGGGGTTGGTGATGCAGATGACGAAAGCGTCCGGCGCGTGAGTCTTGATGCCCTCGCCGACCGCCTTCATGACCTTGAGGTTGATGCCGACGAGGTCGTCGCGGCTCATGCCCGGCTTGCGCGGCACGCCGGCGGTGACGATGACGACGTCCGCGCCCGCGATATCGGCGTAATCGTTGGTGCCCTTGATGCTGGCGTCGAAGCCCTCGATCGGGCCGCACTGCGCCAGGTCCAGCGCCTTGCCCTGCGGCATGCCCTCGGCAATGTCGAACAGGACGATGTCGCCCATTTCCTTCTTCGCCGCGAGGTGGGCGAGCGTGCCGCCGATCATGCCGGCGCCGATCAGCGCGATTTTCTTGCGAGCCATGGCGTTTTCCCGAATCTCCCAAAGGGGTTGCCGCGTGGAACCGCGGCCAAACTCGCGGGCGCTCTAACCGCTCTTCCCGCAGCGCACAACCGTGCTGGGGCATGAAGCGGAGCCTCATTCGCCGTTCAGGCGTTGAGGACTAGAACCGCCCATCCAACGGGAGAAACAGCATGAAGAATTTCGCGATCGCGGCCGGTGCCCTCGCGCTGGCCGTCGCCGGCCCGGCCGTCGCCAAGCCCGACCACGCCAAGGGTCACCAGGGCCACGGCAACAAGCACAGCCAGCACCAGGTCATGGGCTGGGGCGCCGGCGGCTGCCCGCCGGGCCTTGCCAAGAAGAACAACGGCTGCCTGCCGCCGGGCCAGGCCAAGAAAAGGTACAACGTCGGCCAGCGATGGGCCGGCAATTACGGCTACCAGTGGAATTACAACCAGGTCCCGTACGAATGGCGGAACCAGTACGACCTCGATCCGTATAATCGTTATTATTACGGCGACGGATATCTCTACAGCGTCGATCCCAAGACGATGCTGGTCGAAAGCGTGATCCGCGCCCTGCTGCGCTAGACGCTAACGGTCGAGTGCAACCGACCGGAAAGGGCCGCTCCCTCGTGGGGCGGCCCTTTTTTCGTCCGTTCGCTTATTTCGCGAGGTCGCGCAGCATATTCTCCCAGTGAACGATGCCGTTCATGAAGGCCCGCACCGCGATACGCTCGTCGAGGCCGTGCGCCCGCTCGTCGTCGGGCGAGATGCCCCACACGCCTTCCGCCCCGTAGACCGGGATTCCGGCCGAGCGGAAGAACAGGCCGTCGGTCGCGCCGGTCGACATGTGCGGAATGATCGGCACGTCCTTGCCATACAGCTTCGCGATCGAGCGGCTGTAGGCACCGACCACGTCAGGGCGCAGCGGCGAAGGCGGGCTCGGCTTGAAGGCGGGCACGGGCGTCACCGTCACGCCCGGCCCGACGATGCGCTTCATTTCGGCAAGCAGATCGGCCTCCTGCGTTCCCGGCATTGCCCGGCAGTTGACGTTCGCGGTCGCCTTCTGCGGCAGCGCGTTGGGCGCGTGCCCGCCCGCCAGCATCGTCGCGACGCAGCGCGTGCGGGTCTGGCCGACCTCCAGTTCGCTGGCCTCGATCGCGTCGGCGGCCTGCTGGTCATTCGGGTTGGCGATCCACGCGCGCATCGCGTCGCCCAGCGCGCCGCTTTCCTGCGTCGCCCGCGCGGTGAAATAGGCCTTGGTCGTCTCGGTCAGCTGCGGCGTGAAACGGTAGGCCGCCAGCCGGTCGAGCGCCTTGGAAAGGTCGTAGATCGCATTGTCGGGCCGCGGCCGGCTGGAATGCCCGCCGCGGTTGGTCGCGGTCAGCGTGAAATCCTGGTAGATTTTCTCCGCCGTCTGCAGCCCGAAGCCGAGCGGCGTCCCGTCGGCCTTGTAGGCGCCCCCGCCGGCGTCCGCGTTGAGGGCATATTCGGCGTCGAGCAGGCTCTTCCACTCGCTCGCGCCGAGCCGCGCCCCCTCGCCCGCGGTTTCCTCGTCGGCCGTGTAGAAAGTGATGATGTCCCGGCCTGGCCGAAAGCCGTCGGCGCGCAGCTTGAACAGGGCGATGCTGGTGCCCATCACCCCCTGCTTGTCGTCACTGGTCCCGCGACCGTAGAAATAGCCGTCCTTCTCGACGAAGGTGAACGGGTCGAGCACCCAGTCGGCACGCTTGGCCTCGACCACATCCATGTGCGCGATCAGCAGGATCGGCTTGGCGCTGGTCGCTTTGACCGCGCGCCAGCGGGTCATCAGCGCGACTTTCTCTTCGCCGTCCGCGCCCTTGTAAGGCAGCAGGCGCACATCGTCCGCGGCCCAGCCGTTGCGGCGATATTCGCCGGCCAGCCATTCCGCCATCTTCCGATGCTCGCCGCGTCCCGCCACGGTCGGGATCTCGATCGCACTCTTGAACAGCGCACGGGCCTTGGCTTGCCACGCCGCGTCGAGCGCGATCGGCCCGGTCACCGGATTGGTCGCGGCGGCGGCCGGCATGGCAAGCCCAAAAAGGGCGGCGGACAGGATGAGGCGCATGTTGATCTCCTTCGGCCTGCCCGACGCTAGGGCCGGTCCGCCGCGCGTCAAGGGCCAGCCGCACAGGCGGCGGGCATTGGCGTTGCGCCGCCATCCGCCGCCGCCTAGGTCAAGGCTCGTCATCCGGCGGGAGGTTGCGCGTGCATAAAATCGGCATGGGTCTGGTGGGCGCGGCGCTCCTGGTCGCACGGCCTGCGGCGGCCGCACCCGCCGATTGGGACCGTGCCAGCGACATCGTTCGTAGCGGGCTCGTCATCACCGCGCTCGGCGCGCCCGCCGCCGACCGCGACTGGACCGGGCTCCGGCAGGACGCGATCGCGCTGGCGGTAACGGGCGGTGCAACCGCCGCGCTCAAATACACCGTTCGCGAGCGCCGCCCCGACGGCAGCGACCGCAAGAGCTTCCCCTCGGGCCACACCTCGATCAGTTTCGCCGCCGCCGCCGGTCTGGAGCAGCGCTTCGGCTGGAAGGTCGGCGTCCCCGCCCACCTCGCCGCCGCGTTCGTCGGGGCCGCGCGCGTGAAGGCGAAAAAGCATTACTGGCACGACGTCGTGGTCGGCGCCGCGATCGGCGAGGCCGTCGGACTCCTGCTGGTCGACAAGCGTCACAAGGGGAGCCGTCCGCCGATCGGCGTCGGCATGGCCGTGCGTTTCTAATTCTCGACCGCGCCGTGCCCGGCGGCGAGATAGTCGGCGCTCTGCATTTCCTCGAGGCGGCTGACGGTGCGCTGGAATTCGAAATTGCCGTCGCCCGCCGGGTAGAGCCCCTCGGGCTCGGCATCCGCCGCGGCGAGCAACTTCACCCGGTGGTCGTAAAGCGCGTCAATCAGCGTCACGAAGCGCGCCGCCTCGTTGCGCATCTCGCGGCTCATGACCGGAATGCCCACGATGATCACGGTATGAAAGTGCCGCGCGATCGCGAGGTAGTCCGCCGCCCCGCGTGCCGCCCCGCACAGCCGCTTGAAGCTGAAGACGGCGACGCCTTTCAAGCTTTTCGGTACGTGCAAGGTCCGCCCCCCGCCCACGTCGAGTTCCTCGACCGGCACGTTGGCGCGGTCCTCGGGCGGATAGTCGGTCAGCCGGAAGAAGGCCTCGCTCAGGGCCGCGGTCGCCGCCGGGCCGTTGGGCACGTACCACGTGTCCATCCCGCCCAGCCGGTCCAGCCGGTAGTCGACGGGCCCGTTGAGCGACACCACTTCCAGCCGCCCCTCGATAAGGTCGATGAAGGGCAGGAACAGCGACCGGTTGAGCCCGTCCTTGTAGAGGTCGCGCGGCGGGCGGTTGCTGGTCGTCACCAGCCCCACGCCCGCGTCGAGCAGCGCGGTGAACAGCCGGCTCATGATCATGGCGTCGGCCGGGTTGGTGACCATCATCTCATCGAACGCGAGGAAGCGGACCTCGTCGGCAATATCCTCCGCGACCTTGCGCACCGGATCGCCGTCGCCGCTTTTGCGCGCCGCCTTCAGCCGTTCGTGCACCTCGATCATGAACGGCGCGAAATGGACCCGCCGCTTCGGCTCGACGTCGATCGCCCGGTAGGCCAGGTCCATCAGCATCGACTTGCCGCGTCCGACGTCGCCCCAGAGATACACGCCCGCCCGCACCGGCGTCTCGCGCCCGAACAGCCGCGAGAGGAAGCCGGTCCGCGTCCGGCCAAGGGCCCCGGCGAAGCGGTCGAGCGCCTGCGCGCCACGCTCCTGGTCGGGATCGGGTTTCAGCTCGCCGGCCGCGACCAGCGCGGCATAGGCTTCAGCGACGGGGCCGGTCATCGTCGCCGCGGGGCGTAACGCGCTTCAGCGTGCCGGTGAAATCGTAACAGGGTTCACCCTCCTGCTCGCAATGGCCGGCAAGGAAGACGAGGCCGCCCGGCGTCTGCCGCACCAGCCGCACGTGCGCGTCGAGCGGCACGCCGATCCGGCCGCGCGCCAGGAAGCGCGTCGAGCAGTCGAGCGTGACGTAATGCCCCTCGGCCATGCCCGCGCAGCGTCCACCCGCGAACAGGCTCATGTCGATGAAGCTCATCACCGCCCCGCCGTGCAGCGAGCCGCCCATGTTGAGGTGGCTTTCGTCGGGCATCATGCGCACCACGCCCCGACCCGGGCCGTCGGGACGGAACAGCAGCTTGCCGGTCCGCGACGCGAAGCTGCCGCGCGCGAACTCGCCCCAGCTGTACCAGCCGTCGGGCTCGGCCTGCGCGTTCTTCGGAATTGGCGGCGCGTCGGTCAGGCCGCGCGCTCCGCCACCATCTTCTTCACTTCGGCGATCGCCTTGGCGGGGTTGAGACCCTTCGGGCAGACGCTCGAGCAGTTCATGATGGTGTGGCAGCGGTACAGGCGGAACGGGTCTTCCAGCTGGTCGAGCCGCTCGCCCGCGAACTCGTCGCGGCTGTCGGCCAGCCAGCGATAGGCCTGCAGCAGGATCGCCGGGCCAAGGAACTTGTCGCCGTTCCACCAGTAGCTCGGGCAGCTCGTCTGGCAGCAGAAGCACAGGATGCACTCGTACAGGCCGTCGAGCTTGGCGCGGTCGTCGGGGCTTTGGGTGCGCTCCTTGCCCGAGGGTACCGGCGACTTGGTCTTCAGCCACGGCTCGATCGAGGCGAGCTGCGCATATTGGTGCGTGAGGTCGGGGACGAGGTCCTTGACCACGTCCATGTGCGGCAGCGGGGTGATCTTCACCTCGCCCTTGATGTCCTCGATCGCGGTGGTGCACGCGAGGCCGTTCCGGCCGTCCATGTTCATCGCGCACGACCCGCAAATGCCTTCGCGGCAGGACCGGCGGAAGGTGAGCGTCGGGTCGATCTCGTTCTTGATCTTGATGATCGCGTCGAGAACCATCGGCCCGCACTTGTCCAGATCGACCTCATAAGTGTCGTAACGCGGATTCTGTCCGCTGTCGGGGTCGTAGCGGTAGATTTTGAACTTCTTGACCCGTTTGGCGCCCGGCGCCTTGTGGTCCTTCCCGCGACCGTTGATCTTGCTGTTCTTGGGCAGGGAAAATTCGGCCACGGACCAGTCCTTCGTCGAAACGCGTTGGGTGTTGGCTCGCCGCTAGCAAAGCCGGCCCACGGATTCAAACCTCCGCTTCATCTTTCCGCCCGTCGCCGTCGCCAATGTCATCGCCGCGCACTGCCTTCTTGATCGGCGAAAACACAGTCAGCGTCAGGAAGACGACAAGGCTAAGCATCACGGCGACATCGATCGCGCCCAGACCGACCGCGATTCCCACCGCGCCCGTGACCCACAGAGCCGCCGCGGTCGCGGTGCCGCGCACGCTGTTCTTCTGGTGGAGGATGGCGCCGCCGCCGATGAAGCCCATGCCCGCGATCAGGCCCTCGATAATCCGCGCCATTGCCTCGGGGCTGGTGGCCACCAGCCCTTCCGTCGCCTGCACGATGCCGCAGCAGGCCACCGCCACCAGCGGAAAGGTTCGAAGGCCCGCGGTCCGCTCCGCCCGCTCGCGATTCCAGCCGATCGGCAGGGCCAACGCATAAGCGATCGCCAGCGACACGAGGTGCGGGAGGATGTCGAAGCGGTCGACGCCGATCAGGTCAGTCATGCTCATCGCCGGTCAAACGCGCGGACTGGAAAAAGGAGCCTGG
>CAZKCD010000002.1:19749-45555 GCA_964551235.1 uncultured Sphingomonas sp.
GGGGTTCAGCGCGCCGCCGCCAGGACCTCGTCGGCATGCCCCTTCACCTTCACCTTGCGCCACGCGCGACGGATGGTGCCGTCCGCGCCGATCAGGAAGGTCGCCCGTTCCATGCCCATATAGCTGCGGCCGTACATCGATTTTTCGACCCAGGTGCCGAACACGTCCGACACCTTGCCGTCCTCATCGCTGACGAGCGGCACCTTGAGGTAGTATTTTGCCACGAACTTCGCGGGGCGCTTCATCGGGTCGCGGGAGACACCGGCGACCCTCACCCCGGCCGCGGCGAAATCGCCGGCCAGCGCCGAAAAATCCTTCGCCTCGTTGGTGCAGCCGGGCGTATCGTCCTTGGGATAGAAATAGAGCACCAGCGGCCCGCCCGGCGCGCCGAGGTCGATGCTCGATCCGTCGCTCGCCGTCACTGTCATCGACGGCACCTTGTCGCCTTCGTTCATGGCCTCGCTCCTTCCTGCACTCGTTGCCAGCGCCGGGCGATCCGCGCCCGCGCCGCGTCCAGCGCTTCGATCAGCGCCGGCCAATGCTCGTGTCCGCACAGGCTTGCAAGCAGGTCGCGCGACTGCTCCGCCGGCTCGACCGATCCCTCGGGGGCCAGCAGCCGAAGGACGACCAGCACGCGGCTCAACAAGCGCAGGTCAGGGTCGGCCCCCGCGTCAATCAGGCCCGATTCGACCAGCGCCGCCAGCGCCACTTCCAGCCGCGGGTCGATCCCCACGTGCGTGGTCAGTTGCAGCGTGTGGACCGCGAACTCCAGGTCGACCAGCCCGCCCGGTCCCAGCTTGATGTCGAGCGGCCCGGCCGGCGGCTTGTGCCGCGCCATTTCGGTCCGCATCGCCGCCGCGTCGGCCCGGATCGCCACAGCGTCGGTGCCCTCCTTCAGGATCGCGCAGATCAGCGCGCGGACCGTCTCGCGCGCCGCCGCCGATCCGGTCAGCGGCCGCGCCCGGCACAGCGCCATATGCTCCCAGGTCCATGCCTCGCCGCGCTGGTAGGCGTCGAATCCGTCCAGCGAGACCGCCAGCATTCCCTGTTCGCCCTGCGGCCGAAGACGCGTATCGACATCGTAGAGCGGCCCGGCGGCGGTCGGCGTGCGCAGCGCGGCGGTGACCCGGCTCGCCAGCCGATTATAGTAATCGGTCGCGGTAAGCGCCTTGCGGCCATCCGACACGGCGCCTTCCGGCGCGTCGAACAGGAAGATGAGGTCGAGGTCGCTGGCGTGGGTCAGCGCCCGCCCGCCGAGCCGCCCGAGCCCGAGGACGATGAGGTCCCCGCCCGCGATCCGACCGTGCGCGGCTTCGAATTCGCGAGTGACCGCTTCGGTCATCACCACGATCGCGGCTTCGGCGAGGTCGCTATAGCCCTCGGCGATGACGATCGGGTCGCGGTGCGCCGCAATAAGCTGCACGCCAAGCGCGAAGCGCCGTTCGCCAATCATCCGCCGCAGCCGGTCGAGCGCCACGTCAAAGGGCTCGTCCTCGATCGCCGCGCGGAAACGCGCCGCCAGCGTTGGCGCGTCCGGCGGCAAGGCGAAACTGCTCTCGTCGATCAGCCCGTCGAGCAGGGTCGGACGCCGTCCCAGCTGGTCGGCCAGCGGCGGCGCATGGGTCAGCACGAGCGCGAGCAGGCTGGCGAGATGCGGCCGCGCGCCGAGCAGCCGGAACAGGTTCACCCCGCTCGACAATTTGTCGACGATGTCGCTGAAGCGGTTGAGCGCGCGCATCGGGTCGGGCCCGCCCGCCACCGCGCGCATCAGCGCCGGCAGCATGGTCTCGAAGGCGGTGCGCGCGGCGGGCGAGCGCAGCGCCCGCGCCCGGCCCGATCGCCAGTCCGCGACGAACCGCGCTACCTGGTCGGTATCGCCATAGCCCATCGCCCGAAGCTCGCGCGCGAGGATGTCGGGATCGTTCGACAGCCGTTCGTCCTCGTCCGGCCCCAAGGCGTCGAACTGCGCGCTGATGAACGCGACGTGCGGGACCAGGCTGGCGACCAGCGCATCGCCGTCGGCAAGCCCGTCGAGCCGCGCCACCGCGTCGAGCGCGGCGCGATCGAGCGGCAGCAGGTGCGTCTGCTGGTCGTCGATCATCTGCGCGCGATGCTCGACGTCGCGCAGCCGTACATAGCCGGCGGCAAGCCCCTCGGCGACCGCCGGCTCCATCCGACCCGCCGCGACCAGCGCCGGCAACGCGTCGAGCACCGCCGGCGCGCGCAGGCTGGGATCTCGTCCGCCGTGCACGAGTTGCTGGACCTGCGTGAAGAATTCCGCCTCGCGAATGCCCCCGCGCCCGCGCTTGAGGTCATAGCCCGGCCCCAGCGCCTGCCCCTGCGCATAATGGTCGCGGATCCGGCCGCTGATCTGGCGGATTTCGTCGATCGCCCCGAAATCCAAAGCGCGCCGCCAGATGAAGGGCTGGATTTCCTTGAGGAAGCGGTTGCCCAGCGCGACGTCGCCGGCGCAGGCCCGCGCGCGGATGAAGGCGGCCCGTTCCCACGGCAACGCCTGACTCTCGTAATAGCTGATCGCCGCATTGACCGGCAGCGCGATCGGCGTGACTTCCGGCGACGGGCGCAGCCGCATGTCCACCCGCGCAACATAGCCATCGGCCGTGCGGTCCTGCAGCAAGGCGATCATCCGCCGCCCGATCCGGACCGCCGCCTCCCCGACATCCTCGCGCGGCTTCACCGGCAGGGTGGCCGGGTCGTAGAGCAGGATGAGGTCTACGTCGGACGAATAGTTGAGCTCGCGACTGCCAAGCTTGCCCAGCGCCAGCACTGCGAAGCCGCGCGGCGCCACTTCCGGCGTCCGCTCGGCGATCGCGGTGGCCACCGCCGTATCGATGGCATGATCGGCGAAATCGCTGAGATGGCGCGTCAGCACCTCGAGCGGGAATTCGCCGCTCAGGTCCCCCAGCGCGGTCGCCAGCGCCAAGGCCTGCCGCTGGCGGCGCAGGCGCACCGCCGGCTCCGCATGATCGATCCCCCGCGCAATCTGCACCGCCGCTTCGGCCCCGCCGGTCCGAAACGCCGCGACCACCTCGGGACAGGCATCGATGCCCGCGCGGAGGAAGGGCGCGTGCGCCCCGGCCCGCGCCAGCACGTCCGCTCTCATCTCGTCCCAGGGAATCGCCGACACGTCCCGACTCCTGCCCGAAATAAGCCCACGACGAAACTAGCCGGCGCGCAAAGAGTTGATTGATCCTGATGAAGATACAGCACGACCTTCCGAACGACGAGCGCCGGTCGCCTGATCGTCGCCCGATCCGGGTCGACCATCTGCCGGACCAGGCGGGTCTGGCGGCAATGTTGCGCCGCGCCTTCGCGGCGGGCGATCAACGGGATTCGGATTCGGAATTCGCGGACCTGCTGGCCCGCTTGCACTAGAAAAGTTCAGGCCTCGTCGTCGGGTTCGTCCGGCGTCGGCATCCGGTCCTTCGCCAACAGATCGACCTCGCCCATGATTTCCTGCAGGACTGTCTTGTCGGGATCGTTCTTGTGCTGGCGGCGCGAATTGAGTTCGTTGCCGCTGAGCAGGTTCTCCAACGCGACGCGACCGCGCGCCACGCGGCTCTTGATCGTGCCGACCGCGCAACCGCAGATCTGCGCGGCCTCTTCATAGGCGAAACCACCCGCACCGACGAGGATCAGCGCTTCGCGCTGCGGTTGAGGAAGGTGGAGCAGCGCGCGTTGCATGTCGCCCAGTTCGATATGACGATCCTGGCTCGCGGGAGCCGAGAGAATCTTAGCGGCCGTCACATCGTCCCACTCTCCCTTGAACCTGGCACGGCGCATCTGGCTCAGGAACAAGTTGCGAAGGATGATAAACGTCCACGCCCGCATGTTGGTGCCGGCCTGGAAGCGCTTGCGCGCCGCCCATGCCTTGAGCAGCGTCTCCTGGACGAGGTCGTCGGCCAAGTCGCGGCTGCCGGAGAGGGAGCGGCCGAAGGCGCGCAAATGCGGGATGACCGCGCCGAGCTGCGTCTTGAACTCGTCGTCGGGCAACGGCTCCCATTCGCGCGGCGCAGCGTCTTCCGCCTGGATTTCACTGGTCTCGGACAAATTCCCCACCCGTAGCTCGATCACTGACGAACCCGTTCGGGCCCGTCCAACGCATGACGCCGGCTTGTTGCAAGATAGTGGCTTAGCCCTTCACCAACAACAGGGCGGCGAAAATAACGACGACGAGCAGGAGGCCCACCCCCAGCACGACACGGGTCACGTGCGTGCTCGAACCGGCGCGGGCTTCGGTGGCGGTCAGGTGTTCGGGTTGGTCGGCCATGGAACCTCAGATCAGAGAAGACGGAAGTTTCCCCGCCAACGCATCCGTTGGCGGGGTTGTTCCGGTGCCGTTGTGGTTTCAGGCGGCGGGGATGGTCGCCGCGTCGAAGAACAGGGCTTGGCTGATCGCCGCCTTGACCGTCGAACGCTGGAACGGCTTGGTGATGAGGAAGGTCGGCTCCGGCCGCGCGCCGGTCAGCAGGCGTTCGGGGAAGGCGGTGATGAAGATCACCGGCACGCTGAACTCGGCCAGGATGTCCTTGACCGCGTCGATCCCGCTCGAATCATCGGCCAGCTGAATGTCGGCCAGCACGAGCGTCGGCGGCGACTGGCGCGCCAGCGCGACCGCCTCGGTGCGGGTCACGGCCACGCCGGTGACGTTATGGCCGAGGTCGCGGACGATCATTTCGATATCCATCGCGATGATCGGCTCGTCCTCGATGATCAGCACGTCGGCATGGGTCTGCCGCTCAATCTCCTCCATCGCCTCGGCGACGAGCGATTCGACGTCCTGCTCACCGACGCCGATCAGGTAGGCGGCATCCTGGTTCGAGAAACCTTCGAGACTGGTCAGCAGCAGGGCCTGGCGCGACACCGGGGTGATCCGGGCGAGGCGCGCATGGGCGATGCCCTCGGCATTCATCAGGTCGCCGCCGCTGGGATCCTCGCCTTCCTCGATGTTCGCCGTCGACCAGATGGCGTGAAAGGTGCGGTAGAGGCCTAGGCGCGGCTCGACGTCGCGCGGGAACTCTTCCGGCGAAGCGACGATCGCTTCCAGCGTCGCACGGACGAACGCGTCGCCGTGTGTCTGGCTTCCCGTCAGCGCGCGGGCATAGCGCCGCAGGAAGGGAAGATGGGGGGCGAGATCCTGGCCAAGCGACATTGATGGGCACTCCACAGTTCTTAGGGGACGGCCAATGGGCCGTCGGTTGATTCGTTGCAACCCTGGAACGTCCCGCCGTCTCTTTCCGGCGACACCCCCCAAAAGCTTTGCGCAGGAGTGGAACAAAGCAGCGGGCTTTTAGTTTCCAAGCTATTCCGGGGTGGCGCGCGGCGTTGACGCTTCAGGCGTCCGGCATTAGTTCGCTCGACCATTCCTTGTGTCTGACCCCTTCCTTCTGGGTGTCTCGCGTTGAACGTTTTGTTGATGAACCAGAGTGACCGCCAGGGGGTTGAGAGGTTGAGTGACGCGGACCGCAAGGCTTTGCCTGACAGCGACGACGTTCCCGAATCGGCCAAGGCCGACGCGAAGACGCGCGTGCGGAACAAGGGAAAGAAGGCCGACGACGTCGGTCGCGCCCTCCGCTCGGTCTACGACAACACGCTCGGCGAAGACATTCCCGACGATTTTCTCGATCTGCTCGGCAAGCTCGACTGATCGCGGTCCGATGAACGGGCGCGCGCCATGAGCCGTGCCGGCCGTTTCGACCATTGGTCCACCGGAACCAAGCTCCTCCTCCTGCTGACCGCGGCGCTGTTGCCGCTTGGTCTCGCGGTCGTTTGGACCGCGTGGGCCGGCCTCAACCAGATCAACGACACGGCGCGCGATGTCGCGCATCGCAAGGCGCTGGCGGGCGCGCGGGCGGTCGATGGCCTCATCATGCGACGCGCCCTCACGCTCAAGGTGGCCGCCAACGGAGCGATTCGCAGTGATCGCGATAGCTGCAAGGAAACCGCGCTGTCGCTTGCCCTCACGCCGTTCAACGACGCGAGCTTCGCCATTCGCCGGGTCGACGGGTCGCTGGTATGCATAGCCGGCGACTTCCCCGAACGTCGGCCGGAAATCACGCCTGCGCCCGGCGCGATCGATTACTGGGTATCACCGGCAGACCGTGCGATCTTCTATCGCATCGGCGTGATCGACGGCATGGTCACCGGTAGGGTGACGACCGACGAGCTCACGAAGGCCGTTCTCGCGATCGAACCCGGAATCGCACGCCTGGACATCAGCGATTCCAATTCGAGCATGGCGGTGATCGGTGACGCCCAGGCAAAGACGCAGGTCCCGCTGTTCGACGAGTCGTTTCCCATCGCCGATCGTCGCCTGACCGTCACCGCGGCGACCGCGGTTAGCCCGCCTGGTTGGAGTGAACGCGCGGGCGTCCTCCTTCCGCTCCTCATGCTGATTGCCGCGGTCATCCTCAGCTGGCTGCTCGTGCGCCGCTTGCTCCTGGCGCCACTCGCCCGGCTCCAGCATGCGCTCAACGATTACCAACCCGGCACCGACCGCTTGGTCCTCCCCGAACGGCTCGGCTCGGCCGAGGAAATACGCTCGCTCGGTGCCTCGTTCGAGCGTGCCGTCGACCGCATCGAGCAGTCCGAAGGCGAAATGGCCGAGGCGCTCGCCGGCCAACGTCGCCTGGTCCGCGAGGTCCACCACCGCGTGAAGAACAATCTCCAGGTGATCGCCTCGATGCTCGCCATTCACGGGCGCAGCGCCGACACGCCCGAATCGCGCGCCGCTTATGCCGCCATGGGCCGCCGCGTCGACGCCCTCTCGGTCGTCCACCGCAACCATTTCGCCGAGGTCGAGGAAAGTCGCGGGATCGCGCTCCGGCCGATGCTGGTCGAGCTGGCCGCGACCTTGCGCGCCTCGACCCCCGACCCGGCGCACCCGCCGGCAATCTTGCTCGAGGTCGACAACCTCTACACCACGCAGGACGCGGCGGTGGCGGTCTCCTTCTTCGTCACCGAAGTCGTCGAGTTCGCCATGCTTTCAGCCAAGGGCGTTCGCATCGAGGTCGAACTCAAGCGGATGAGCGAATTGGCCGCCTCGCTTACCGTCGCGACCGACACCTTGCTGGCCGACATCGACCGCGGGCAGTTCGACCGCGTGGTGGCCGGCCTCGCCCGCCAGTTGCGCTCGCCGCTCGACGAAAAAATGGGCCGGCTGGGGGTCAATCTTCCGGTCTTCCCCGACCAGCGCTGAAAAAATTTCGCGCCGGCCGAAAAAAATCTCAGGCCGCTGGAACCCCGATTAAAAAGCGACGTTCTACTCTTCGGATAGCGACCTTTTTGCCCCCCCGCTCTCGCTGTCCAGTCAAATGGGCCCGGAATCGCCAACCCTCCCCCCCCCGGTGGCGTTTTCGGGCCCAAATTGCGTCCGGGGTTTTTCTATTCCGCTGCGCCGACCGTCTCGGCCTTGGCACGCCGCCAGTGGGTCACGCGGATCGCGACCAGCGCGAATTCGTACAGCGCATAAAGCGGAACCAGCATCATCAGCATCGAGACGGCATCGGGCGGGGTCAGCACCGCCGACACCAATCCGCACGCCACCACCGCGTAGCGCCGCGACGCCTGCAGTTTTTCGAGGCTGACGATCCCCGCCCGTTCGAGCACCATCAGCATCACCGGCGTCAGGAAGGCGACGCCGAATCCGAACAGGAAGCGGGTGACGAAGGTCAGGTAATTGCCGATCGCGGGTAGCGCTTCCTGCTCGACCCCGCCGACATTGCCCTCGAAGCCGAGCAGGAATTTCAGTGCCCACGGCATCGCCACGAAATAGGCGAAGGCCGCACCGCCGCCGAAAAACACCGGCGTCATCAGCAGGAAAGGCAGGAACGCCTTTTTCTCCTTGGCGTAGAGGCCGGGCGCCACGAACCGCCAGAGCTGCGTCGCGAACACCGGAAAGGTGACCATCAGCGCCGCGAAGAACGCCACTTTCACCTCGACGAAAAAGGCCTCGAACACGTCGGTGTAGATGAGCTTGCCCTGCCCCGCCGCCAGCAGCGGCTGGACCAGCACCGCAAAGATCGGCTTGGCGAAATAGAGGCAGGCGAAAAAGGCGACCAGCAGCGTCGCCACCACCCACAGCAACCGTTTGCGCAGTTCGATCAGATGGTCGAGTAGCGGCGCCTTGGTCTCGTCGATGTCGCCGATCATGGCAGCGGCCGCTCCGAAGGCGGACGCGGATCGTCATCGGGCGCGGCGGGCGCTTCCAGCGGCAGGTCGGGCTGGTCGGCATTGGCCACTGGCGGCATCGCGTCGGGCTCGCCCGCCCGCATCACCGGCTCGGGCTCCGGGTAGTAAGCGTCGGCCGGATATTGGGCGAGAATGCGCTGGTTCTCCTCGCGCCACTTCTTTTCCATTTCCTCCAGCTCGGCCTCGCGCATGACGTTCTCGATGCCCGAGGTGAAGTGGCGGGCATAGCCGCGCACCTTGCCGACCCAGCGGCCGATCTGCAGCATCACGCGCGGCAATTCCTTGGGCCCGATGAACAACAGGGCCAGCACCGCCACGATCAGCAGCTCGAAGGAATCGACGCCGAACATCGGCGAGGGTCAGCCCGGCCCTAGCGCGACGCGTCGTCGCGGGGCGGCGTCGCGGTGGTGTCGCGCGGGGTGATGTCGATCGGCTCGCCGGGCGCTGGCGGTATCTGCCGCGTCGCCTCGGGCTTCTTCTCGTCCTCGTCGTCGCTGAGGCCCTTCTTGAAGCTCTTCAGCCCCTTGGCGACGTCGCCCATCATCGCCGAGAAGCGGTTGCCGCCGAACAGCAGCAGCAGCAGCACGGCGAGGATGATCCAGTGAATGAGGCTGAAACCGCCCATGAGGTCACTCCGAATGCAAAGATTGCGCCCTACCTAGTCGCTATCCTCGTCGCTTTCCAGTTGAAGCTCGCCCAGCTGCAGCTGGATCGCCTCGTCGTCGAGCGGATCGAGCAGGCCGGCGGCCTTCAGGTCGTCGACCCCCGGCAGGTCGCGCCGCGATCCCAGGCCGAAATGCGTCAGGAAGTCGGCGGTCGTCGCATAGAGCAACGGGCGCCCCGGGCTTTCGCGCCGCCCGGCGGTGCGCACCCAGCCCGCCTCCATCAGAACGTCGATCGTGCCCTTGGAGATCTGCACCCCGCGGATCGCCTCGATCTCGGCCCGGCTCACGGGCTCGTGATAGGCGATGATGGCCAGGCACTCGGTCGCCGCGCGCGACAAGCGCCGCGGCTCCTCCCGCGTCCGGCGCAGCAAGTGCGCGAGGTCGGGCGCGGTCTGGAAATGCCAGCGTCCGCCACGCTCGACCAGCGCGACGCCGTGCCCGGCATAGATGTCGGCCAGCGCCGCCAGGGCGGCCGCGACGTCGCCCTCGCCGACGTGCGCGGCGATATCGTCCGCGTCCATCGGCTCGGCGGCGGCGAACAGCGTCGCTTCGACGGCGCGGGTTAGCTCGTCCACCTCAGGCCGCCTTCACCATCAGGTCGCCGAACGCCTCGTCCTGCTCGACCAGCAACCGTCCCTGCCGCGCCAGTTCCAGCGCCGCGACGAAGCTGCTCGCCAGCGCCGACTTGCGATAGGCCGGGTCGGCGGTCGCCGGCAGGAAGGCCTCCAGCGTCGTCCACTCAACCGCATTGCCGAGCATCGTCGCCACGCGCTGGATCGCATCGTCCAGCGTCATCACCGCGCGGTGCGCCACGACGTGCATCGCCGGCTGCGTGCGCGCCCTGACCCGCCCGTAGGCGGCGTAGAGATCGAAGGCGTTGACCTGCCACAGGGACTTGCGGAGCACCTTCAGCCCTTCCGGCGCGCCGCGCGCAAAGACGTCGCGGCCCAGCCGGTCGCGCCCCATCAGCCGGGCGCCCGCCTCGCGCATGGCGTCGAGCCGCTGCAGGCGCAGCTGCAGCCGCAGCGCCAGCTCCTCCGGGCTCGGGTCCTGCTCGGGGTCCTTGGGTAGCAGCAGGCAGGATTTGAGGTAGGCCAGCCACGCCGCCATCACCAGATAGTCGGCGGCAATCTCCAGCCGCAGCGCCCGCGCGCTCTCGATGTAGCGCAGATATTGCTCGGTCAGCGCCAGGATCGAAATCTGCTTGAGGTCGACCTTCTGGCTCCGCGCCAGCGTCAGCAGCAGGTCTAGCGGCCCCTCCCAGCCGTCGAGGCTGAGGTTCAGCGCTTCGTCCCCGCGCGGCGCCGAAAAGGTCAGCTCATCCCCCATGATTCGGGGATGCTAAGCCCAATGTCACGCAAGCGCCAGCAAGGCGTCGCGCTTGGCCACCGCCTCGGCAAAGTCGATGTCGTCGTCGGGCGTGAAGGCCAGCGCCATCGCCCGCGCCAGCCGCTCGGCGCCCTCGATGCCGAGTTCACCGACATGGTTGGCGACGTCGATATTGTTCGCCAGCACCCCGTCGCACGGCAGCGCCGCGTCGCAGCCGGCCCGCACGCAATCGGCGGCCCGCTGCCCCGGCGATCCGCTCAGCGCGTTCATCGCGCTGTCGTCGCTCATCAGGAAATTGTCGAAGCCAATCCGCCCGCGGATGATGTCGCGGATGACGATTTCGGACTGGCTCGCCGGGAAGTCCGGGTCCCACGCCTCGTAGACGACGTGGGCGACCATCGCCATCGGCGCGTCGCGCAGCCGCTCGAACGGCTCCAGGTCGATCGCCAGCTCTTGGTCGCTGGCGGTGACGACCGGCAGTTCGTGATGGCTGTCGACCAGGGCGCGGCCATGGCCCGGAATATGCTTCATCACGCCAACCACGCCCGCGCTCGCCAGCCCGTCCAGCACGGCGCGGCCGAGGCTCGCCACCTGCATCGGCTCATAACCCATCGCCCGGTCGCCGACGATGTCCGTGGCGCCTTCCTGGCGGACGTCGAGCATCGGCAGGCAATCGACGCTGACCCCGCATTCGCGCAGCATCAGCCCCAGCGCCCGCGCGTTGACCCGCGCCGCCTCGATCGCGCTCGGCGGGGCGATCCGGTACAGGCGGTCGAACGCCTCGCCGCTCGGAAACGCCGGCCATTCGGGCGGCCGCATCCGTGCCACCCGCCCGCCTTCCTGGTCGATCAGGATCGGCACCTGGTCATGCCCCTCCAGCGCCCGCAGCGAATCCGTCAGCGCCTTCAATTGCGCGCGCGTCTCTATATTGCGCCGGAACAGGATATAGCCGGCCGGCTTCGAGTCCTTGAAAAAGGCCACCTCGTCGGCGGTCAGCACCGGCCCTTCGAAACCGTAGATCGCGGCCTGCATCAGCGCACCACGAAGCAGTTTTCGCCGCCCGCGCTAACCTCCCCGCACGCCGCTCTGGCCTGGTCGGGGCTGCCCGCCACCGCGCGCAGGCGATAGCCGCCATTGTACGGCACGACCTGCTTGCTCATCCCCGCCACCGCCGGAAAGCGGCTCGAGAGCATTTTCCACGCCGTCTCGGCCTTTGCGGTCGATCCGTAGGCGCCCAGCTGGACGGTCGAGCCCGGCGCGCCCGACGGCGCCGGCTTGGGCGGTTCGGGCTTGGGTTCGGGTTTGGGCGGTGCTTTGGCCTCGCCCTCCGCCGGCGGCGGGGGCGGCGGCGGCTCGCTCATCCGCGTGACGTCGAGCTGCGCGTCATTGTCCTGGCCCGCGCCGGTAGCGAAAGCGGTCCCGCTGTCGCCGCTGACGTCCAGCCCGCCGGGATCCTCGGGCTTCACCTTGTAGGGGCCTTCCGGCGCGCGGATCAGCTCGGCCGGGCCCGAGCCCGCCTGCTCGCGGCCGAGGTAGAAGAGCGTGCCCGCGACGATCGCCACGCCGACCAGCACCATCGCAAGCGCCATCAGCATCTTGCCGGCGGAAACGCCGCGCGGCTCGTCCTCGTCGTCGACCGCTTCCAGCCACGGCAGCGCTTCGCCGTCCGACACCATAATCCTTTATCCCCCTAACCGATGACGAGGCAGTGATCGCCGCTGACCTTGAGGTTGCGGCACACGATCTGCGCCTGTTCGCGCGTCTGGGTGCCAAGGCGCAAGACATAAAGCACCTGGCCCGTCGGCCGCGTCGCGACGGGCACGATGACGCGCGGCAGCGTCGCCAGCAACGGGTAACGCTGGCTGCGCGCCGAATAGGCCCGCTGCGCCTTGCTCGGGGAGGTGAAGGCGCCCAGCTGAATGACCTGGCCCGCGGGGCCCGGCGAGGGCATCATCGGCCACGCCCGCGTCTCGCCCTGCTTGTCGAGGACGCTCGCCAGCTTGGCGCTTTCCAGCGGCCGGTCCTTCAGCTTTTTCGGTCGCCCGCTGCCGCGATGGACGCGGACTTCGCTAGCGGCGGTGCGCACCACTTTCGGCTTGGCCTTCACCACCGCTGCCTCGACGTCCGCAACCGGGGCGACCGGCGGCGTTGCAACCTTCGGCGGCGGCGCGACCGGCGCGGCCTCGGCGACGACGACCGGCGCGGGCGTCGCGGCCGGCGTCACCGCGCGCTGCTGGCCGAGCAAATAGGCGCCGCCAACGGCCGCGGCGACCCCGGCAATCCCGGTGGCGATCAGCCCGCCGCGCCGCGCGCGTCGGCCCGTGCCCGCAGGGGTCGGCTCGCGATAGGGTTCCAGCCAGGGAAGGCGTTCGGCGTCGCCCGGTCCTGCGCTCACATTTCCTCCGCCGCTTCGACCCCCATGATCGCGAGGCCGTTCTTCAGAACCTGCCCGATGACGCGCGCCAATTCCAGTCGGGCGCGTGAAAGTTGTGGATTATTTTCAAGGACAAAGCGCCGGCCGGGGTCGTCGTTGCCGCGGTTCCACAGCGCGTGGAACGCCGCCGCCAGGTCGTAGAGGTAGAAAGCGATGCGGTGCGGCTCGTGCGCCATCGCCGCCGCCTCGACGGTGCGCGGATATTGCGCCGCCAGCTTCACCAGCGCCAGCTCCTCGGCGTCGAGCAGGTCGAGGTCTGCCGCCATGTCCAGCGTCACGCCCGCGTCCGCCGCCTTGCGCTGCAGGCTGGCAATCCGCGCGTTGGCGTACTGCACGTAGAACACCGGGTTTTCCTTCGACGCCTCGACCACCTTGGCGAAGTCGAATTCCAGCATCGTGTCGGCGCGCTTGGTCAGCATCATGAAGCGCACGACGTCCTTGCCGACCTCGCGCACCACGTCGGCCAGCGTGACGAAATTGCCCGCCCGCTTCGACATCTTGATCGGCTCGCCGCCCCGCAGGAGCTTCACCATCTGCACCGTCTTCACGTCGAGGTCGACGCGCCCGTCGGTCAGCGCCGTCACCGCCGCCTGCACCCGCTTGATCGTGCCGGCGTGATCGGCGCCCCAGATGTTGACAAGATGGTCCGCGCCTTCCGCCTTCTGCAGGTGATAGGCCGCGTCCGCGCCGAAATAGGTCCAGCTGCCGTCCGATTTCTTCATCGGCCGGTCCTGGTCGTCGCCGAAGGCGGTCGACTTGAACAGGGTCAGCTCGACCGGCTCCCAGTCGTCCGGCGTCTCGCCCTTGGGGGCGTCGAGGACACCTTCGTAGACCAGTCCCTTCGCGCGCAGCGTCGCCTCGGCTTCCTCGACCTTGCCCGACGCCTGCAACGTCGCCTCGCTCGCGAAATGATCGTGGTGAATGTTGAGCAGCGAGAGGTCGTGCTTGATCAGCTGGATCATCGCCGCGACCGTTTTCTCCTTGAAGGTCGTCAGCCATTCGCCCTCGGGCTTGCCGACGAAGCGGTCGCCAAACTCTTCGGCCAGCGCCTTGCCGACCGGCATGAGGTAATCGCCCGGGTAGAGCCCTTCCGGGATCTCGCCCACGTCCTCGCCCAGCGCCTCGCGGTAACGCAGGTGCGCGGAGCGGGCGAGCGTATCGACCTGGCTGCCCGCGTCGTTGACGTAATATTCCTTGGTCACGCGGAAACCGGCCGCCTCGAGCAGCCGCGCAAGCGCGTCGCCGACCACCGCGCCGCGGCAATGGCCCATGTGCATCGGGCCCGTCGGGTTGGCCGAGACATATTCGACGTTGACCCGCTCGTTGTTGCCGACGTCGCTGAGGCCGTAGCGCTCACCCTCGCGCAGCACGATCCGCGCCTCGTCGCGCCACACCGCGTCGGCCAGCCGGAGGTTGATGAAGCCCGGCCCGGCGATCTCGACCGAGGTGACGCCGTGCAGCGCCTCCAGCTTGGGCTTCAGCATCTCGGCCAGCGCGCGCGGGTTGGTACCGGCCGCCTTGGCCAGCACCATCGCCGCGTTGGTCGCCAGGTCGCCGTGCGCGGGATCGCGCGGCGGCTCGACCGCCACCGCCTTGCGATTAAGCTCGGCGGGAAGCGATCCGGCCTCGACCAGTTCGTCGAGCACCTCGTTCAACAGCGCGGCATAGCGGGCGTATAGCGACACGTGAAATTCACCGAAAAAAGGAAAGACGCGGCCCCCTAGCGCATGCGCGCGCGCCCGTCACGCCCGCGCTCGCGCGGATGAGCCACCCGCAATTCGCCGATCTTGATGTCGATTAACTTTCGTCCTTGACTCGCCAGAGCGGCTTACGTGACACTCACCAGGCTCGGGGGGGGGCGTTAATGCGTGACCTTTGCACCATCGCGGGAAACACAAGGATCGGTCGATGACAGCGTCGCGCCGCCTTTTCCTCGCTGCTGCCATTGTCGCGACCTGGGCCTGCATCACCATCTTCGGATCGCTGATCCAGTCGGGCCAAGGCTCGCTGGCGGAGATGGTGACGACCCACATCGCCCTAGCCATCCCCGCCGCCGCGCTGTTCCTGCTGGTCTGCGCTTGGGCTTTCGGATGGCGCGACCTCGGCCTCAACGGTCCGCGTCCGCGCTCCTCGGTGAAACTTCTCTGGCCCTACGCCGTGTACATTGGCGGTCTGGCCGTCATTGCGATCATGACGCGGGAGATCCCCGTGCACCTCCTCCTGATCGTTGCCGTCAACACCGCGTTGGTAGGCTTTTCGGAAGAACTGGCGTTTCGAGGCGTACTGTGGGGGGCGGTCCGCAAGGCCATGTCTTTTTGGCCCGGCGTCTTTCTCGTGTCGGCCGCGTTCGGCGCCGTGCACGTCATGAACGCGCTCATTACCGGGGAGCTAGCGGCCGCCGGCATTCAGGCCCTTAACGCTTTTCTGAGCGGGCTCGCCTTCCTCGCCCTGCGCATCCGGACGCGGTCCTTGTGGCCGGTGATCGCGGCTCATGGGCTGTGGGACATGGTGCTCTTCCTGACCGTCGCGGGCGCTGCTCCGTCGGAACAGGCCGGCCCCAGCCTCGCGGGTGTCCTGTTCGTGACGCCGATCGCGCTGTACGGCCTATGGCTTCTGCGAAAGCCCGAATATCGTCTGGTCGCCGACGGGAATCCCGACCGGCCGCCGCTGGCCTAGCGTGCTTCATTTTGCGGTCCGACCGCCTGTGCGTTTCCCGTTTGGTCGAAAGGAGCAGGAAGAATGAAGAGCAGCAAAGTGAGCCTCGTCGGCGGGGCCTTGGCGATGACCTTGGTCACGTCCGCCGCGATCGCGCAGACCAACGACCTGATCGGCGCGCGGGCCTCGTCGGGCGAGATGGCACTCGAAGACCGCGGCTACACCATGATCTCGGGGCACCAGGACGGCGGCAGCGTCATCACCTACTGGTGGAACAACCGGTCGGACCAGTGCATCGCCGTCCGCACGCGTGCCGGCATTTACGACAGCATCTATTCCACCGGCCAGCGGGACTGCGGTCGACATGACGGGCGCGGCAACGCGGCGGCTGGCGTCGCGGTCGGCGCCCTGCTGGTCGGCCTCGCCGCGGCGGCTCACAAGTCGCACCACCACGACAATGACCGCCACTACGACGACTGGCAGCGCGAGCGCGCCTTCGAGCAGGGCTATCGTCACGGCCATTCGAACACGCGCGCCTACAACTGGAACAATTATCAGCGCGCGTACCGCAACGCCCAGCGCATCCATTACCAGGATTACAACCAAGGCTATGCGGCTGGCCAACGCGATAGCTGGCGCAACGTCCAGATCCGCGATTCAAGCTCGCCGGACGACCAATATTGATCGGCGCGTGATGGGCGCCCGATGGCGCCCACCTCCGCTTCCGCTAATCCGCTCGACCGGAGAACTGGCCATGACCGACGCCGTCCAGCCCGCCCCCACGTGGCTCCGCATCCTGCAGTTCCCGCCGATCCGGCTGGTGCTGCTCGGCGCGCCGCTCTTCTATTGTCTCGGCTTTAGCAACGCCTTCATGGGCGAAAACGAAGGCAATCCCCTCAACCAAGCCATTGCCGCAATGGGCATGATCGCCCTGGCGATGTGGATCTACGTCGGCTTCGCCCGCTTCATCGAGCGGCGGGAGCCAACCGACCTTGCCTTGCCGGGTTTCGGCCGGGAACTGGGGATCGGGATGCTCATCGGCGCCGGTCTCTACACCGTCTGCGTCCTCATCCTGATGGTGCTCGGAATTTACAAGGTCGTCGGGATCAGCCCCCTGTCGGCCATGCTGCCCGCCCTTCCGTTGGCGCTCAGTTCAGGCTTCCTCGAGGAATTGCTGTTCCGCGGCGCGCTGTTCCGGATCGTCGAGGAATGGCTCGGCAGCTGGGTCGCGCTGATCGTCTCGTCCGTAACCTTTGGCTTCGTCCACATGATGAACCCGGACGCGACCTTGACCGGCGCGATCTTCATCACCGTGGAGGCCGGCATCCTGCTTGCCGCCGCCTACATGGTCACCCGGCGCTTGTGGATGAGCATCGGCTTTCACATGGCTTGGAATTACACCCAGTCGGCGGTCTTCTCGGGCATCGTCTCGGGCGGGTTCAGCGAGCCGGGCTTGATCAGGCCGGTGATCGTCGGACCGGATTATCTGACCGGCGGTAGCTTCGGGCTGGAGGCATCACTGACCGCCTTCCTGCTGTGCACGACCGTGGGCGTCATTTTGGTGGTCAAAGCGGTTCGGGATGGCAGGATCGTCCAGCCCTTCTGGTCACGAGGTTCCGTCGCGCCAGCGGAAATGCCAGCGACGCCGTGAGGCCTTTCTCCTCGAATCGGAGAGCATTATCGTCGGCGTGTTCCGGTTGTCGCCGCCCCGCCGCTCAGCGGTTCCCGCCGCCGCTCGCCGGCGCATACACGACCTTCCAGCGGGTCTTGCCGCCTTCCTCGACCAGGCGCGGGCGGTTGGCCATCTCGACCACCACCGCGGCGCGCTTGACCTCGCCCGGGCGGCCGAAGGCGAAGTGGCTGTGGTCGCCCTCGTCGAGGCTTTCGACCAGGTTGTAGCCCGCGCGGCGCAGTTCGGCGGCGATCTGCGCATGGCGGACGCCAGGACGGCGGGCGATGTCGATCGCGCGGCCCGACAAATGATAGCTGTTGGGAACCCCGCCGACGCGGCGGTTGTGCTCGGGCGTGCGGTGCGTGCTCGTCACCGTCCCGAAGCGCGCGCCGATGCGGGCGATGTCGCGCAGGTTGGCGGGAAGGCTGCCGCTCCCGCCGCCGACCACCTCGACATGGACCGGGCGCAGCGAGGGGTCGACGTAAGCGGTCGCCGGCGGCACGAGGAATTTCTCCCCTTCCTTCGGCACGACGCGAATGCCCCAGTCGGTTTTCTGCGCCACCGCGGGCGACGCCGCCGCCACCAGCACCCAACCCCATACCCAGCGACTCATCACCCCGGCCCCCTTTCGCCACGGTGCGTTTAACATAAATTAAACGGCAGCGCCAAAACGCCCCGTCGCATCTGTCACACGATGGGACGTGGTACCCCGTTCGCCAGCGCGTGGATCGCGCGGTTCTGGTGAATGTGCTCGCCCGAGCCCGCGGCCCCGGCCAGCGCAGCCATCGCCGCCGCGACGTCCGCCGCCGCAATCGCGCGATAGCGATCCAGCGACCGCGGGATCAGCCGGTTGGCGAGCGGGCTCAGCGCCGCGCCCAGCCGCTCGGCCGGCCGGACCTCGTCGCGCGCGCCCAGCAGCAGGCCGGGCTGGACCACGTCCATCCGCGCAAAGCCGATCGCCCGCGCATCGGCCTCGGCCCGCCCCTTGACCGCGAGGTAGCCGTTGCCGCTCCCCGCGTCGGCCCCGACCGAGCTGACCATCGTCCACTGCCGCGCGCCTGCTTTCTTGGCGGCGCGGGCAAAGGCGATCACCGCGTGCCGGTCGATCGCCTCGAACGCCTCCATCGATCCGGCCGCCTTGCGCGTCGTGCCCAGCGTCGAGATCGCCACCTCGACCGTCTCGCCCTCCAGCAGCCCCGGCCATTGCGCGACGGGCCCGACCGCGTCGCGCGCCCCCGCGACCCCGCTCGGCCGCCGCCCGACGATCAGCAGGTCGTGCCCCGCCGCCGCCAGCAACGGCGCCAGGCTGCGCCCGATCAGCCCCGTCGCCCCGATCATCGCGATACGCGCCATTGTCAGAATTTCTCCGGCAGGTTGACGGGCCCGACCAGCCGCTCGTGCTGGCGGATGGCGAAACGGTCGGTCATCCCCGCGATGTAGTCGGCGATCCCGCGCAGCCGCGCCACCTCGCCCTTCCCGCGCTGCCAGCCCGCCGGGAGCAGCGCCGGCGCGGCCCGATAGGCGTCGGCCAGCCCGGTCACCACGCGCTGCGCCTCGATCCGCACCGGGCGAAGCGTCGGGCTGTCGTAGAGCCGCGCGTAGAGGAAGCGCTTCAGTTCGCGCTCCTCCGCCTGCATCGCGTCGGAAAATCCGACCAGCGACCGTCCCGCCGCGCGCACGTCGTCGATCGAGCCCACGCCCGCCTCGGCAATCCGCCGCCGCGTCTCGGCCAGCACGTCGCCGACCATCACCCCGATCCCGTCGCGCACCAGCGCCTTGACCTTGCGGTCGCGATCCAGCCCCGGATGGCGCGCCTCGACCGCCGCCCACAGCCGCGCGACCAGCGGCAGCTCGAGCAGCTCGTCCAGCTTGAGGATCCCGGCGCGCAGCCCGTCGTCGATGTCGTGATTGTCGTAGGCGATGTCGTCGCTGATTGCGGCCACCTGCGCCTCCAGGCCCGGCCAGCTTGCCAGGTCGAGCGGAAATCCCGCGTCGGCCTCGGCCAGCGCCCAGCCCGGCGCGCGCACCGGCCCGTTATGCTTGGCCAGCCCCTCCAGCGTCTCCCATGTCAGGTTCAGGCCGTCGAAATCCGGATAGGGAGTGTCGAGGCACGTCACCAGCCGCAGCGTGTGGCCATTGTGGTCGAAGCCCCCGGCATCGGCCAGCGCCGCGGTCAGCGCGTCCTCGCCGACATGGCCGAAACAGCTGTGGCCAAGGTCATGTGCGAGGCAAAGGGCCTCGGTCAGGTCTTCGTTCAGCCCGAGCGCGCGGGCCATCGTCCGCCCGATCTGCGCGACTTCGATCGAATGCGTCAGGCGCACCCGGAAATGGTCGCCGTCGGGCGCGACAAACACCTGCGTCTTGTAGCGCAGGCGCCGGAAGGCGGCCGAATGGATGATGCGGTCGCGGTCGCGCTGGAAGGCGTCACGCGGCCCGCGCGGCCCGTCGTCGCGTTCCCGGTGAGCCCGGCCGCGGCTCCTGTCGGGGTCGGCGGCCAGGTGCGGGAAGAACGTCATCAGCCGGGCAGTTTCTCGATCTTGATCTGGGCGGGGGTGCGGGTCCACCTAAAGCCGTCGATTCCCGCCTTGTCCAGCTTGGTGACGAACGACTGCGCCTCGTCGGCGCTGTCGAACGGCCCGACCAGCAGGCGGAAATAGTCCTTGCCGATCGTCACGTGCCCCGCCTGTCCCTTGAACAGGTCGGGCTTCTTGCCGCGAATTTTCTTATATTCGCTGGCCATCATCGCCTTGCTGCCGCTTCCGGCCAGCTGGACCCAGTGCGCGCCTTTGGCGCCGGTCGCCGGCTCGGCGGGCTTCGGCGCGGCCTTCGTGCGGGTCTCGCGCGCCGTCAGCTCGACCTTCGGGCGCGACTTGGGCGGCGTCTCGATTTCCAGCTTGGGCGTCGTGGGCGGCGGCGGCAAATCGATGCTCTCGACGCTCGCCACCGGCTCGAGCAGCGGTTCGCCGCCGGCGTTCAGCGGCGGCGCCTGGGTCACCGGAACCAAGGGCTCACGCTCCGAGGGCAGCGGCGACAGGCTGTCCGCGACCGGTCGGGGTTCGGGATCGACGGCCTGCGCTTCCTGCCGGACGGGCGGTTTCTTCGAATTGTTCTCGCGCGGCCGCGACACGTAGCGCATCGGGTCGACGCTTTCCTTGGCCTCGGCGGTCCACACGTTCGGCGTCTGCCGCTCGCGCACCTCGCGCGTGCGGTTGTCGGCGACGCGCACCGGTTTGGGCTTGTCGACCTTGGGCTTGTCGACCTTGGCCGTCTTCACCTTGACCGGCTTGGCGTCGCGGAAGCTCGGGCGCGTGTCGCTCTGCCCGACCACCGTCGACCGGTTGGACACGGTGGTGACGGGCGACGGCGGCACCGGCTCGGCCTGCGCGTAGCGCTGCGCCGCGTCCTGCGGGAATTCGCCGAGGTGGACGGCGGCCGCCTTCTCCTCGTTCCGAAGCACCGGCAGCATCTGGAAATAGGGGGCGAAGCGCGCGCCCTGTCCCGGCATCGCCTGGTCGATCGTCCGCTGCGCGCCGACGCGGTCGCCGGCCAGCGCTTGGACGAAGGCGTTGGTGCGGATCGACGCCTGGTCGCGCCGCGCCAGCAGGGGCGCGAGCGCCGCCGACGCGCCGTTGAAGTCGCGCGAAATCGCCAGGCTCAGCGCCAGCCGACGCCGCGCCTCGTCGGCCTGCGCGCCGATCATAGCGGTGCGGTAATCGGCCTGCGCCTGCGCCTGCTGGCCGAGCAGGTCGTAGGCCAGCCCGCGGTCGATCGCGAACGAGGAGACGGGCGCGCCCAGCGCCGCGGCCCGCTGGAACTGCGCCAGAGCCCCGCGCGCGTCGCCGCTCATGGTCAGCGCGGCGCCCATGCCGATCTTGGGATAGGGACTGGACGGATAGGCCTCGTCGGCGCGGCCGAAGAAACCGGCCGCCGACTGCATGTCGCCGAGCTCCAGGCTGGCGCGTCCTGCGGCGATCAGCGCCTGCAAATTCTTCGGCTCGCGGGCGAGCGTCTTCAGGCTGTCGGCCAGCGCGGCATTCGGATCGACGATCGCCGACGAGCCATATTGGGCGGTGGCGGGAAGGGCGAGCGATGCCAGCAGCAACGCGCCGAGCCCCCGCACGAATCGTTTATGTTGCATGGTTCGACCCATGGCCGAAACGAGCTTGCTCCAACATTGCTGGAGCCAGGTTTCCGCCGAATCGTGGCCGGACGGCGACGAGCCGCAGGGACGCGTCACCGCCCCGCCGCGGGTGCGGGGGGCGGCCAAGGCGCGTTACTGGTTGTTCTGGCGGTTGAGGAAGCGCGGGATGTCGAGCGGCTCGCGGCGGAAGCTCGGCATCGGCGCGCCGCCGTCGCTTTCGGCCTGGGCCGCGCCGCGCGCGATGTTGCTCATCCGCTCGAACAGCGTCCCGCCGCCGGTGGCGACCTTGGGCGTGTCGGTCGTCTCGCCCGTCGTCGCGGCGAAACCTTCGTCCTCGTCGGCGGGCGGCGGCACCGGCGCCGAGGTGACCGTCGGGGTCATCACGTCGTCGGTCTCGAGCAGCAGCTCGTCGGCCTCGTCGTCGGTGGTGAGTTCGAGCAGGCCGTCCTCGTCGGTGGCGGTCGCGGTCGTATCCTCGATCGTCGGGGTCGTGACGGCCGGGGTGACGGTCGCGGCCGGCGTCGCGGTGGTGCGCGGCGGGAAGGTGAAGACCTTGCCCGACCCGCCGGTGGTCTGCGTGCCGGCCTCGGCCTCGATGCCCGTGGCGACGACGCTGACGCGGATCTTGCCGTCGAGGTCGTTGTTGAAAGCGCTGCCCCAGATGATGTTCGCGTCGGGGTCGACCAGTTCCTTGATGTGGCTGGCGGCCTCGTCGACTTCCATCAGCTTCATGTCCTCGCCGCCGGTGATCGAGATGATCACGCCCTTGGCGCCCTTCATGCTGACGCCGTCGAGCAGCGGGTTGGAAATGGCCTTCTCGGCCGCCTCGATCGCGCGATTCTCGCCCGAGGCCTCGCCGGTGCCCATCATCGCCTTGCCCATCTCGCCCATCACCGAGCGGACGTCGGCGAAGTCGAGGTTGATGAGGCCCGGCATCACCATCAGGTCGGTGATCCCGCGCACGCCCTGCTGCAGCACCTCGTCGGCCATTTCGAACGCTTCCTTGAAGGTCGTGTCCGAATTGGCGAGGCGGAACAGGTTCTGGTTGGGGATGACGATCAGCGTGTCGACATGCTGCTGCAGCTCGTCGATCCCGCCCTCGGCGCTGCGCATCCGGCGCGCACCTTCGAAGGCGAACGGCTTGGTGACGACGCCGACGGTCAGGATGCCGCGGTCGCGCGCTGCCTTGGCGATGACCGGGGCCGCACCGGTGCCGGTGCCGCCGCCCATGCCCGCGGCGATGAAGCACATGTGCGCACCTTCCAGCGCCGCTTCGAGGTCCTCGAACGATTCTTCCGCCGCGGCGCGACCAATTTCAGGGCGGCTCCCGGCGCCCAGGCCCTGCGTGATCTTGATGCCGAGCTGGAGCCGGCGGTCCGCGGTCGAGGCGTTGAGCGCCTGCGCGTCGGTGTTCGCAACGATGAAGTCCACGCCCTGCACGTCGCGCTTGATCATGTTGGCGACGGCATTGCCGCCCGCCCCGCCGACGCCGATCACGCTGATCCGCGGACGAAGTTCGTCGACTGCCGGACGGATGAAATCGATGCTCATGGGCGATGCCCTCCCCTGACGCGCAAGCGCATTGAATCTACAGCATGAATCTTTGAATCATCGCGAGTCCCGCGACAAGCAAAAAAGTTAATTTCAAAGCAAAAATCTGTGGAGTGAGTCTTTCGGGACTCGCCGTGATTCAAAACGGGACAGGCTTTATTTGCGCGAAAGGTCGATCGGGCGGATCGCCGGCACCCCAAGCGCCCACCACAAGGCCGCCGCGACGCACACCGCGGCGGTCAGCCAGAAGGCGTTGTCGTAGACCCCCGTCCAGTCGATGATCAGGCCGGTGACGATCGGCATGACGATGCCCGGCACGTTGCCGACCCCGTTCTGGATGCCGATGAAGCTGCCCGACGCGCGGGGTCCCGCGAACATCTGGGCGATGGCGTAGAGATTGACCCCGCCGGTCGCCGCGGCCGCCCCGAACAGCATCAGCAGGAGGGCGATGACCGTCGTGTCGCGCGCGCCGACCAGCGCCACCACCGTTCCCGCCATCACGAGGTTGCCGCCGATCATCAGCGCCCGCCTTATCGCCGCCTCGTCACGGCCGGCGCGCACCATCCGGTCGGACCACCAGCCCTGCGCCACCGCGCTCGCCGCCTGCGCGACGAACCCCAGCGTGGCGAGGTAGGTCATCGCCGTAATCGACAGCCCGCGCTGCGTCGTCAGGTAAAGCGGCAGCCACACGATGATGAAGTAGAGCGGGTAGGTCGCGCCGAAATGACCGATCCCCATCGCCCACACCGCGCGCGAGCGGGCGACGGTGCGGATCGGCACCGGCGGCTCGCGCGTCGCCGGCGCATAGCTCGGCAGTTTGCGCGCGGTCATCAGCCACGGCACGATCCACAGCAAGGTGGCGGCCCCGAACAGCACGAACATCGTGCGCCAGCCATTAGCCGCGACCAGCAGCCCGCCCGCGAAGGTGCCGACGACCGGCCCCAGCGCGATGCCCGCCGCGACGACGCTGTTGGCGAGCCCGCGGTTCGCGGGCGCGACGTGCCGCGCGATGACCTTGGAGGCGCCGGGAAAGGTGATGCTCTCGCCCACTCCCAAGAGCAACCGGAACAGGATCAGCGAGGCCAGCCCGCCGACTAGCCCCATCGCCAGCGTGCTCACCGCCCACAAGGCTATGCCCGCCGCGATCAGCCGGTAGACGCACCAGCGGTCGCACGCCCAGCCGATGAACAGCTGGATTGGCACATAGGTCCAGAAGAAGGCCGACACCGCATAGCCGTAGGCGGTGTTGCTCAGCCCGAGCTCGGGCTTGAGCTGCGGCGAGGCGATCGCGATGGCGCCGCGGTCGATATAATTGAGCAGGATGGCGAGGCCGAGCAGCAGCACGATGCCCGTCGCGCCGGTTCGGATCGCGCCACTCGTTCCGGCTTGGGTCGCCACGGCCGCCCCCTCGTTGACGGGCGAATCAGTATCCCTGTTTCAGGGCCGTCACAAGCCGCCCGAAAAAGCCCGTCGCCGGCTTGCGCTCGACCGTGGTGCCGAGCGCGATGTCGCGCAGGTCGCCGCTTCCGCCGCCCGCCAGCATCGCCAGCCCGACCAGCGTCGCGAAGGCCGGGCCGCTGTGCGCGTCGGGCATGCCGGTGATCGTGCGCGGCCGGCCGATCCGCACCGCGCGGCCCAGCACGCCCTGCATGTAATCCGCGATGTTCTTGAGGTCGGCCCCGCCGCCGGTCAGCACCACCTGCCGCCCGACCGGGCCGGTGAAGCCGAGGCTCTTCAGCGCCGCGTCGATTTCCGTCGTCAGCTGCTCGACGCGCTGGCGGATGACCGTCATCAGCTGGGCGCGGGTGATGCGCGTCGGCTCGGCCCCGTCCTCGGCGCCGATCTGGTTGGCCTCGATCATCTCGTGGTTGTCGCGCGGGCTGGTCATGGCCGAGCCGTAGAAGCATTTCAGCCGCTCGGCGTCGCGCCGCTGCACCGCGAAGGCGCAGGCGATGTCGTCGCTGATGTCCTTGGCGCCCAGCGGGATCGAGCGCAGCCCGACCAGCATGCCGCCGGCGTGAAGCGACACGTTGGTCACCTCCGCGCCCATCTCGACCAGCGCCACGCCCAGTTCGCGCTCTTCCTCGGTCAGGCAGGCCAGCGCCGCCGCGACCGGCGAGGCGACGATCGCCTTCACCCCTAGGTGGGCGGAGCGGATGACGAAATCGAGGTTCTTGAGCGGCGCCGGGTCGGCCGCGACGACGTGGATGTCGACGCCCAGCCGGTCGGCGTGCAGCCCGATCGGGTTCTTGACCCCCTGCACCCCGTCGATGGTGAACAGCGCCGGGTGGGCGTGCAGCACGGTGCGCTGGCCATGGTCGATGGCGCGCTGGCCGTGGCCCAGCAGCGTCTCGATGTCCGACCGCTCGACCTGGTGGCCGCCCAGCGACACCTCGACGTTGGCGACGTCGCTGACCAGCCCGCCCGCGCCGAAGCTCGCCCAGACGTCGTCGATGGTCACCCCGCTCATCCGCTCGGCGCTTTCCACCGCCTCGCGCACGGCGACTTCGCTGGCGTCCATGTCGGTGACGTAGCCGCGCTTGACCCCGCGGCTCTCGCGCTGGCCCGATCCCATCACGCGCAGCTTCCCCTCGCCGTCCTTGCTGACGATGAGGGCGCTGACCTTCGACGACCCGATGTCGAGAACGCCGATCAGGGGTTGGGACGGGGCAACGGCCATGCGGGGGTGTTTCTAGCCTTCCTGTTCGAGCGACTGCTGGGCCGGGACGGCGTTGGGCAGGCGGACGATCATCTTGTCGGGGACGCGCAGGTCGATACGCACGATTCCGCGCCCCAGCAATCCCGTCGATTTGTCGAGCTTGGCGAATTTGGCAAGCGCCGTTTTCGCAGCGGCCTCGCCTTCGGGCAGCGCCACGGTTTCGCCCGTCTGGAAGGTCAGGTCCCAGCGCCGCTTCGACACCCAGGTTGCACTCTCCAGCTGCGGCTTCAGCGTCGGCGCGTCGGCCAGCAGGCGCTCGAGATAGCGGCTCTGCGCGTTCGCCCCGTCGCCGACCAGCAGCGGCAGGTCGGGCATTTCGGTCACCTTGACCGGCCCCAGCACGACGCCGTCGGCATCGACCAGGCTCAGCCGGTTCCTGTCCTGCCAGATCGCCGCGCTGTTGCGCTCGACGATGTCGATCACCAAAGT
>CAZKCD010000003.1:0-40895 GCA_964551235.1 uncultured Sphingomonas sp.
CGTCATCCCGTCGGTTCCGGGCGGCGTTTACGAGGACAGTGACCGCAAGAAGGAAAGCAAGGGGTCGGGGACCGCGGTGCACAGCTGGAAGCCGATCGACTCGCTGCTGCTCTACGCCAGCTTCTCGCGCGGCTATAAGGCTGGCGGCTTCAACCTCGACCGTTCGGCGCTCGCGCGCAGCAACGGCAACGGCGCGGTCGTCTCGGGCGCGCTGCTCGATCGCCTGCAGTTCGAGCCGGAAGTCAACAATGCCTACGAACTGGGCCTGAAGTACAACGGCCCGGGCATCGACGTGAACTTCTCGCTGTTCCGCCAGGATTTCAAGGACTTCCAGCTCAACACCTTCAACGGCCTCAACTTCGAAGTCGCGACGGTCAACAGCTGCAGCGACGACCTCAATGGCACGGACTCGGATTCGAGCTCGCTGACCGGTGCCTGCTCCGGCAAGCTCCGCTCGGGCGTCCGGTCGGAGGGTGCGGAACTCGAAATCTTCACCCGTCCGTTCCGCGACGCGACCTTCAACCTGGGCATGACCTACGTCCAGACGAAGTATCGCAACAACCTCGTCGGCGCCGACGGCGCGCCGCTGTCGAACCAGCTGTTCCAGCTGCCGGGCCAGAACCTCTCGAACGCCCCGGAAATGACCGTGACGGGTGCCTTCTCGTGGACCCCGAGGATCGGCAGCAGCGGGCTTCGCGGCCTGCTCTACCTCGACGGCCGCTACACCAGCAGCTTCAACACCGGTTCGGACCTCGATCTCGAGAAGAACCAGAAGGGCTTCGAGGTGTTCAACGGCCGTATCGGCCTGTCGGGCAACGACGGGATGTGGGGCATCGAATTCTGGGCCCAGAACATCTTCAACCGCAAGTTCAAGCAGGTGGCCTTCGACGCGCCGCTGCAGGGCAGCTGCACCGAGCGCGGTGCGCAGGCCGGCTATTGCACCGCGCTGCTGCCGGGCACGGGCCTTCCGACCCGCGCGACGCAGCTGTTCGGCGCCTTCCTTGGCGAACCGCGCACCTTCGGCCTGACGCTGAAGGCGCGCTGGAAGCCGCGGGTGGTCGAGCCCGAAGTGGTCGAAGCGGCCCCGCCGCCGCCGCCGCCGGCTCCGGCCCCCGCGACCCAGACCTGCGCCGACGGCTCGGTGATCCTGGCGACCGAAGCCTGCCCGCCGCCGCCGCCCCCGCCCCCGCCGGCTCCGGAGCCGGAGCGCGGCTAAGGCCACGGCCAACGACAAGGGAAGGGGCTCCGCCAGCGATGGCGGGGCCCCTTTCGCCTTCCCGTCGATCGACGCCTAGATGGTCGGGCGAACGGCGCTGACGGCGCCGGCGGCATCGAGCAGGTCGGCCCGGAGCGCGGCGATCTCGTCCGCGTCGAGCTTCTTGCCCCGCGCATTGGTCAGATAGAAGGTGTCGACCGCGCGCTCGCCGTAGGTGGTTATGTGCGCCGAATGGACCTGGTGGCCCAACCGATGGATGACCAGCGCCAGGCGGGCCAGCAGGCCGTCGCGGTCGCGCGCGTTGACCTCGACCACGGTCGTCCGGCTCGACGCGCCGGGCGCGATTACCACCGACGGGGCGATCCGGAAGGCGGCGCGGCGCTTCGGCAATTCGCCAAGCGCCGGAAGCGTGGGGAGCGTGTCGCTAGCCAGCGCCTTTTCGACCGCCCGGGCCAGGCGCGTGCGGAGCCGCGCCTCGGCATAGGGCCGGCGCTGTGAATCCTGCACCAGCAGATTATCGAGCGCCATGCCGTCGCGGGTCGTATGGATCCGCGCGTCGATGATCGACGCGCCCGCGATCGTCAGCCCCGCGCAGATCCGGCAGAACAGGCCGGCCCGGTCGGGCGAGAAAACGCTCACGCGCGTCGAGCCCCAGCCCGCTTCGCTCGTCACGACCACGCTCGGCCCGATCTCGCCGACCGCCGATTCGGCCTCGGCGATCTGGCGCGCGTTGGCGAGCAGCCATTCGTCCGGTTCGGCCAGCCAGTAGCTGTCGGGCAGGCGTCGCGCATGGGCTTTCGCGGCGGCCTTGGGCCAGCCGAGCGCGCCGAACAATCGCTCTTGGCGTGCCGTCACCTGCTCGTTCCGGCCACGCTGCTTGTGGCCCAGGCGAAGCCGCTCTTCGGCCGAATCGAACAAGGTGCGCAGCAGTTGTCGCTTCCATTCGTTCCACGTTCCCGGCCCGACGGCGCGAATATCGACGACGGTCAGCATCAAAAGGAGGCGCAGCCGCTCGGCGCTCTGCACTTCGGCGACAAAATCCTCGATCGTCTTGGGATCGGTCAGGTCGCGCCGGAAGGCGGTCCGGCTCATCAGCAAATGGTGCCGCACCAGCCACGCGACCGTCTCGGTCTCGCCCTCGTCGAGGCCGAAGCGCGGGCCGAGGTCGAGCGCGATGTCGGCCCCCAACTCGCTATGGTCCCCGCCGCGGCCCTTGGCGATATCGTGGAGCAGGACCGCGACGTAGAGCGTCCGCCGCGACCCGATCTGCCGGAACAGCGCGGTCGACAGCGGATGGTCCTCGGCCAGCTCCCCGCGCTCGATCGCGGCAAGCAACCCGATCGCGCGGATGGTATGCTCGTCGACCGTGTAGTGATGGTACATGTCGAACTGCATCTGCGCGACGACCTTGCCGAAGTCGGGCACGAAGCGTCCGAACACGCCGGCCTCGTTCATCCAGCGCAGCACCAAGTCGGGCTGCTCCTTGCACGTCAGCACGGCGAGGAAGAAGTTATTGGCGCGCGGATCGTCGCGCACTTTCTCGACCAGGCGGGCATGCTCCGTCGCGGAGCGCATCGCGCGGGGGTGAATCTCGAGGCGCTCGGTCGCGGCCAGCGCGAACAGTTCGAGCAGCCGGACGGGATCGGCGGCCAGAAAGCCGTCGTCCGGCACCGACAGGCGCCCGCGATCGAGCACGAAGCCGTCGAGCGCCTTGGGCCGCCGTCGGAAGGTCGGCAGCGCGAACCGCCGCCCGGCCTTGCCCATCTGCTCGTCGAGCCGCGCCAGGAACACGCCGGTAAGGTCGCCGACCGCCTTGGCCTGCAGGAAATAGAAATGCATGAACCGCTCGACCGGCGATTTCCCGGGCCGGTCGGCATAGCGCATCGCGGCGGCGATCTCGCGTTGGTAGTGAAAGCCCAGCCGCTCCTCGGCGCGCCCGGCGATGACGTGGAGGTGGGCCCGGACGGCGAGGAGAAAGCGTTCCGCCCGCTCGAACCTCACCAGCTCCATCGGCGTGAACAGGCCGCGCTCGACCAGTTCGGCGGTGCGCTCGATCCCGTACAGATGCTCGCCGATCCAGCGCAGCGTGTGCAGGTCGCGAAGGCCGCCCTTGCCGTCTTTCACATTGGGTTCGACGAGGTAGCGGCTGTCGCCCGTCTTGCGGTGCCGCTCGTCGCGCTCGGCCATCTTCGCGGCGACGAACGCCTTTCCGTCGGGATCGACCACCTCGCGGCGAAAGCGCGCGACCGCGGCATCGAACAGCGCCCGTTCGCCCCACAGCCAGCGCGCCTCGAGGAAGGCGGTGCGGGCGGTCATGTCGCTCGTGGTCAGCGCGACCAGGTCGTCGGCATCGCGGACGGCGTGGCCGATCACCCACTTGCAGTCCCACACGAGATAGAGCGTCGCTTCGACCAGCGGCTTCGTCCGCGCGTGCGCGCCGGCCGCCACCAGGAACAACAGGTCGACGTCGCTGTACGGGGCCAGCTCTCCGCGGCCCGTCCCGCCCTGCGCGACGAGGGCGACCTCGCGGGCCAAGGCGTCGCCCCCCGGCACCTCGCGCACGGCGAAATCGAAGGCCAGCCGCAGGATCTGTTCGGCGAGAAACGCCATCGACGCCGCCGAGGCGCGGCCGCGGGCGGGCTCCCGCGCTAGGCGCCGCGCAATCTCGGCCCGTCCTTCCTCGAGCGCCGCGGCGAGCAGGGGCGCCCGCTGCGCCGGCGGGCACTCTTCCAGCCGCGCTGCCAGCGCGCGCCGGTCGATGATTGCGCGCCGGTCCTCGACCAGGTCGAAGCGCGGCGTCATCCCCCGTCCCGCTCGGCCGCGAGCCGCTTGAGCTCGTAGAGCGCGTCGAGCGCCGCGCGGGGCGTGAGGCGGTCCGGGTCGAGCGCGGCGATGGCGGCGAGCAGCGGGTCCTCGTCCGGTTCCTCGGCGCTCACGGCCGCGAACAGCGGCAGGTCGTCGAGCCCCGCGGCGATGCCGCCGGTCGCCTCGCGCCCTTCTTCCAGTCGCTCGAGCACCTCGCGGGCGCGGGCGACGACGACGGGCGGCATGCCCGCCAGCCGCGCCACCGCGATGCCGTAACTCCGGTCGGCGGCGCCATCGGCAACCTCGTGCAGAAGGACGAGGTCGCCCTTCCATTCGCGCGCCCGGACGTGGTGCAGCGACAGGCCGTCGAGCCGCGCCGCCAACCGCGTCAGCTCGTGATAATGGGTCGCGAACAGGGTCCGCGCCTTGACCTCGTCGTGCATCGCCTCGACCACCGCCCAGGCAATGGCGAGCCCGTCGTAGGTCGAGGTGCCGCGCCCGATCTCGTCGAGGATGACGAGGCTGCGGCTGGTCGCCTGCGCGAGAATGGCGGCGGTCTCGACCATTTCGACCATGAAGGTCGACCGGCCGCGTGCCAGATTGTCCGACGCGCCGACGCGGCTGAAGATGCGATCGGTCAGCCCGATCCTGGCGCGGGTCGCGGGAACGTAGCAACCGGCCTGCGCTAGCAGCACGATCAGCGCGGCCTGGCGAAGGAAGGTGGACTTGCCGCCCATGTTCGGGCCGGTGATCAGCCAAAGCCGGTCCCTCGGCCCCAGCGCGACGTCGTTGGCGATAAATCGCTCGCCACTGGCGGCCAGCGCGCGCTCGACCACCGGGTGGCGTCCGCCGTCGATCTCGAGGCAGGAATCGTCGTCGAGCGCGGGGAGGCACCAGCCCCCCTCGACCGCGCGTTCGGCGTTGCTCGCGGCGACGTCGATCCGCGCGACGGCATCGGCGGTGGCGGCAATGGCGCCGGCCGAGGCGACGGCGAGCGCGGTCAGCTCCTCGAAATGCGCGGCCTCGGCGGCCAGCGCGTGTCCGCCGGCCTCGACCACCTTCGAGGCTTCCTCGTGCAGGTCGGGCGAGTTGAAGCGGACCACGCCGGCCAGCGTCTGGCGATGGGTGAACCCGCTGTCGGGCGCCATCAGCGTGTCGGCCGCGCGGGCCGGCACCTCGATATGATAGCCGAGCACCGCATTGTGCCGGATCTTGAGCGAGTTGACGCCGGTCGACGCGCGGTAGCGCGCCTCGAGCGCCGCAATCGCCTTGCGCCCGTCGGCCGAGGCCGATCGCAGCGCGTCCAGCGCGGGATCATAGCCCTCGGCGATATAGCCGCCCTTGCTGGTCTCGATCGGCGGGGTTTCGACCAGCGCCGCGGCCAACCGGTCGGTCAGCGCGGCATGGCCGCCGAGCATCGGGGTGAGGCGGCGCAGCAGGTCGGGGGCGTCGCCGCTTGCCCATTCGCCGCGAAGGCTCGCCGCCGCGATCAGGCCGTCGCGCAACTGGCCGAGGTCGCGCGGGCTTCCGCGTCCGGCGACCAACCGACCGAGCGCCCGGCCGATGTCGGGCATGGCCTTGAGCGCCTCGCGCACCCGCGCACGGAGGGACGCTTGTTCGTGGAAATGTTGCACCAGCGCCAGCCGCGCTTCGATCGCGGCGCGGTCGGTCAGCGGCGCGCTCAGGTCGGCGGCCAGCAGGCGGCGTCCGGCGGCGGTGACACAGCGGTCGACCTCGTGCCAGAGGCTGCCCTTCACCTCGCCCTGCGCCGAACGGCAGATTTCGAGGCTGTCGCGGGTCGCCGGATCGATTCCGACATGGCCGCCACGCTCGATGCGGCGCGGCGCGGCAAGGAACAGGGCGGCGCCTTTCTGGGTCGCGCCGAGATAGGTGAGCAGGCCGCCCGCCGCCGCCAGCTCGGCGCGCGTCGGATCGCCGAAGCCGTCCAGGCTCGCTACCCCGAACCGTCCTTTGAGCGCCCGTTCGCCGCCGGCGCTGTCGAAGCCGCCCTTGCCGCGGGTCGTGGCGATCCCCGGCACGGCGTCGTCGGCGATGGTCTCCGCCGGATCGAGCCGCGCCAGCTCGCTGCGCAATTCGCCGAAGCCGCAGCGCACCAGTTCGAACCGCCCGGTCGAAATGTCGGCGGCGGCGATCGCCCAATCCTCGCCCGCCTGCGCCACCGCGGCCAGCCAGTTCGCCGCGGCCGGGGCCAGCAGCGCTTCTTCGGTCAGCGTGCCCGGCGTCACCAGCCGGACGATCGCGCGCTCGACCAGTGCCTTGGAACCGCGCGCCTTGCGGGCTTCCGCCGGGCTTTCGGTCTGTTCGGCGATGGCAACGTTGAAGCCGCCCTTGATCAGCCGCGCGAGATACGCTTCCGCCGCATGGACCGGCACGCCGCACATGGGCACCGGCTCCCCGCCGTCCTCGCCGCGCTTGGTGAGCGCGATGTCGAGGCAGGCCGCGGCATGCTTCGCGTCGTCGAAGAAGAGCTCGAAGAAATCGCCCATCCGGTAGAACAGCAGGGCGTCGCCCGCCTCGGCCTTGAGGCGGTGATATTGCGCCATCATCGGCGTCTGTTTGGGGGCAAGGTCGTCGCTTCGGGCCATCGCGCCCTTGCTAGCGGGAAAGGCGCGGCCAAGCGAGGGTGACTCTTGCGGCAAATCGGGGCTAAAGCCTGCCGCCACAGGAGAGGCACTTGAGCGAAAGCAACGTCAAATTCACCCGCGCCGAGGCGCTCGACTTCCACGCGCGCGGCCGCCCCGGCAAGATCGAGGTGATCGCCTCCAAGCCGATGGCGACGCAGCGCGACCTCAGCCTCGCTTATTCGCCGGGCGTCGCCGTCCCGGTCGAGGAAATCGCCGCCGACCCGGGCAAGGCCTACGATCTCACCGCCAAGGGCAACCTCGTCGCGGTCATCTCCAACGGCACCGCCATCCTCGGCCTCGGCAACCTCGGGGCGCTGGCGTCCAAGCCGGTGATGGAGGGCAAGGCGGTACTCTTCAAGCGCTTCGCGGACGTCGATTCGATCGACCTCGAGGTCGACACCACGGATGCCAAGGCCTTCATCGACGCGGTCGCCCTGCTCGAGCCCAGCTTCGGCGGGATCAACCTCGAAGACATTGCCGCGCCCGACTGCTTCATCATCGAGCAAGCGCTCAAGGAGCGGATGAACATTCCGGTCTTCCACGACGACCAGCACGGCACCGCGATCATCACCGCGGCCGGCCTCATCAACGCCTGCCACCTGACCGGTCGCAACCTCCAGGACATCAAGGTCGTCGTGAACGGCGCGGGCGCGGCGGCGATCGCCTGCACCGAACTCATCAAGGCGATGGGCGTGCGCCACGACCATGTCGTGATGTGCGACCGCACCGGGCCGATCACCCCCGACCGCACCGACCTCGACCAGTTCAAGTCGGCCCACGCCGTGCCGACCGCCGCGCGCGACCTCGGCGAGGCGTTGGTCGGCGCCGACGTCTTCCTCGGGCTCAGCGCGGCGGGCGCGCTCAAGCCCGCGATGGTCGAGAAAATGGCGCCCCAGCCGATCATCTTCGCCATGGCCAACCCGGTGCCCGAAATCCTGCCCGAAGAGGCGCATGGCGTGCGCCCCGACGCGATCATCGCCACGGGCCGATCGGACTATCCGAACCAGGTCAACAACGTGCTCGGCTTCCCCTTCATCTTCCGCGGCGCGCTCGACGTGCGCGCGACGGGGATCAACGACGAAATGAAGATCGCCGCCGCCAACGCGCTTGCCGCGCTCGCCCGCGCCGCGGTGCCCGAAGAGGTCGCGGCGGCCTATGGCGGCACGATGCATCACTTCGGCCCGGAATATATCATCCCCGCGCCGTTCGATCCGCGCCTCATCGAGATCATCCCCGCCGCGGTCGCGCAGGCGGCGATGGACAGCGGTGTCGCGCGCAAGCCGATCGACGACATGGACGCCTATCGCCAGCAGCTGAAGGCGCGCCTCAACCCGACCTCGTCGGCGCTGAGCCTGGCCTACGAGGCGGCCCGCGCCAATCCCAAGCGCGTGCTGTTCGCCGAGGGCGAAGAAGAGAATGTCCTGCGCGCGGCGATCGCTTTCAAGGAAGGCGGCTACGGCGTGCCGATCCTCGTCGGCCGCGACGACGTGCACGACCGGCTGCGCGCGCTCGGCGTCGAAAAGCCCGAGGATTACGAGGTGCTCAACAGCCGCAATTCCCCGCTCGTCGGCCGCGCCATCGAGTTTCTCTACGCGCGCCGCCAGCGCCACGGCATGCTGAAGCGCGAGGCGGAGCGGATGGTGAACCAGGACCGAAACATCTTCGCCTCCGCCATGCTCGCGCTGGGGGAGGGCGACGCGATGATCACCGGTACCACCCGCCCGTTCAGCCAGTCGCTTCGCGAAGTGCGCACCGTCCTCGACGAGGAGGAGGGCGAGACCCCGTTCGGCATCAACGTCGTGGTTGGCCGCAACAACACGGTGCTGATCGCCGATACGGCGGTGACCGAGCGCCCGACCGCGGAGCAGTTCGCGGCGATGGCGATCCGCTCGGCCGCTTTCGCGCGCCGCATGGGCCAGGAACCGCGCGTGGCCTTCGTCAGCTACACGACCTTCGGCAACCCGCCCGGCCGCCACATCGCCGAACTGCGCGACGCGGTGCGGCTGCTCGACGAGCGCGAGACCGACTTCGAATATGAAGGCGAAATGGGCCCCGACGTCGCACTCAACCACGAAATGCGGACGAAGTTCTATCCGTTCAGCCGCCTCACCGGCCCGGCCAACATCCTGATCATGCCCGGCCTCCAGTCGGCCAATATCTCGGCCAAGCTGCTGCGCGCGCTCGGCGGGGAAAGCGTGCTCGGCCCATATTTGATGGGGATGAAGCTGCCGGTGCAGATCGCACCGATGACGGCCAGTTCCTCGGACCTCGTGACGCTGGCGGTGCTGGCCGCGGGCGGGGCGGACCAGGTCCGCCTGTAACGCTTAGAGGCGTTCGACGCTCGACACGGCGTCGGACGCCCGAAGCGCGGCCATCAGCGCATGCAGGTGCGCAAGGTCGCGCACCTCGACGTTGAGGTGGAAGGTCGAAAAGCTGCCGTCGCGGTGGGCGAGGTGCAGGTTGACGATGTTCGCGCGGTGCGCGCCCATGATCCCGGCCATTTCGCCCAGGGCGCCCGCAACGTCGCGCAGGATGACGCACAGCCGCGCGGTGCCGCCCTCCGATTCGTCGCCCCAGGCCAGGTCGAGCCAATCGGCGTCGATCCCGCTCGCCAAGCTGTCGCAGCCGATGGCGTGGACCTCGATGCTCTCGTCCTCGCGGCGCAGGCCGACGATGCGGTCGCCCGGAATCGGGTGGCAGCATTCGGCCAGGTGGAAGGCGACGCCCGGCGTCAGCCCCTTGATCGAGATCGCCTGGCGCTGGGCGGCCGGGCGCGGCGCGATGTCGGTGCCGGCCGACCCCGGCATCAGCGCTTCCATCACTTCCTCGTCGGTGATCCGCTTGCGGGCGATGGCGATCATCAGCGCGTCGGCATCCTCCATCGCCAGCTTGCCCAGTGCCCGGCGGAGCGCTTCGGGCGCCAGGGGTGCGGGCAGGCGACCGACGATCTCGTCATAGATCTTGCGACCCAGCTCGATCGTCTCGTCCCGCTCCTTGTGGCGCACGAAGCGGCGGATCGAGGAGCGCGCCTTGCCCGTGGTAACAAAACGCAGCCAGGACGGCTGCGGGTGCTGGGCTTCGCTGGCGAGGATTTCGACCTGGTCGCCGTTTTCGAGCAAGGTTCGCAGCGGGACAACCCGGCCGTTGACCTTGGCCCCGACGGTGCGATCGCCAAGGTCGGTGTGGACCGCGTAAGCGAAATCGACCGGGGTCGCGCCCTTGGGCAGCTGGATCAGTTCGCCCTTGGGAGTGAAGGCGAAGATGCGGTCCTGGTACATCGCCATGCGCGTGTGCTCGAGCAGCTCTTCCGGGCTGTCGGCATGTTCCAGGATTTCGACCAGTTCATCGACCCACGGGACGTGGATGTCGGCGGTCGGGCGGCCTTCCTTGTAGGCCCAGTGGGCGGCCAGCCCGCGCTCGGCCTGCGCGTGCATGTCGCGGCTTCGGATCTGCACTTCGATCCGCATCTTGCTATCGTGAATGACCGAGGTGTGGAGCGAACGATAGCCGTTGCGCTTGGGCGTCGAGATATAGTCCTTGAAGCGCCCCGGGACCATCGGCCAGCGCTCGTGGATCAGGCCGAGCGCGCGGTAGCAGTCCTCGACATTGTCGACGATCACGCGGAAGGCCATCACGTCGGACAGTTGCTCGAAGCTGATGTGCCGCTCGGCCATCTTCTTCCAGATCGAGTAAGGATGCTTCTCGCGCCCCGTGACCTCGGCCTCCAGCCCGTGGTCGGCCAGGTGCAGCTGCAGCCCCAGGCCGATCCGGCTGACGAGGTCCCCGCCGACCGCGTGCAGCTGGGCGAGGCGGCGCATGATCGAGGCGTAGGCGTCGGGTTCCAGCACGCGGAACGCCAGCGACTGCATCTCGGTCATCATCTCGTACATGCCGATCCGCTCGGCCAGCGGCGCGTAGATATCCATCGTCTCGCGCGCGATCCGGCGGCGCTTGTCGTCGCTCTTGATGTGGTGGAGCGTGCGCATGTTGTGCAGCCGGTCGGCCAGCTTGACCAGCAGCACGCGAATGTCGTCGCTTAGCGCGAGCAGGAACTTGCGCAGGTTTTCCGCGGCGCGCTCGTTTTCCGATTGCGCCTCGATCTTGCTGAGCTTGGTCACGCCGTCGACCAGCCGCGCCACCGACGGCCCGAACAGTTTCTCGATCTGGTCGGGGGTCGCGACCGTGTCCTCGATCGTGTCGTGGAGGATCGCGGTGACGATCGTCTCGTCGTCCAGCTTCAGGTCGGTAAGGATGCCGGCCACCTCGATCGGGTGGCTGAAATAGGGGTCGCCCGACGCGCGGACCTGCGCGCCGTGCGCCTTCATCGAGAAGACGTAGGCGCGGTTGATCAGCGCCTCGTCGGCGTCGGGATCGTAGGCCCGGACCTTCTCGACCAGTTCATACTGTCTCAGCACGATGCCAATGTGGGGTCTCGAAGGGGTCTTTCGCAAGCGCGAAAAGAAGACGGCCCGTCACCGGCCCGCATTCGGGGGCGATGACGGGCCGCGGGAAGCCGGCGGAGGGCGTGCCGGCTTGCGTGCTCGATCAGTCGGCCTTGGCCAGCGCCGTTCCGCCGTCCTTGGCGAAAGCGTTGCACTTGGCGAGTTCCTCGGCGCCGAAGGCGACGCCGTTGACCGCGAAGCGGTTGAGGCGGCCGGTGCGCTTGGCGAGACCCTGGCAAAGGACCAGCGGACGGCTCTCTTCGGTGCGGCCGGTGAACACGCCGCCGGCGTAATTCCACGCGATGTCGCGGGCGATGATCTTGGTCGCTTCGGGCTGGCTGGTCGGGGTCGCGGTATAGGTGCCGGCCAGCGCGGGCGTTGCGGCGAGGGCGGTCAGGGCGATCAGGAAACGGGTCATGATTCGAACTCTGCAAATTCGGTTGTTGATAGCAACCGACTATCCCGCTCGGTTGCATATCGCAACTGTTATTTCGAAATCATATGTGTCATGCAGCGTGACATGGAGGAGTGGCGTTGAACCGGCACGTGCTGGTCGAAGACCCGGACATCGAAGCCTTTCGCGAGGCGGCCTTGTCGTGCCCGTTGCCCCCGGCGGTCGAACTGATCGGCGAGAAATGGGCCTTCCTCATCCTCCGCGGGGCACTCAACGGCCTTCAGCATTTCGAACAGTTCCAGGCCGGGCTGGGCATCGCCCGCAACATCCTGTCGAACCGGCTCGGCAAGCTGGTTGAAGGCGGCATCCTCGAACGGACCGCCGACCCGGCGGATCGGCGAAAGGTGGTCTATTCGCTGACGCCCAAGGGCGAGGCGCTGCTGCCGGTCGTGCTCGCCCTGCGCCAATGGGGTGAAGACTGGGGCCATGGCCGTCAGAACATCGTCCTGGCCGACGTGCGCGACCAGCAACCGGTGCGGCGGATCCGCGTGCTCGCGCACGATGGCCGCGAACTCGCCCTCGACGAGTTGATGTGGCTCGAAACGGCGACCGGCCGTACGCTTCGCCACCCCGGCTAGCATTCTAACGAAAAGGGCGGCCCCGAAGGACCGCCCAATCATGACGCAACGCTAGAGAGCGAAGCTTACTCGTATTCGGCGGCGCTCGGCGTCGGGCGCGGCGGCGCGGCGGCGGTGAGGCGCAGCGCCTCGGCCGATTCGCTCAGGCTCGCCAGTTCATCGACATCGTCGTCCTCGTCGACGCGGACGCGCTGCAGGCCACCGACGATCGCCTCTTCGAGATGCTTCGGCTTCACGGTTTCCTCGGCGATTTCGCGCTGGGCGACCACCGGATTCTTATCGCGATCGCGATCGACGGTCAGGTCGGCGCCGCCCGAAATCTGGCGCGCACGCTGGGCCGCCATCAGCACGAGGTCGAACCGGTTCGGAACCTTGTCGACGCAATCTTCAACCGTCACGCGAGCCATCGGTCGCAGCACCCTTCGCAAAGTCTGTAAGGAAGGGCAGCGACATAGGGGGAGGGGTGCGCGAAGTCAACGAAAAGGCGTCTTTCGCGCTTGCGGGCCGGGGCGCGGACCGCCAAACGGCGCACATGACGGACGGCGATAGCAGCGAAGCGGCGGTCACCGCGACGGTCGAAGGCAATGTCCTTCGCCTCTTGCCGACCGGCGCGGAGCGGATGGATGCCATCCTCGCGCTCGTCGAAGGCGCGACTCAAAGCCTCCGCCTCTTGTTCTACATGGTCACCGACGACGATTACGGGCGGCGCATCCGCGACTCCCTGGTCGAGGCCGCCCGTCGCGGGGTCGACGTGCGAATCCTCGTCGATCGCTTCGGTTCGGGCGATCTCGACGCCGCCTTCTTCGCGCCGCTTCAGGAGGCGGGCGGCCATCACTGCATCTTCCACCCGCGCTACGGCCGTCGCTACCTGATCCGCAACCACCAGAAGCTTGCCGTCGCCGATCGCCAGCGGGCGCTGATTGGCGGCGCCAACTTGAACGCGGAATATCTGGAAGATCGGTCGGACGGCCACTGGCGCGACCTGTGGCTATCGGTCGACGGTCCCGTCGTGGCCGAGCTTGCCGACTATTTCGACGAGCTCGAACGCTGGACCCAGCAGCCCAAGCCGCGAATCCGTGACCTGCGACGGATCATCACCCACCACAGTCGTGGGACCGGCAAGGTGGCGTGGAAGTTCAGCGGGCCGATGCGCCGCCATAATCCCTGGCCGGCCTCGGTGGTGGGCGACATCCTCGGCGCGCGGCGGGCGGACATCGTCGCCGCTTACTTCGCCCCGTCGGGGGCCATGCTGCGCCGGATCGGCGGGGTGGTCGAACGCGGCGGTGAGGCGCGGGTGATCACTGCCGCCAAGTCCGACAACAACGCGACCATCGCTGCGGCGCGATTCACCTTCAAGCGCCTACTCCGGCGCGGCGTGCGCGTGTTTGAATATCAACCGGCCAAGTTCCATTCGAAGCTCTACGTCATCGACGACGTGGTCCACATCGGCTCGGCCAATTTCGATTTCCGCAGCCTCTACCTCAACCTCGAGATGATGCTGCGCATCGAGGATTCGGATTTCGCCGCGCAGATGCGCGCCTTCGTCGACGGGGAGGCGGCCCGGTCACGCGAAATCACCGCGCCCGCGCATCGCGCTCGGACGACCTTCTTCCGCAAGATCAAATGGGCCCTGTCCTATTTCCTGGTGACGTCGATGGATTACAACGTCACCCGCCGGATCAACTTCGGCTTGGAATAAGCGTCAGGCCGCCTTCGGCTCGCGCCACGCCCAGAAGAGGGTCGCGGGCGGGACGTTGATCCACTCGAACCCGCGTTCGATCCGCTCGAAATAGGGGGCGATGAAGTCACGGACCTTCGGGCTGAATTGGTAGACGAGGAACGCCCCGCCCGGCCGCGTCACCCGCGCGGTGGCCGAACCGATGGCATCGCCAACGCCCGGCGGCAGGGTCGAGAACGGGAGGCCCGACAGGACATAATCGGCGTGGTCGAACCCGTGCTCGCGAACGATCGCTTCCACGTCGGCGGCCGAACCGTGCACCGCGATCAGCCGCGGGTCGGCGATATCCTTGCGCAGATAGTCGACGAAGTCGGGATTGGTGTCGATCGCGATCAACTTGGCGTCCTTGCCGAGCCGATCGAGGATCGGCTTGGTGAAGGTGCCCACGCCCGGGCCATATTCGACGAACAGCTTCGTCTCGTCCCATTTCACCGGGCCGAGCATCTTGTCGATCAGCACGCGGCTCGAGGGGATGACGGAACCGACCATCACCGGGTTCTTGATGAAGCCACGCAGGAATTGCCACTTGGGGCTCTTGGCCCGATGCGCGACCCGGGCCACGAAACGGCGCGGGCCCTTGAGCGTGCGGGCGGACGGGGTCGACATGAACACTCCAGCGACGACGATAAGACGCACGGCGTTGGCAAATGCCGCATTGAATGTCCAGTAACCCGATGCCGCCTTGCGCCGATTTGCCAAGGACCTAAGGCGGAGCGATGCAATTTCCGCTGCGCCAGAATGGGATTGGCGGGACGGCCATGCGCCGGTCCCACTTCCTTTTGCTCTACGCGGCGATGCTGGTGGCGGCCTCGGGCAACACCGCGGTGCAGTCGGTCATGCCCGCCATCGGCCGGGCGATGGACATTCCCGACGTGCTCGTCGCGGTCGCCTACACCGTATCGGCGGTGCTGTGGGTCGCGCTTGCGCCGGTCTGGGCGCGCGCCAGCGACCGGCACGGCCGCAAGGCGCTGACGATGGCGGGCGTCGGCGCGTTCGTCATCTCGACCTTGCTGTGCGGCATGGCGCTCAGCGCCGGGATCGCCGGGCTGGTCAGCGGTGCGGCGGCCTTCATCCTCTTCGGCATCGCGCGCGCCATCTACGGCGGCCTCGGCTCGGCAACGCCCAGCGCGACGCAGGCCTATCTTGCCTCCAAGACGCGCCGAACCGCCCGCGTCGCGGCGCTGTCGGCACTGGCGTCGAGCTTCGGCCTCGGCACGGTCCTCGGCCCCGCGATTTCGCCGCTGTTCGTTTTTCCGCCGCTGGGCCTGCCGGGTCCGTTCTATGGCTTTGCCCTCATCGGCCTGCTCGTCCTGCTCGCGATCGCGCGCTGGCTCCCCGATGATACGAAGCCGCGCCATGGCCGCCGTGCGGGGCACGGCGCGGCGATGAGCTATCCCTCGCTGGCGACGACGACGACCGGGGCCAGCGTGGTCGCCGCGACCGCCCCGCGCGACGCGGTCCGCATGCGCTGGACCGATGAGCGCATCCGCCCTTGGATTCTTGCCGGAGTCGGCGCTGGGCACGCGCAGGCGGCGGTGCTGACCTTTCTCGGCTTCTTCGTCATCGACCGGCTCGCGCTTGAGCCCCTCGGGTCCGAAGGACCGATCGCGATCGTGCTGATGGCGGGGGCGGGCGCGACGCTGGCCGCCCAATGGGGGCTCATCCCGAAGCTCGGCCTGTCGCCCAAGTGGCTGATCGTCTGGGGCGCGCTGATCGCCGCGCTCGGCTTCGCCGTCCTGATTTTCGCCTACGATCTCTACGCGCTCGTCCTCGGCTTCGCGCTTGCCAGCCTCGGCTTCGGATTCACCCGACCCGGCTTCACAGGCGGGGCAAGCCTCGCCGTCTCCCTCGCCGAGCAGGGCGGGCTCGCCGGGGTCATCACCGCCGCCAACGGCATCAGCTACATCGCCGCGCCGACCGCGGCGATGCTGATCTATAAGCTCGATCCCGCCCTTCCGTCCTGGCTGTCGCTGGGCGGCCTGTTGTTGCTCGCACTGTGGGGCTGGCGGCGCCTGCCCTAGGCCTTGCCGTTCTCGCCCTTGGGCCGAAGCATGCCGGGAAGCACGAACCCGATCCCGCCCATCGGCTTGACCGCGTCGGACTTCAGCGTCTCGCGAATCTTCTGATAGTCGCTGAGCATTTCCTCGGTCACCGATGCCCGCGTTTCGGCCAGCGCGGCCTCGAAGTCGGCCATGGTCACCTCGCCGCCCTCGAGGTCGCGGCGAAGCGCCGTCAGGCCCGCCCGGCGGACGAGGTCTTCCAGGTCGGCGCCGGTGAACCGCTCGGTCCGCTGTGCCAAGCTTTCGAGGTCCACGTCCTTGGCCAGTGGCATCGCCTTGGTGTGAATTGCGAGGATCCGTCGGCGCCCGGCCGTGTCCGGCGGGCCGACGTAGACCAGTTCGTCGAAGCGGCCGGGGCGCAGGAGGGCCGGGTCGATCAGGTTCGGGCGGTTGGTCGCGCCAATCAGCACGACGTTGTTGAGTTCCTCCAGCCCATCCATCTCGGCGAGGATGGTGTTGACCACGCGCTCGGTCACCTGCGGCTCGCCCATTCCGCCGCCACGCGCGGGGACAAGGCTGTCGAGCTCATCGATGAAGATGATCGTCGGCGCGACCTGGCGCGCACGCGCGAACAGTCGGGCAATCTGCTGCTCGCTCTCGCCATACCATTTGCTCAGCAAATCGCTCGACTTGGTGGCGATGAAATTGGCCTCGCTCTCCTTGGCGGTCGCCTTGGCGAGCAACGTCTTGCCGGTACCCGGCGGGCCATAGAGCAGGAAGCCCTTGGCCGGGCGGATGCCGAGCCGACGGAAGGCTTCGGGGTGCTTGAGCGGCAGCTCGACGCCCTCGCGCAACTTGTCGCGGGATTCGTCGAGCCCGCCCACATCGTCCCAGCCGATGTTCGGCGCCTGCACCATCACCTCGCGCATCGCCGAGGGCTGCACGCGCTTCAGCGCATTATCGATGTCGCTCTGCTCCACCGACAGGCTGTCGAGGATTTCGGTCGGAATGCTCTCCTTCGACAAGTCGAGCTTGGGCATGATCCGGCGTACCGATTCGAGCGCCGCTTCGCGCACCAGCGCGGCGAGGTCGGCACCGACGAACCCGTAGGTCCGCCGCGCCAGCTCATCGAGATTGACCCCCTCGGCCAGCGGCATGCCGCGCGTATGAATGCCCAGGATCTCGCGGCGGCCCTTCTCGTCGGGCACGCCGACCACGATCTCGCGGTCGAAGCGTCCCGGCCGGCGAAGCGCCTCGTCGATCGCTTCGGGGCGGTTGGTCGCGGCGATGACGACCAGATTCTGCCGGGGCTCGAGCCCGTCCATCAGCGTTAGCAGCTGCGCGACCAGCCGTTTCTCGGCCTCGCCCGACACCTGGTCGCGCTTGGGCGCGATCGAATCGATCTCGTCGATGAAGATGATCGACGGTGCTGCCTTGGAGGCTTCTTCGAAGATTTCGCGCAGCTTCTTCTCGCTCTCGCCATAGGCGCTGCCCATGATTTCGGGGCCGGCGATGTGGAAGAAGTTGGCGTCGCTCTCGTTGGCGACCGCCTTGGCAAGCCGGGTCTTGCCGGTGCCGGGCGGGCCGTGAAGCAGCACGCCTTTGGGCGGATCGACGCCAAGGCGCTGGAACAGTTCGGGATGGCGCAACGGCAGTTCGACCATTTCGCGCAGCGCATCGATGGTCGAGGCCATGCCGCCGAGGTCGTCATAGGTGACGTCGGCGCGGCGCTCGCCCGCTACCTTGGCGGTGAATTCTGGGAGCAGCTCGACCACCGTCTCCGGCCCGATGTGCACGATGCCGCGCGGCGTCGTCGACGCGACCACCATGCGCACTTCCTGCAGCGCGAAGGCCGGCGCGTTGAGCAACTGGCGGATATGCTCGGGCATGTCGGTGTTGACGCGCTGGTGGCCACTTGTGGCGACCGTGTCGCCCTCGGTCAGTGGCCGGCCGGCGAAGCTGCGCTTCAGCGCCTCCGACGAGCCCTGCAGGCGGATATTGTCGGCGGCCGGCGCGAAGACGATTCGCGTCGCGGCCTTCGATACCGCCTTGCGAACCTCGACGAAATCGCCGGACCCGACGCCGGCATTCGCGCGCTGAAGGCCGTCGAGGCGAATGATCTCCAGCCCGTCGTCATCCTCGTAGGGACGGACCGCGCGGGCGCCGGTGGTGCGTTTGCCGACGATCTCGATGACGTCGCCCTCTTCGAGCCCCAGCTCCTTCATCAGGCCGAGCGGCAACCGCGCGATCCCGCGTCCGCTGTCCGCGGGGGCCAGGTTGGCGACCTGCAGCCGCGTCTGGGTTTCGACTTCCGCCATCACTCGTGCCTCTCGCATCTTTCTAGGAGAACCGGGCCATCGGACGCGGCCCACCAACCGAACGGCGCAAGGCCGAACGGGTTCAATATGGAATGGCGATCGGATGAAAAAAGGGCCGGGCGTTGCCGCCCGGCCTTGTGAGTTGGGAGAGGATGCCTGTTAAGGCCCCACCAATATTGCACTGCAGCAGTCTTCTCGCAAGTGCGAAATCGCAAGTGCGAGTTTTTTTCTGCTACTAGTTTTTGATCAGCGCGGTGACCTTGCGCAGCAGCGATCGGGGCAGGAAGCGGTGACCTTGAGCGCCCGCCTTGTTGGCGAGGCCCGGGATCATGACCGCCTTGTTCTTCGCCAGCGCGGCCAGGCCGGCGGCCACCACGTCGGCCGATTTGGCGCTCATCGCGTCAAAAGCGCCGTTGCTGTGGAACCCTGCCACCTCGCCGAATTCGGTCGCCGTCGGACCGGGGCAGAGCGCACTGACCCGGACCCCTTGCGTCCGCACTTCCTCGTGCAGCGCCTCGGTGAAGCTCAGGACGAACGCCTTGGTCGCGAAATAGGTCGCCATGCCGGGCCCCGGCTGGAAAGCTGCGGTCGAGGCGACATTGAGGATCGCCCCGTCCTTGCGCCTCAACATCGCGGGCAGCACCGCGTGGCACAATTCAACGAGCGCCCCGCAATTGAGATCGATCATCGCCCGCTGCTTGGGCCCGTCGAGCGCGGTGAAGCGTCCCCACAGTCCAAAGCCGGCATTATTGACCAGCAGGTCGACCCGCTCGCCGTGCGCCGCGAGATCGGCCATCAGCCGGTCGGCCGCGCCCGCCTCGCCAAGGTCGAGCGCCACTACGCGCGCATTGCCCAGCTCCTTCGCCAGCGCATCGAGCCGATCCTTGCGCCGCGCCACCAGCACCAGCTGTTGACCCTGCGCCGCCAGCTGGCGGGCGAAATCGACGCCGAGCCCGGCCGACGCACCGGTGATAAGGGCAACGCCCTTCGCCGCCGGCTTGCGCTTGGCCGGGGCCTTGGCCGCCGGCTTCTTCGGGGTCGCCGCGCGGGCCATCGTTAGGCGACGCTCGCCTTGACGATCTTGCCGGGGTTGGCGACCGGCTCGCCGGTGGGCAGCGCGTCGACATATTCCATGCCGCTCTCGACCTCGCCCCACACCGTATACTGGCGATCCAGGAAGCGGGCGTCGTCGAAGCAGATGAAGAACTGGCTGTTGGCGCTGTTCGGGTTCTGCGCGCGCGCCATCGAACAGGTGCCGCGCACGTGCGGCGCTTCGTTGAACTCGGCCTTCAGGTCGGGAAGGTCGCTGCCGCCCATGCCGGTGCCGGTCGGGTCGCCGCCCTGCGCCATGAAGCCCGGGATCACGCGGTGGAACACCACGCCGTCATAGAAGCCGTCGGCGGCCAGGCCGGCGATGCGCTCGACGTGGCCGGGGGCCAAGTCGGGGCGAAGCTTGATGACGACGTCGCCGCCGGTCGACAGGGTAAGGGTCAGTTTCTCGGCCATGGGGTTGTTTCTCCGGTAAAGTTGCGCGCCATGTAGGGCCGAACCACGGGTTGCGCCAGAGGCCCCGCCTGCATAGGAGGGCGGAGCCACGCGGGTGAGGGAGGCGGAAATGAGCGATAGCGAGCAGTTCGCCGCCCTTGCGCCGGCCGAAACCGCGCCCGTCATCGATCCGATCAAGGACGAGGAAGACCGCCTCCGCCCCGATTTCGTCGAGCGCGTGCTCGACGCGGTCGCCGACGGCGACGACGAAGCGGCGCAGGAAATGGTGCACCGGCTGCACCCCGCCGACGTCGCCGACCTAATCGAGCTCGCCCGCGCCGACGAACGCGACGGCCTCGTCGCCGCGCTTGCCGACCTCGTCGACGCCGACGTGCTTGCCGAACTCAACGAGTTCGTGCGCGAGGACGTGCTCGACGAAATGTCGCCGGAAAAGGTCGCCGAGATGGTCGGCGAACTCGACACCGACGACGCGGTCGCGCTGATCGAGGATCTCGAGGAGCACGAGCAGCGCGCCGTCCTGCGCGCGATGGAGCCCGACGATCGCGCCGCGGTCGAGGAAGCGCTCGCCTATCCGGAAGAATCCGCCGGCCGCCTGATGCAGCGCGACCTCATCGCGGTGCCCGAACATTGGACCGTCGGCCAGGTCATCGATTATCTGCGCTCGACCCCCGACCTCGCCGACGATTTCTGGGAAGTCTTCGTCGTCTCGCCGAACCACCATCCGATCGGCACCTGCAAGCTGTCGACCATCCTGCGCACCGAACGCAAGGTGGCGGTCGGCGACATCATGGCGCGCGAACAGACGCTGATCCCGGTCGACATGGATCAGGAAGAGGTCGCGCTGATCTTCCAGAAATATGCGCTGATCTCGGCCGCGGTGGTCGACCCGGCGGGGCGGCTCGTCGGCATGATCACGGTCGACGACATCGTCCACATCGTCGAGGAAGAAGCCAGCGAGGATACGCTGGCGCTGGCCGGCGTCGGCGACGGCGACATCAACGAGCCCCTGTTCGACACGTACAAGGACCGCGTCCGCTGGCTCGCCGCCAACTTGCTGACGGCGCTGGTGGCGGCGACTGTCATCCGTTTCTTCGAAACCTCGATCGAGCGGTTCGCGATTCTCGCGGTGTTGATGCCGATCGTCGCAGGGGTCGGCGGCAATGCAGGGACGCAGACGCTGGCCGTCACCGTCCGCGCCATCGCGACGAACCAGCTCACCAGCTCCAACCGCTGGCGTGCGGTCGGCCGCGAGCTGCGCGTGGCGCTGCTGAACGGCATGACGATCGCCGTTCTGATCGGCGTCGGCGTCGCGCTCGTGCTCGGCAACATCCAGCTCGGCGTCGTCATTGCCCTGGCGATGCTGTTCAACATCGTCGTCGCGGGCCTGGCCGGCGTGCTTGTCCCGCTGACGCTCGAGCGGGCCGGCGCCGACCCGGCGGTCAGCTCGTCGGTCTTCGTGACGATGGTCACCGATTCGATGGGCTTCCTGGTGTTCCTCGGCCTCGCCACCGCCGCCGGGCTCGCCGGCTAAGCCGTTGTATTCACGGCCGCGCGCTCGCATATGCGCGGCGTGCCGCTCCATCTCACCAAGGTCGCCGTCGGCTGCGCCAGCGTCGAGGCGCTGCGCAACCGAATCGCCCGCCGCGTGACGCAGGCGGGGGAGGTCCGCGTGCCGACCCGGATGCGCCCGAAGCGCGCCGCCGAGCTGGTCGGCGGCCATCTCTACTGGATCGTCAAGCACCGCATCGTCGCCGGCCTGCCGATTCGCGCCATCGAGGATCGCAGCGACGGACGCATCGACATCGTCTGCGCGCCCGACCTCATGATCATCGCGCCCATCCCCAAGCGCGCGCACCAGGGCTGGCGCTATTTCGAGCTGGACGGCGAGGTGACGGGGGACGAGACCGGCGTCGGCGAGCTTCCGCCGGCGCTTTACGGCAAGTTGTCGGCGTTGATGCTGGTCTAGCGCCGCGGCGCGCGGCAGCCGGTGATCGAGGCAGAGCCCTGAACCTTGTTGGTGCAGGCCGGCTCGCCGGTCAGCGTGATCGAGGACACGCCGATGGCGTCGATCTTGGCGGTGCTGCTAACGTTGAGTTTGACGATCGCCGGCCCCTGTGTGCCGATCGTCGCGTCCTTGACCGCCAGCGCCTCGCCGTCGAGCAGGGAGGAGCCGCGGACGATCGCGGTCGTCATCGCCGCGCGACCGCCAAGGCGGGCGGTCGCCGCGCCGGCCAGCACCAGCTTGAACTGGTCGACGTCCATCGCCGCGATGCTGACCATGCCGGCGCCCTGCGCGCTGGTCTCGAAGCTCAGCCCGCGCACCTTGTCGATCGCCACCGAGCCGCCGCCGTTGACCCAGGCCGCGCTCAGTTCATGCGTGCCGACGAGGATTTCGACCGGCCCCGCGCTTTCGCCCGGGTAGCCGCCCCAGTTGGCCGACTTGTTGGTCGAGATGACGAGCGTCCGCCCTTCGACCCGCACCGACACGCCGTCGAGCGCGCGCATGCTGCCGCGGGCCTTGGCATAAGGCGCGACGCCGTTGGCGACCGTCACCTTGTAATCGCCGTCCACGCGGATACGGTCGAAACCGCTGACGCCGAAATTGCGGTCGACCGCCGACGCGGGCGTGGCGGCAAGGCAAAGGGCGAGCGCGGCGAGCATGTGTTTCATGCCCGCCACTCTCGCTTATTCATGGTTAACAAAGCGTCATCAGCCGCAGGTGACGTTGCCCGACCCGGCCTTGCTGACCTTGCACTTGGCGCCGCCGCTGATGTCGACGTCGCCCGATCCGGCGATGTCGACCTCGGCGCTCTCGGTCGCCTGCAGCAGCACGCCGCCCGATCCGGCGATGGACACGGCCGCGGTTTTGGCGACCAGCTGGCTGCCATCGACATTGCCCGACCCGGCGATGTCGACTTCGGTGCGCTGGGCGGTTCCAGCGGCGCGGATGCTGCCCGATCCGGCGATTTCCAGGCTTGCCGTGCCGGCCTGCATCGTGGCCACGTCGAGCGAGCCCGACCCGGCGACCTCGCCGGCGAAATCGCCCGTGCCCTTGTCAACCTTGATGTCGCCCGACCCGGCGATCGCCGCGGCGGTCAGCGCCTGGGTCGAGACGGTGAAGCTCGCCTTGCCGCCGCGCCAGCGCAGGCTAAGGCGCTTTTTCGGCCGGATGACGAGCGTGTCGCCCTTCACCTCGACCTCGGTCTCGTCGAGCAGGTTGGCGCCGCCGGTCGCGGCCACGGCCGGCCCCTTGCCGGTCGTGACGGTCACGTCATACGGCCCGGCCACCTCGATCTTGCTGAAGGCGCCGACCTGGTACTGCCGGCTGGTCGAGGCGCCGACCTCGCGCGTTTCCGACTTGCCGGCGCTGACGTTGCAAGCGGCCAAGGCAATGGCGGCGGCGGTGGTGACGAGATGGCTCTTCATAACATTCTCCAATAGCGTGTTGCCGACATAATACACCGCGACGCCTTAGGACGCAAGCCGCAACGAAAAAGGGCGCCCCGTCGCGGGGGCGCCCTTCTTTCTCGTCGCGCGTGGCGAGGCGATCTTCTTAGGCTTCGGCCTCTTCCTTCACCTTGTGGTGAACGGTCGCCGCCTTGTTGAGGATGTCGAGCAACTTGGCCAGTGCAGCCTTCTCGTCGGTCTTTTCCATCGCCGCGAGTTCACGGGCGAGGCGCGACGAGGCCGCTTCGAAAATCTGGCGCTCCGAATAGCTCTGCTCCGGCGCGTCGTCCGGGCGGAACAGGTCGCGGACCACTTCGGCGATGAGCGTCAGCTCGCCCGAATTGATCTTCGCTTCATATTCCTGCGCGCGGCGCGACCACATGGTGCGCTTGACCTTGGGCTTGCCCTTCAGGGTCTCGAGCGCGTCCTTCATGGCCTTGTCGCTCGACAGCTTGCGCATGCCGACGCTGTCCGCCTTGGCGACGGGAACGCGAAGGGTCATCTTTTCCTTCTCGAAGCGCAGGACGTAGAGTTCCAGCGCGCAACCGGCAATTTCGGTGCTCTGCAGTTCCACGACGCGACCGACGCCATGCTTGGGGTACACCACATAGTCGCCCACGTCGAAGCTGAATGCCTTCGCTGCCATCAATGTCACCTTTCTGTTGCCGGACAGGGCAATGAACTCCTAGTGCCGCATCGTCCCCCAACGACCTGCGACCGAGTTCCCCCGTCTGTTCGGAAATCCCACACTCAAAGCGACCGTCACTGGATGCGGCGGCCCTCATGCCTGATTCTATATCAGTTTTTTGACTAAATTTCCAGTCCCAGCTGCTCGGGGCCCGATTTGTCCTCCTCGACGATCGCGTGCAGCCCTAGGCCCAGCAGGCGGACGCCCTTGGGCACAGGAAGCAGCCGCTCCAGAAGGGTTCGCCCGGCCGCGTGAAAGGCCGCCGCGTCCGCGACCGGCAAGGCAAAGCTTTGCGAGCGCGTGATCTGGGTGAAGTCGCCATATTTTACTTTCAGCGTCACCGTCCGCCCGCGCACCTGCGCGCGCTCGATCCGCTGCCACGCCAGCCCCGCCACGCGCTCCAGCTCGGCCAGCAGGTCCTCGGGCGCGCTCAGGTCGGCGTTGAAGGTGCGCTCGGCGCTGACCGACTTGTGGCGGCGGTGCGCCTTGACCTCGCGCTCGTCGATCCCCCGCGCGATCCGCCAGTACCAGCGCCCCGCCGATCCGAAATGCGCTTCCAGTTCCCCCTGGCTCCAGCGCGCGAGGTCGGCCCCGGTCGAAATCCCCAGCCGCTCCATCTTCTTCGCGGTGACCGGCCCGACCCCGTGGAAGCGGGCCACCGGCAGCGTCGCGCCGAAGGCCGCGCCCTTGTGCGGCGGGATGACGCACAGCCCGTCGGGCTTGTTCTGGTCGCTCGCCAGCTTGGCGATGAACTTGCAGTAGCTCACCCCCGCCGAGGCGGTCAGCCCCGTTTCCGCCTTGATCCGCGCGCGGATTTCCTCGGCGATGGCGCGCGCCGTCCCCAGCCCGCGCCGGTCCTCGGTCACGTCCAGATACGCCTCGTCCAGCGCGAGAGGCTCGATCAGGTCGGTATAGTCGGCGAAGATCGCACGGATTTGCTGGCTGACCGCGCGATAGACGTCGAACCTTGGCTTGACGAAGACAAGGTCGGGGCAACGCCGCTTTGCCGTCACCGACGGCATCGCCGAGCGAACCCCGAACACACGCGCCTCGTAGCTCGCCGCCGCGACGACCCCGCGATGCCCGCCGCCGACCGCCACCGGCTTGCCCTTCAGCGTCGGGTCGTCGCGCTGCTCGACCGACGCGTAGAAGGCGTCCATGTCGACATGGATGATCTTGCGGGTCGGCGACGGGGGCGAATCACTCACGGCACCCGCGTGATAACGCGGCTTGCCCGGCCCCGCGACCGGGCGACCTTCCGTGGCGGCAACTTGGCATCGCGCGCGAGTCATGCTTAAGGGCGCGCGATCCCTTTTTCCCGTGTCCAGCAGGAACCGATTCACTCATGAACATCCACGAATATCAGGCCAAGGAATTGCTCGCGAAGTTCGGCGTTCCGGTCCCCGCCGGCCATGCCGCGATGAGCGTCGAGGAAGCCGTCGAGGCGGCCAAGCAGCTCCCGGGGCCGCTGTGGGTGGTCAAGGCGCAGATTCACGCCGGCGGCCGCGGCAAGGGCAAGTTCACCGAGCTCGGCCCCGACGCCAAGGGCGGCGTCCGTCTCGCCAAGTCGATCGACGAGGTCCGCGCGCACGCCGAGGAAATGCTCGGCAAGACGCTGGTGACCATCCAGACCGGGCCGGAAGGCAAGCAGGTCCAGCGGCTCTACATCACCGACGGCGTCGACATCGAAAAGGAATTCTACCTCGCCTTGCTGGTCGACCGTGAAAGCGGTCGCATCGCCATCGTCGCCTCGACCGAGGGCGGCATGGACATCGAGGAAGTCGCCCATTCGACGCCCGAGAAGATACATACCATCACCGTCGACCCGGCGACGGGCCTGATGCCGCACCACGGCCGCGCGGTGGCCAAGGCGCTGAACCTGACGGGCGACCTCGCCAAGCAGGCCGCCAACGTCACCGCCAAGCTCTACGATGCTTTCCTCGGCACCGATGCGAGCCAGGTCGAGATCAACCCGCTCGCCATCACCGGCGACGGCAAGCTGATGGTCCTCGACGCCAAGGTCGGCTTCGACAGCAACGCCATGTTCCGCCACAAGGACCTCGCCGAGCTTCGCGACCTCACCGAGGAAGACCCGATGGAGATCGAGGCATCGAAGTACGACCTCGCCTACATCAAGCTCGACGGCGACATCGGCTGCATGGTCAACGGCGCCGGCCTCGCCATGGCGACGATGGACATCATCAAGCTGAACGGCGCGGAGCCGGCCAACTTCCTCGACGTCGGTGGCGGCGCCTCGAAGGAGAAGGTCACCGCGGCGTTCAAGATCATTCTGTCCGACCCGTCGGTGAAGGGCATCCTCGTCAACATCTTCGGCGGCATCATGCGCTGCGACACCATTGCCGAAGGCGTCGTCGCGGCCGCCCGCGAAGTGAACATCACCGTGCCCCTGGTCGTCCGCCTCGAGGGCACCAACGTCCAGCTCGGCAAGGACATCCTCGCCAATTCGGGCCTTCCGATCGTGTCGGCCGACGATCTGGGCGACGCCGCCCGCAAGATCGTCGCCGAAGTGAAGCAGGCCGCCTGAACCCTAGGAGAGCGTAACCATGAAGCTGCTCGTCGCCGTCAAGCGCGTCATCGACTATAACGTCAAACCGCGCGTGAAGATGGACGGAAGCGGGGTCGACCTCGCCAACGTCAAGATGTCGATGAACCCCTTCGACGAAATCGCCGTCGAAGAGGCCATCCGCCTCAAGGAGAAGGGCGCCGCGACCGAGATCGTGGTCGTCTCCATCGGCCCGGCCAAGGCGCAGGAAACGCTCCGCACCGCGCTCGCCATGGGCGCCGACCGCGCGATCCTCGTCCAAACCGAGGACGAGGTCGAGCCGCTCGCCGTCGCCAAGATCCTGAAGGGCGTCGCCGACGAGGAACAGCCCGGGCTTGTCATCCTCGGCAAGCAGGCCATCGACGACGATTCGAACCAAGTCGGCCAGATGCTGGGCGCGTTGCTCGGCTGGCCGCAGGGCACCTTTGCCTCCAAGGTCGAGGTTGCCGGAAGCGACGTCAGCGTCACGCGCGAAATCGACGGCGGCCTCGAGACCGTGAAGCTGGCGACCCCCGCGATCGTCACCACCGACCTTCGCCTCAACGAGCCGCGCTACGCCTCGCTGCCCAACATCATGAAGGCCAAGTCGAAGCCGCTCAGCACCAAGGCGCCAGGCGATTACGGCGTCGACGTCGCGCCGCGCCTCGAAACATTGAAGGTCACCGAACCGGCCAAGCGCCAGGCCGGAATCAAGGTCGGCTCGGTCGACGAGCTGGTTGCCAAACTCAAGGACATGGGAGTCGCTTAAGATGAAGACGCTCGTACTCGTCGAACATGACGGCGCGTCGATCAAGGACGCGACCCTCGCCACCGTCACCGCCGCGTCCAAGCTCGGTGAAGTCCACCTCCTCGTCGCCGGCGCCAACGTCGGTCCGGTCGCCCAAGCCGCCACCGGCATCGCCGGCGTGGGCAAGGTCCACGTCGCCGACGCGGCCCACCTCGAACACCAGCTGGCCGAGGACATCGCGCCGGTCGCCGCCGCGCTGATGGCCGACCATGACGCCTTCCTCGCGCCCGCCACCACCTTCGGCAAGAATATCGCGCCGCGCGTCGCCGCGCACCTCGACGTGATGCAGATTTCCGACATCCTGTCGGTCGAGGGCGAGGACACGTTCACCCGCCCGATCTACGCCGGCAACGCCATCGCGACCGTCAAGTCGAAGGATGCCAAGAAGGTCATCACCGTGCGCGGCACCTCGTTCGACAAGGCCGCCGCCTCGGGCGGGTCGGGCAGCGTCGAGGCGGTCGATGCCGGCGCTTCCTCGGGCAAGTCGTCGTTCGTCGGCGCCGAACTGTCCAAGTCGGAACGTCCCGAACTGACCAGCGCCAAGGTGATCGTCTCGGGCGGCCGCGCGCTCGGCAGCTCGGACGAGTTTCACCGCCTCATCGATCCGCTCGCCGACAAGCTCGGCGCCGCGGTCGGCGCCTCGCGCGCCGCGGTCGATGCGGGCTACGCGCCCAACGACTATCAGGTAGGCCAGACCGGCAAGATCGTCGCGCCTGAAGTCTATGTCGCGGTCGGAATCTCGGGCGCCATCCAGCACCTCGCCGGCATGAAGGACTCCAAGGTCATCATCGCCATCAACAAGGACGAGGAAGCGCCGATCTTCCAGGTGGCCGACATCGGCCTCGTCGGCGACCTGTTCCAGATCGTCCCGGAACTGACCGCGAAGCTTTAAGGCGTTCCGCTCATTCGAGACCGCGGGCCCGTCGCGCTGCGCGGCGGGCCTCGTCGTCGGCGCCGAAGATTTCGGCCTCCTCCTCCTCATCCTCGGGATTCGTTTCGATCCCGGACGTGAGACGCAACAACGTATAACCCGCGATCGCCGACAGCAACGATCCGGCCAGCACGCCGATCTTCGCCTCGTCGACCAGCATCGGGTCGTTCGGGAAGGCCAGCGCGCCGATGAACAGGCTCATGGTGAAGCCGATGCCGCACAGGATCGACGCGGCATAGATCTGCCGCCAGCGCGTGCCACTCGGCTTCTCCGCCAGCCCGGCCTTCACCGCCAGCCAGACCGATCCGAAAATGCCGACCTGCTTGCCGACGAACAGGCCCAGCATGATTGCCAGCGGAAGGGGCTGGAACAGCACCTCTAGCCCGCCGCTCAGGTGCACGCCCGCCGATGCGAAGCCGAAGATCGGCATCACCCCGAACATCACCCACGGGTGGATCGCATGCTCGAGGTCGGCGACCGGCGAACAATCCTCGTCATCGCCCAGCGGCACGGTGATTGCCGCAAGCACCCCGGCAATGGTCGCATGGACGCCGCTCGCCAGCATGAAATACCACATCACCGCGAAGCCGATCAGGTAGGGCCACAGCTTGCGCACGCCGAACATGTTGATGAGGCCCAGCGCGCCCATCACGCCGAGCGCCGCCGCCAGCGCCCAGACGTCGAGGCCCGCGGTGTAGAACAGCGCGATGATCAGCACCGCGCCGACGTCGTCGACGATCGCGATGGCGACTAGCAGCAGCTTGATCGACGAGGGCGCGTGCGGCCCGAGCAGCGCCAGCACGCCGACCGCGAAGGCGATGTCGGTCGCCGCCGGGATCGCCCAGCCGTTCACCAGCGCCGGATCGCCGCCGGTCACCGCCAGGTAGACAAGCGCCGGGACCGCCATCCCCGCCACCGCGGCGATGATCGGCAGGCGCCGCGCCGACTTGTCGGCCAGCCGCCCGAAATACCATTCGCGCTTCACCTCCAGCCCGATCAGCAGGAAGAAGATCGCCATCAACCCGTCGGCGATCCAGTAATGGACCGACATCTGGCCGAACCGCGGCATTACCGGCCCGATCTTGGCTTCGAGGATGTAGTGATAGCTTTCCCACAACGGCGAATTGGCGATGGCCAGCGCGGCGGCGGCCGCGGCAATCAAAAGAATTCCGGCGTTCCGCTCGGCGGCGCGCTGTTTGCTCAAATCGGTGGCCATGGCCCTTGCTAGCGATGCCGCGCGCGCTGCGCTAGGCTAGCGGGCGTGAACGACGCCGTCCTGGTCATCGACGAAGGCACCACCAGCACCCGCGCCGTGCTGGTCGAGGCCGACGGCACGTTCGCCCGCATTGCCCAGCATCCCCTGACGACGCGCTTCCCCCACCCCGGATGGGTCGAACAGGATGCCGCGGAAATCTGGCAACTGACGCTGGCCGCCGCACGCGAAGCGATCGGCGACGACGCGTCCCGCGTGCGCGCCATCGGAATCACCAACCAGCGCGAAACCGTGGTGGCGTGGGACCGAGTTACCGGGCAACCGCTCGCGCCTGCCATCGTCTGGCAGGACCGCCGCACCGCCGACGCCTGCGCCGCCTTGCGCGACGCGGGCCACGAAACCGTGGTGCAGCGCCGCACCGGCCTCCTCCTCGACCCCTATTTCAGCGCCACCAAGATGCGCTGGCTGCTCGACAACCACCCCGCCCTGCGCGACGCGGGCGATCGCCTGTGCCTCGGCACCATCGACAGCTGGCTGGTCTTCAACCTGTCGGGCGGCGCCTTCGTCACCGACGCCACTAACGCCGCGCGCACCGCGCTGATGGCGCTCGACGGCGGCTGGGACGCGGGCCTGTGCGACCTGTTCGGCGTGCCCGCCGCCGCGCTTCCGGCCATCGTCGATTGCGCCGGCCCGATCGCGACCACCGACCACTTCGGCACGCGGCTCCCCATCGCCGGCATGGCGGGCGACCAGCAGGCCGCCGCCATCGGCCAGGCCTGTCTCGTCCCCGGCGCCACCAAGGCAACCTACGGCACCGGCGCCTTCATCCTGACCCACGCCGGGGGAACGCCGCCGCGCTCCGCCCACCGCCTGCTCTCGACCGTCGCCTGGCAGCTCGCCGGCACGCGCGCCTACGCGCTTGAAGGCTCGCTGTTCGTCGCCGGCCAGATGATCGGCTGGATGCGCGATGAGCTTGGCTTCGTCGGCCAAAGCAGGGAATGCGCCGCGCTCGCCCGCTCGGTCGAATCGACCGGCGGCGTCACCATCGTTCCGGCCTTCGCCGGATTGGGCGCGCCGCACTGGCGGCCCGACGCGCGCGGCGCGATCCTCGGGCTGACGCTGGGTAGCGGCAAGGCCGAACTCGTCCGCGCCGCGCTCGAAGCGGTCGCCAACCAGTCGGCCGAGCTCCAGCGCGCCTTCGCCGCCGACGGCGTCACCTGGTCCTCGCTGCGCATCGACGGCGGCATGGCGGCCAATGATTTCCTTGCCCAGGATCTCGCGGACCTGCTCGGCATCGCGGTCGAGCGCCACGCCAACGTCGAAAGTACCGTGCTCGGCGCGGCCATGCTCGCCGCCGTCGGCGCCGGTCTTCAACCAACGCTCGCGGCGGCGGCGGGCGCCATGCGCGGGCCCGCGCAGACATTCGAGCCGACCTGGGACGAGGGGCAACGCGCGCGACGGCTCGCCACTTGGGATCGCGCGGTCGCCTCGGTCATCGCCGCCGGCGACTGACGGGTTCAGCCGGAATCCATCTTCGCCATGCGAAGGTCGCACCCCGCCCAAATGCTGGAAAAAGCGGCGGAATGGTGCGATTGGGGCGCAGCCGATCCGGCAACCGCCTCCCGACGTTGGAAAGTCCCTTCCCGAATATGTCCCAGGTATCGGAAAAACTGCGTATCGCCGGGATCGACCTTCCGCCCGCGCTGGCCGCGGCGGTGCGCGCCTGCCGCCCGCATTTCCTTGCCGTCGCCGGCTTCAGCTTCCTCATCGGGCTGCTGTATCTCGCGCCAACGCTCTACATGCTTCAGGTCTACGACCGGGTGCTGGCAACCGGCGGCAAGGTCACCTTGCTTTTCATCACGATCGCGCTGGCGATCGCCCTCGTCACCTTCGCCTTGCTCGACGCGATCCGCACGCGCCTTCTGGTCCGCGCCAGTCTGCGCCTCGAAACCGCGGTCGCGCCCCTCATCCTGCGCCGTATGATGTCGGTCGGCGGCCCGGCCAACATGCAGGCGATGCGCGACCTCGACACGATCCGCCAGTCGATTGCCAGCCCCACGGTCGCCGCGCTGTTCGACGCGCCTTTCACGCCCATCTTCATTATCGTGTCCTTCATGCTCGATTTCTGGATCGGCATGTTCGCGGTCGGTTCGATCATCGCCCTTCTGATCATTGCGTGGCGCAACCAGCAGGCGACCCGGCGCCCGGTCGAGGAAGCCAGCCTGCTGATCGCCCAGTCGCACGCAGCGCAGCAGTCGGCCGCGATCCAGGCCCACACCCTGCGCGCGCTCGGCATGACGAACGCGATGGTCGCGCGCCAGCTCACGATGCGCTCGGCCGCGCTTGGCCAGATGTCGCAGTCGCAGTTCCGTGGCAGCGGCTTCGCGGCGGGCAGCCGCTTCCTGCGGATGTTCGTCCAGTCGGCCGCGCTCGGCCTCGGCGCCTTGCTCGCCATCGCGGGCGAAATCAGCGCCGGCGGAATCATCGCCGCTTCGATCCTGGTCGGCCGTTCGCTGCAGCCGGTCGACGCCCTCATCGGCGGCTGGGCCTCGCTGGGCGCGGCCCGCGCCGCTGCGGCACGGCTTGCCGAAACGATGGCGGGGCCCGACGAGGCGGCGCGCGTCCGCACGCTCCTACCCGATCCCGAAGGCCGGCTGGCGGTCGAGGGCATCGGCCTGCGCAAGGCCGGCGGCGCCCCCGTGCTGGCCGGCGTCTCCTTCACCGCCGGCCCGGGCGAGATCGTTGGCGTGATCGGGCCCAGCGGCGCTGGCAAGACCACGCTCGCCAAGGTTATCGCCGGCGCGCTCTACCCCGAGGTCGGCACGGTGCGCGTCGACGGTGCCCAGCGGTCCGACTGGGACCCGGACGATCTGGGCCGACACTTCGGCTATCTGCCGCAGGAACCCAGCCTGTTCGAAGGCACCATCAAGGAAAACATCGCCCGCTTCGCGACCGGCGATCCGGCAATCGACGAAAAGGTCGTCAAGGCCGCCCGGACGGCCGGCGTCCACGACCTCATCCTACAGCTCGACCAAGGCTATGATACGCGCCTCGGGCCGCTCGGCACCGGCCTGTCGGCGGGCCAGTCGCAGCGCATCGCGCTGGCGCGCGCCTTCTACGGCGACCCGATGTTCCTCGTGCTCGACGAGCCCAACGCCTTCCTCGATGCCGAGGGAGAGGACGCGCTGGTGGAGGCGATCCGCGGCGCGAAGGCGCGCGGCGCGACCGTCGTCCTGGTCGCTCACCGCCGCCAGATCCTGACGATCGCCGATTCGCTGCTGGTCCTTGACGGCGGGCGCCAGGCGATGTTCGGCCCGGCCAAGGACGTCGTCGCCCGCCTGTCTTCCCCACCCGTTCGAAATGCCGCGTCATGAACCTTGTCCCCGTCCACCAAGAAACGCTGCCCGTCGAACAGATCGGGGATGCCGACAATCCCCGGCGCGACATCCGCATCGGCGCGGGCATCGCCTTCCTGTTCTTCGTCGTGCTGCTCGGCTGGGCCGCCTTCGCGCCGCTCGACGCGGGCATCTACGCCCCCGGCTCAATCGCCGTGTCGGGCAACCGCCAGGCGGTGCAATCGCGCGACGGCGGGATCGTCGGCGCGATCGCGGTGGAGGAGGGGCAGACCGTCCGTCAAGGCGACCTGCTGGTCAGCCTGTCCGCCCCGGACCTCAAGTCGAACGAGCGCGCGCTGGCCAGCGAATATTTCAGTCTGCTCGCCCAGCGCGCGCGCCTGCTCGCCGAACGCTCCGGCTCGTCAACCATCGTGCCGCCGCCCGAATTCGGCCCGCTGACCGGTGACGATCGCCGCCTCGCTGACGAAGCGATGCGCTTCCAGCAATTGCAGTTGCGCGCCCGGGCGGGATCGGAATCGGCGCAGACCTCGGTCCTCTCGCAGCGCTCGCGCCAGCTCGGCGCCCAGCAGTCGGGCTATGTCGAACAACGGGCGTCGGTGATCGAACAGCGCCGGATTCTCAGTGACGAGCTCGCCGGCATGAAACAGCTCGAAGAACGCGGCTTTGCCTCGAAGAACCGCATCCGCGCGCTCGAACGTGCGGTCGAAGAACTGCGTGGCCGCGAAGCCGCGCTCACCGCCGAGATCGCCCGCGCGGGCGAGGGCATGGGCGAGACCAGCATGCAGTCGCTCAGCATCAAGCGCACCACGATCGAGGAGGCCGCCGCCGAGCTGCGCGATACGCAGACCCGGCTGTCCGACGTCTTGCCGCGTCTCGTCACGGTCCGCGAACGCCTCCGCAATTCCGAATTGCGCGCTCCCGCGTCGGGCAAGGTCGTCGGCCTGTCGGTCTTTACCGTCGGCGGCGTCGTCGCGCCCGGCCAGACGGTGATGGAAATCGTCCCCGACCGCCGCCGCCTCGTCATCCAGGCGCAGGTCAGTCCGGGCGATGCCGACGATGTGTATCCCGGGCAGGTCGCCCAGCTCCGCTTCTCCAGCGTCAACGATCGCACGCTGCCGATGCTCGAAGGCAAGGTGAAGACCATCTCGGCCGATCGCCTGACCGACCAGAATAGCGGCCAGTCCTATTACGTCGCCGAGATCGAGGTCGCGCCGGACCAGCTCGACCGCGTCCGCGCGTCGCTGGGGCAGGGCCAACTCCGGCCCGGACTTCCGGTGGAAACGATCATGGCCGCGCGCAAGCGCACCGCGCTGCAATATCTCCTGGAACCGCTGACCGCCCATTTTTGGCGGGCGATGCGCGAGCAGTAAGCGCTCAGGCGCGCTCCATGAGCGCGTCCTGCACCGCGTAGAGCACGACGCCAAAGGTGTTCTGCTCGTGGACCCGCAGGTGGAAGCGGTAGCCGAGGTCCCAGCCATGGATGAGCTCGGCGATCTCGAACAAGTGGCCGGGCGTGTGATAGGCCGACACCAGAAGGTTGGGCCGCTGCGCCGCGATCAGCCGGGCCGCGCCTTTCAGCGTCTCGATTTCCGCGCCCTCGACGTCGAGCTTGATGACGTTGACCGCCTCGCCCGCCAGTACCTCGTCGATCGCCACGCACTGGATGACCACGTCGCCCGCGTCGCTGATCTGGCTGGCCATCGACCCGCCGCTCGAAAAGCGCCGCTGCGTGGTCGACGAATAGGTACCGAGCGGCAGGCAGATCGATCGCCCCACCGCAAAGTCGCGGCCGGCCAGGACCGCGAAGCTGGCGGGATCGGGCTCGAAGGCGACGACGCTGTCGATCGCGTAACCCGCCTTCAGCAGCTTGTGGATCGCCACCCCGGTGAAGGCTCCGCAATCGATCAGGCGCAGCGGCCCGGCATACCGCGGCAGGTCGGCCGGCGCATATTCGTCGGCCAGGCTGGCGACCGGGCAATCGGCGATCGCGCCGCTGCGGCGATAGCGCAGGATGGCGTCGAACAGGGCGCGGCTGCGCTCGTCCGCCAGCAGCGCGCGGACCTGAGCCGCCCGGCCTTCCTGCGCGTCATGATCGAACGCGGCGTCGAGCCAGTAGCCCTCGCCAAGCCGCGGATCGTCGAGGAAGCGGCCGAGGTGGATGGGCGTCAGCACCTCGGCGGCGCCCTTTGCGCGCAGCACGCGGTCGATCGCGTGAAGGTCGACATAATGATTGTGCAGCGCGACCAGTACGCGACGCCCGTCGAGCGCGCCGTCGGGCAGGTCGTCGAGCGCGCGCACCGCGATCCCGCGATGGACCTCGCCGGCCTTGCCGCGGTCGAGGATCAGGTCGATGGCGGTGTCGGCGTCGAGCAACCGGTCGACGATCTGCCTCCCGGTCGACCCCAGCCCGTAGACGACCAGCGCCGCGCTCACGCGATCGCCTCCTTTGGGCCGACCGCGGCACCTTCCCGTGGCGTGCGCGCATCGGCCAGGACGTCGCGCAGCGTCACCAGCGACAGCGTCATTAGCATCAGGTGGACCAAGATCGGGCGAAGCAGGATGCCGGCGCCGATGGTGAATTCGGCAATGACGTTGCGGCCCGAAAGATAGGACTCGCGCACCACCGGCGGCACGTTCTCGACCGGGACGTCGAGCGCGATGCACAGCAAATAGGCCATCACGATCGCCACCGGCCGTCCGATCCCGCGCCAACGCTCCATGAAGACGAAGAAGATCAAAATCATCTGGATATAGCCGCCGACCTCGGAATTGATTGTCGCGATGCCGATACTCAGCAGGACCATCCGGTGCATCGGCACCGGTCCCGGCCGCCACCAGCTCGCCGCCGCCGCCGCGACGATGCTCAGCGTCGTCGCCAGCGACAGGCCGCGCAGCAGCGCATCGACCGTTGCCACCGTCTGCGACCCCAAGGTAGCGACGACTGGAAATTCGGCGTCGCCGGCAAGCACCGCGCGCACCGGCAGCAGGGAGCTGGGATACCAGATGTCGAGCAGGCTCGACGCCCGTGTCGCGCCGGCGAAGTTGGCGATGTTGCGGGTGATTTCGCCCGGCGTCCCCGCGCCGTAGATGGCGAAGCTGACGAGGTAGACCAGCACGGTCGCCAGCGCCGCCCCCTCGAACCAGCGCCAGCGATGGCGGAGCAACTGCGCGAACAGGGTCCCGACTAGATACACCTTGAAGTTCACCGCCAGCCCCGCGAACAGCCAGCGCCACCGTGCCGAGCGGACCAGCGGCCCGTAGGCCAGCAGCAGGCAGGTCAGCGTGAACAGCAACACGTTGCCGCGCTCCAGCGCATAGGTCATCGTCAGCCCGCCGGTCAGCGCGAAGGTCCGCACCTTCCAGGTCCGCCGGTCCAGCTTGCGGTACGCCAGCGCCACCAGCACGACATTGATGGCATAGATCGACAGCAGCGACACCACCCCGAGCCAATCACAGTCGCGGGCCAGCTCGTCGGCGTTGAAACCGTGGCACTGGCCCAGCGTCAGATATTTGATGAGGACGAAGGTCAGCGGCGGATAGATGCTCTCGAAGCTGTCGTAGGCCGCGCCGTTGTGGGCGTAGGTTGCCGGCGCGGCCATGTCCATGAACGTCCCGCTCGGCTCGTAGAAATAGGGCGGCGGCAGGTAGCCGTTCCACGCGAAGAAGGCGATCGTGTGGACGATCCCCGCCAGCACCAGCAGCGCCAGCAGCCGCTCGATCCGCAAGCCGGACACGCGGGGCGCGGGCTCGCTCATCTCATCCCTCGCCGCGGGCGGAAAACACCCAGTGCTTGAGGATGAAGAAGTTGACGAGCGACACGAACAGCACCGCGACGAGGCCAGCGACATAGGGCGAGGCGATCCACTGCGACGCGGTCCATAGCGCGCCCAGCCCGAGCAGGTAATTGACGCCGTACGACAGCACGAACCGGGCCTTCGACGCCGACTGGTCGGCGAAGGCGTAGCGGCTGTAGGTGACGTAGTTGAACGCCACCCCGATGAGGTGCGCCACGATCTGGGCGACGTACATGTTCAGCCCCGCCGCCACGAACAGCGCGTACAGGCCGTAACCGAAGGCGGTGTTGACGATGCCCGCCTGGTAGTAACGCCACAGCTGGCCGAGGGAGGAACGGGGCAGGGTGCCGATCATGCCCGCTCCTCCGGCTCGAAATTGACGCGCTCGCGCTCGATCACCAGCGGGGTGCCGCGCGTCCGGTCGGAAATCAGGCGCACCTGCACGCCGATCAGGCCGAGAAACAGGAACAACAGGCCGAACTGGAATTCGAGCAGGGTGGCGAACAGCCACATGCGCGGATTGGCGCCGACAGCCATCGAATAGATCGCCCCCGCCGCGGTCACGATCGTCGCCAGGAAGATGAAGAAGCTGACGTAGAGCGGCACGCGCAGCAGCCCCTTCGACGATCCCGCCAGCCCCGAGAGCGCGAAGTCGAGCAGCGCGACGAAGCCGTTCTTCGAGCGGCCCGCGGCACGCGGCGGACGGGTGAAGGGGATGGTCGCGATCGTGTAGCCGGTCTCGACCAGCAGCCCCCGGAAGAAGGGCTCGGGCTCGTTGAGGGCGGCGATCGCCCTGACGACCTTGCGGTCGTAGAGGCCGAAACCGGTGGCGTTGGGAATGATCGGATAGTCGCCGAACCGCCGCTGCAGGCGGTAGGAGAGGGCACGCAGCGAAGCCAGCAGCGGCGAGACCTTGCGCGTCCGGCTGGTGGCCAGCACGATCTCGGCGCCCGCGCGCCAGCGCTCGACGAATTGCGGGATCATCTCGGGCGGGTCTTGGAAATCGGCGACCATTCCGATCACCGCCTTCCCCCGCGCGCTCAGCACCGCGTGGGTGGGGGAGCGCAGCTGCCCGAAATTGCGCGTGTTGACGATCAGCTTGATCCGCCGGTCGCGCGCGCACAGGTCGCGCACGATCGCCACCGTGCGGTCGGTCGATCCGTTGTCGATGAACAGGATTTCGAAATCCTCGCTCACCTTTTCCATTTGCTCGATCGCCGCGGCCGCGATCGCGGCGGCGTTTTCTTCCTCGTTGTAGCAGGGAATGACGACGGACAGTTCGGGCCCGGCGGGATCGATGTCAGGCATGGGATTCGCGGACGATCACCCGGCGGCCCGCGGGCGGACGAAGCCGGTAGAATTCGATCGCCAGCGACAGCAGCAGCAGCGCGATCGCCACCGCCAGCGCGGCGCGGTTGATCTGGCGGCTGGTGTCGATGAACGGAGGCTCAAGGACGCGCAGGTTCGCCGAGGAGGTCATGTCGTCTACCGACGCGCCTTCCAGCTGGCGCAGGTAAGTCTCGTAGAGCGATTGGGCGATCGCCACCTCGCGCTGCAATTTCATATATTGCGACGAGGACTGGATCGCGCGGCCGACGCCCTCGGCCGGCTGCAGCGACACCGCTTCGGCCTGGCCCAGCTGGCCGCGCAGGGTCGCCAGCTCGCTCGCCAGCTGGCGCACGACCAGGTTGCTGTCGGAATACATCTGCCGGGCCGACGACAGTTCGATTTCCTTCCGCCGGATGCTCTGGCGGATCATGTTGACGCGCGCGCCCGCGACGCTCGCCTCGGCGGCCGGGTCGGGCGTGCGCGTGGCAAGGCGGAAGCTGTCGAACCGCGCCTGCGCGGTGGCGACGCGGTCGGACGCCTCGGTCACCAGCTTCAGCAGCACGTCCTGCTTGTAGGTCGCCTGCTCGCGGAAGATCCGCGCCAGCTGGTTGCGCGTCGCTGCTTCGTAGGCGGTCACGACCCTCTTGGCGAATTCGCCGTCGCTGTTGAGCATCTGGATCTGGATGATCCCGCCGCGCAGCGACCGGATATCGACGTTGCGTTCCAGCCAGCGGTGCAGGCCCTCGCGGTCGTTTGACTTCAGCCGCTCGGCCAGCTTGACGTCCTTGATCACCTGGTCGCGGACCTGGACGCTGCCCGCCACCTTCATCGCCACCTCCAGCGCGGTCTGGTTGCCGAACACGTTGCCGAGCGCGCTCAGCTGCACCTGCGCCGGGTTGAAGCCCAGCGTCGACGGATCCGACGGGGTCAGCGTGACCGCCGACCGGTAGCGCTCGGGAAAGAAAGCGAGCAGCGCGAACAGCGCGATCAGGACGGTGAACAGCAACCGGCGGGGCAGCGGCCGTTCGAGGACGCGCCAGTCGGCGATCGTCCCGACCAGGGTGCGGGGCGGGGTCACCGGCTGATCGCCGCGATACCGGCCGCGCCGGCGCCGATCTGGAAGAAGGTCGTGCTGATGTCGCGCAGCTTGGCCCAGAATTCGGAGCTTCGCGTCTTGACGGGCACGAACACCAGGTCGCCCGGGAGGACGACGGTGCCCAGCGCGCCGCGCGATCGCGCGACGACCTCGCCGTTTGCGCGCACCACGAACACCGCGCCCTTGTCGGCGGCGCGCAGCGGGCCACCGGCCATCGCCAGGTAATCCTTGACCCGCTTCGGCCGCTGCGCGGGGTCGAGCAGGAAGGAGGCCGGGCGATAGACCGCACCGAATACGCCGACGGTCGACGGCATCGCCGGCACGTTGATCGCGTCGTTATTCTCCAGCACCACGTTGGACGGCAACGCGGTCGCCGATGGCGCGATCGTCATCACCACGCGCCCGTCCGGCTCGGCCTGGCGAAGCTGCTCGAGGAACTGGCGCGCGCTGCGCAGTTCCAGTTCCTGCCGGGCCGTGTCCTGCGGCGTCGAGCCGGTCACCGGCGCCGACGCCAGCGACAGTTCGAGCTGGCGGATCGCGTCGTTGAAGCTCTCGGTCTGCTGGATCCGCACCGACTGGCGCGTCAGCTTGGTGCCGAACGCATAGGCGCGCGGGGTCAGCCCGCCGGCCATCTGCATCACGGTGTCAAGCGGCGTTCCCGGCGCGAAATAGTAATTGCCCGGCCGGTTGACCTCGCCATCGACGCGGACGAGCACCGACTGGCGGTCGATCGGCTGGACCAGCGAGCCGCGCGAGAGGACCTGCAGGATGTCGCCGCCGCGCGCCTCGGACGTCGCCATCGCGCTGCGCGGCACTTCCTGCGGCCCAATCCGGCTGGTGTCCATGGTGCGGTACAGGATGACCCGCCCGCTATCGCCCAGCGTGTTGGTGCCGCCGGCCAGCGCCAGCGTCGTCTCCAGCGTCTCGCCGGCGCGGATTTCGTAGATCGCCTCCTCGTTGACCGAGCCGATCACCGCCACCTGCTCGCCGACCGGCGGGATGAACAGTACGTCCTCGTTCTGCAGGACGGCATCGTCGATGCGGTTGCCCGCGCGCAGCAACTGGTAAAGGTCGAAGTCGGCGACCTCGGTCCCGCGGCGATAGAGCTTGACCGACCGGAAGCTGCCGCCGCTCGACGGGCCGCCGGCCTGGAAGACGGCATTGGCCAGCGTCGACAGGCTGCTGACCGTGAAGGCGCCAGGGTTGTTGGCGAAACCGGTGACGTAGACGCGGATGCCGCGCAGGCGGCTGATGCCGACGTTGACGACGAAGCCGCGATACTGGCGGCCGATCGCCGCCGACACGCGGTCGTGCAGGTCGGCGTAGCGGATCCCGGCAAGCTGCACCGCGCCGACCCGGGGCAGGAAGATCCGCCCGTTGGTGTCGATCTCGCGCTCGACGCTTCCCTCGATCGATCCGGCCATGGCGATCGACACGACGTCGCCGACGTTCAAGATGTAATCGGGCGGGACTGTCGCGGTCGCCGGCGTCGCAAAGTCGCGGTTCGAGGGCAGCAGCAGCTTCGACCCGAAGCGCGGCAGCTTGCGGCCCAGCACGCGCTCGACATATGCCTCGAACTCGTTGGGCTTGGCCGGCGCCTTGAGGCGCGTCGATTCCAGTTCGCCGCGCCGCTCGTCGCGCAGCCGCGCGGGGTCGAGCAGGCGGCTGTCGGTATCGCCGACGCTGTCGGGCCGGAACACGGCGGGCGGGGTCGGGTCGGCGACGGCCGTCTCGGCATAGGCCGACGACACCGTCGGTCCCGGCGCGACCGGCGATCCCATCGGCACGTTGCGCGGGTCCATTGTCGGGACGACCTGCGCCGCGGCCGGGGCGCCGACCAGCGCCAGTGCAAGCGCCAGCGCGCCCGTCGTCGATCCGATACTCGTCATTGCCCTACCCACTACGCTCGTTCCCCTCGGTGACCCGCCCGGCTCCCCGCCGCCGCGACTGCCGCGCAGGCGGCGCTGCACCTCATCGCCTCGCCGATCG
>CAZKCD010000004.1:0-27073 GCA_964551235.1 uncultured Sphingomonas sp.
CGTGGTCGAAATCGGCGACGATCGCATGGCATCCGTCGGTGCGATACAAATCGGGCCGGTCGAGCCGGCGCCAGTCGACCTGGTCGATCGCCAGCAGCGAGCGAACGTCGCCGAACGGCACGATCGCGATCGCCGGCCGGACGCGCCGAGCGACGAAGAAATACATGCCGAACGCCCACGCCAGGTGAAGCGCGATTCCCGCCACCAGCGAGGGCCGGTGATAGTCGAGCCGGAGCAGGACGAGCGCCCCCAGCGCCAGCGCGTGGCCCGCCAAGACCGCGGGGAAGATCGTCTGCCCGGCGCGGATGCCGGGATAGGTCTCCACCGACATGCGGACCCACAAGGCGACGATCACCGCGAACAGGTTCGCATAGAGCGAATGCGAATAGACCGTCGGCGAAAAGCTGGTGTCGGTGATCAGCCAGCGGAAGCCCGCCCATGGCAGCAGCCCCACCAGCAGGATCGCGCCGAGCAGCTCGAACCGCCGGCGCAGGATGAAGCGCTGCCGCTTGGCGCTGGGCCGGACGGGGACCGCCTGGAGCATCGCTATAAGGTCCAGTAATCGAGGCGCGAGGCAAGCCCCTGCCCGCGCCACAATCCCTTGATGTCGGCCAGCGTCCCGCCCGGCGCGACGAGGGCCGCGACCTGCTCGGCCGCCATCGCGGCATAAGCGTCGTGCCGCACCGCCAGCAGGACGAGGTCGTAGGCCCCGCCGTCCGGCGCGATCGGGCGCTGGCCGTACATCCGCTCAGCCTCGTCGGCATCGGCGACCGCGTCGGTGATGGCGACCTCATAGCCCAGGCCGCGGAGCGTCTCGACCAGGTCGATCGACCGGCTGTTGCGCAGGTCGGGAACATTCTCCTTGAAGGTCAGGCCCATGACCAGCGCCTTGCCCGGTCGGCCGCCGCGCCGCGCGTGCAGGCGCTCGACGATCCAGCGCCCCATCGTGTCGTTGGTCTCGCGCCCGGCCAGGATGACCTGCGGATGGTGGCCAAGCTTCTCGGCGAGGTGCGACAGGTAATAAGGATCGACGCCGATGCAGTGGCCGCCGACCAGCCCCGGCTCGAATGGCAGGAAATTCCACTTGGTGCGCGCCGCGTCGATCACGTCCCATGCGCTCACGCCCGCGTCGCCCATGATCCGCGCGACCTCGTTCATGAAGGCGACGTTGATGTCGCGCTGCGCATTCTCGATCGCCTTGGCGCCCTCGGCGGTGCGGATCGAGGCGGCGCGGAAGGTCCCGGCGCTGGTCACCGCCGAATAGAGCGTGTCGAGCTGGTCCAGCACCTCGTCGTCCTCGCCGGCGATCACTTTCACGATCTTGTCGACGGTGTGGACCTTGTCGCCCGGATTGATCCGCTCGGGGCTGTAGCCGAGCCGGAAGTCGCGCCCGCGCACCAGGCCCGCGGCCTCCAGCATCGCCCCGCAATGGTCCTCGGTGACCCCCGGATAAACCGTGCTCTCGTAGACGATCGTCGGGCAGCGCGCCGGATCGACCAGGTCGATCACCGTGCGCGTCGCCGCTTCGAGCGGGCCGAGGTCGGGCCGGTTCTGCCCGTCCACCGGGGTTGGCACGGTCACGATGTAGATGTCGCGCCCATGCGCCTCGGCCGGATCGGCGGTCAGCGCGAGCGCGGAGGCGGCGAGCGCGTCGCCATCCACTTCCCCCGTGCGGTCGTGGCCGCGCTCAAGCTCGGCGACGCGCGCCGCGTCGATGTCGAGCCCGATCGTGTCGAACGCGCGCGCCAGCGCCACGGCCAGCGGCAGGCCGACATAGCCAAGGCCGATGACGGCGACACGGGGGGTGGTGGAAATCGGCATTCAAACTCCTAGCACGCAACAGGCCTTGGGCGACCCTAGCCGGTCAAGTGGGTGCGCGCCGTCCGGGGCGTGCCCCTTCCGATGCCGCGATAGCGCAGGCCCGCGCGTTCCGCCTCGGCGGGTTCGTAGATATTGCGGAGGTCGAGCAGGACCTTCCCCTTCAGGAGAGCGGCCAGTCGGTCAAGGTCGAGGGCGCGGAATTCGTCCCACTCGGTGACGATGACGAGCGCGTCGGCCCCCTCGGCGGCCGAATAAGCGTCCGCGGCGAACTGCACGCCGGGCAGCAGGGGCTCGGCCTGCTCGCGCCCGACCGGATCGAAGGCGGACACGGATGCCTCGCCTTCCAGCAGGCGCTGAATCAGCGGGATGGACGGCGCGTCGCGCATGTCGTCGGTGTTGGGCTTGAAGGTCAGGCCCAGCACCGCGATCCGTTTGCCGGCAAGCCCGCCGATTTCCTCGGCGACCCGGTCGGCCATCGCCGCCTTGCGCGTCTCGTTGACCTCGACCACGGTCGAGATGATCTTCTGCTCGACGCCCGCGTCCTCGGCCGTGCGCAGCAGCGCCAGCGTGTCCTTGGGAAAGCAGCTCCCGCCATAGCCCGGGCCGGGATGAAGGAACTTGGCCCCGATGCGGTTGTCGAGGCCGATGCCCCGCGCCACTTCCTGCACGTCGGCGCCGACCGCTTCGCACAAATCGGCCATCTCGTTGATGAAAGTGATCTTCATCGCCAGGAAGGCGTTGGCGGCATATTTGGTCAGCTCCGCCGTCCGGCGGCTGGTGATCAGGATCGGCGCCTGGTTGAGGAACAGCGGCCGGTAGATTTCCTTCAGCACCTCGCGCGCGCGCTCGGCCTCGGCGCCGACGACGATGCGGTCCGGGATCTTGAAGTCGCGGATCGCCGCGCCCTCGCGCAGGAATTCCGGGTTGGACGCGACCGAGCAACCGGCCGGCGCGCCTTCTTCCTCCAGGATCTGGGCGATGCGGTCGCCGGTGCCGACGGGGACGGTCGACTTGGTGACGATCACCGCCGGCCCTTCCAGCGTGCGCGCCAGCTCGCGCACCGCCTCGAACACGTAGGTGAGGTCGGCATGCCCGTCGCCGCGCCGCGTCGGCGTGCCGACCGCGATGAAGATGGCCTGTGCGCCCCGAATGCCCTCGGCGGTGTCGGTGGTGAAGGCCAGCCGTCCGCGCTCGACGTTCGCCTTGACGAGCGCGTCCAGCCCCGGTTCCCAGATCGGCATGACGCCCTCGCCGATCCGGGCGATCTTGCCGGCATCCTTGTCGACGCAGGTCACGTGATGGCCGAAATCGGCGAAGCAGGCCCCGGAAACGAGCCCCACATAACCGGTACCGATCATCGCCAGGCGCATGGCGCGCACTCCTTTACCAACGTGGGGGCGCAATAGCCCCCGCCGCGCCTCTTTGCCTAGTCCGATTGCAGCCGCGTGACGGCGCGCCTAGGGTCCGTGGCGATGGAACGGCGTTCTCGTACCCAGGTGTCCCCGGTCGGGCTGCTCCGGCGCCCCAGTTCGCTCAGCGTCTGGGCGCAGCTCGCGATCCGCATCGGCCTGCTGCTCGCCCTTCTGGCAATAATCGTCGCCGTCCACTGGTTCGAACGCGATTCCTTCAAGGACAATTACGACGGCCAAATGAGCTTTGCCGACATCATCTATTTCACGATGATTTCGGCAACGACCACCGGCTATGGCGATATCGTGCCGGTGACCGAGCGCGCGCGGCTGTTCGACGCGCTGGTGGTCACCCCGGTGCGCATCTTCTTCATCCTCATTCTGGCCGGCACGGCCTACACGTTCGTGATCAAGCGAACCTGGAACAGGTGGCTCATGCAGCGAATACAAAAACGGCTTTCCCGCCACATCATCGTCGCCGGCTTCGGCACCTCGGGCGCGGAGGCGGTGGTCGAACTCATCCAGCGCGGTGTCGCGCCGGCGCGGATCGTCGTCCTCGACCTCAGCGAGGAACGGCTGGAGGAGGCCGAGGCGCTCGGCTGCACCGTGATGCAGGCCGACGCCACCCGCGACAGCGCGCTTGAGGCGGTGCGCGTCGCCAAGGCCAGCCACATCATCGTCTCGGCCGGCCGCGACGACACCTCGATCCTCATCACGCTGACCGCGCGCCACCTTGCGCCGGGGATCCCGATCAGTGTCGTCGTGCGCGCCTGCGACAACGAATTTCCCGCCCGCGCCGCCGGCGCCACCACCGTCATCAACCCGGTCAGTTTCGCCGGCCTGCTCTTGGCGGGCTCGTCTGAAGGCGCGGGCATCGCCGATTACATGAACGACCTCGCCTCGGCGGGCGGGCGCGTGCGCCTGCACGAGCGGATGATCGAGCCGTTCGAGGTCGGCAAGTCGCTGAAGGAGGCCGCCACCGGCATCGGCCTGCGCATCCTGCGCGACGGGCAGACCATCGGCTTCTGGGAAAAGGGGGCCGAGGCGCTCGAGACGGGCGACCGCATCATCGAGGTCATCCCCGCCCACGCCTTCCCCAAGGCGCCCGCCATCTAACGCCTCGATTTTGCCGCGATAAGGCGCTAAGGGCCGCGCCTTCCCATGGCTACCAAACTCCCCTCCCCGCCGAAGGTCGGCATGGTCTCGCTCGGCTGCCCCAAGGCGCTGGTCGATTCCGAACGCATCCTCACCAAGCTGCGCGCCGACGGCTACCAGATGAGCCCCGACTATGCCGGGGCCGACGTCGTGCTGGTCAACACCTGTGGCTTCCTCGACAGTGCCAAGGAGGAAAGCCTCGAGGCGATCGGCGAAGCCATCGCCGAGAACGGCCGGGTCATCGTCACCGGCTGCATGGGCAAGGAAGCCGACGTCATCCGCGCCCGCTTCCCCGACGTCCTCGCCATCACCGGCGCGCAAAGCTACGAAGCGACCGTCGCCGCGGTGCACGAGGCCTCGCCCCCCGTCCCCAACGCCTTCGTCGACCTGGTGCCGGAAGCGGGCCTCAAGCTCACCCCGCGTCACTACAGCTATCTGAAGATTTCCGAGGGCTGCAATCACCGCTGCGCCTTCTGCATCATCCCGTCGATCCGCGGCGACCTCGTCAGCCGCCGCCCCGACGCCATCCTGCGCGAGGCCGAGAAACTGGTCGCCGCCGGCACCAAGGAACTGCTGGTCATCAGCCAAGACACCTCGGCCTACGGCGTCGACATCCGCCACCAGCCGCGCGAGTGGCGGGGCCGCGAGGTGCGCGCCCACATGACCGACCTTGCCGCTGCGCTCGGCAGCCTCGGCGCGTGGGTCCGCCTCCACTACGTCTACCCCTATCCGCACGTCGACCAGGTCATCCCGCTGATGGCCGAGGGGCTTGTCCTCCCCTACCTCGACATCCCCTTCCAGCACGCCAGCCCGAAGGTCCTGAAGGCCATGAAGCGCCCGGCCAACGAGGCCAAGGTCCTCGAACGCCTGCGCAACTGGCGCAGCATCGTCCCCGACATCGCGGTCCGCTCCAGCTTCGTCGTAGGCTTCCCCGGCGAGACCGAGGAGGATTTCCAGTATCTCCTCGACTGGCTGGCCGAGGCGAAGCTCGACCGCGTCGGCGCCTTCCGCTTCGAACAGGTCGAGGGCGCCGCCGCCAATGCCCTGCCCGACCACGTGCCCGAAGAGATCAAGGAAGAGCGCTACGCCCGCGTGATGGAGCTCACCGCCCGCATCAGCGCCGAGAAGCTCGCCGCCAAGGTCGGCCAGACGCTCGACGTCCTGATCGACGCCGTGGATGCCGAGACGGGCGGCGCGACCGGCCGCTCCAAGGCCGACGCGCCGGAGATCGACGGCGAGGTCCACCTCCGCGACGCCGGCCACCTCGCGCCGGGCGACCTCGTCCGCGTCACTATCGAGGACAGCGACGAGCACGACCTGTTCGGCTCGCCGAACCGCTAGGTATCTCTTCGCCGCTGAAGGAGTCATTAGGGCGGTAATTCTCGCAATATCCGCAATCTAGGCGCGTGACGAAAAAGGTGGGCAGTTTGGCTAGACGATTTTTGCACCGGAGTTGCATCTCTACGTCGACTGTCTTCTCTCTTTGTTGGCGTCCTCTGGAATCAGCTCGGCCAAGCAAGATGCAAGATCGACGTTGCGAAATGGCTTAGTGAGACGCGGGATATCGGGCGAAACGCCATCGACGTCCGAATAACCTGAGACAATCAGAACAGGCAGTGAGGGAACCGCGAGTCGCGCAAGTCGGGCAAGCTCGGCGCCACTCATACCTGGCATCAGATGGTCGGTAACGAGAATGTCAGGCTTTTTGCCCGCCTCTAGAATTAAGATCGCCTCCTCAGCCGATACCGCTTCGATCACCTCAAATCCGAGATCGCTGAGCATATCCGCGGTGCTCATGCGTACGAGGTCTTCATCATCAACCAAAAGGGCGACACCTCGTGCTAATGGCATCGCAACTGACAATTCGGATTTCTGGTGATTCGTCGGTGGGATATCACTTACCGGGAGCCAGAGTGTAACGGTCGTGCCCTCATGCAATTTGCTCTCGATTGTAAGTCCGCCGCCGAGTTGTGCAGCGAGACCGTGGACCATTGACAGTCCAAGTCCCGTTCCCTTGCCAATTCCCTTTGTGGAGAAGAACGGTTCGATGGCCCGCTTCCGCGTCGCGTCGTCCATTCCCAAGCCAGTGTCACTGACACTTAGACGAACATAAGTCCCGCGAGCTAAGTCGGGCGCGTGTTGCTCCTCTAAGCTCTGACATTCTCCAGAAATCATGAGCTGTCCGCCGGTTGGCATTGCGTCCCGAGCATTCACTGCAAGATTCAATATTGCCATCTCGAGTTGGTTGGCGTCGGCCATCGCCGGCGGCAAATCGGATGCAAGCTTCACTTGGACGTTGATATTGGGACCGACGGTTGAGCCTACCAAACCCGCCATTTCCGTCACCAATTCGGCGACATTCACCGCCGTCGGCTGAAGCGGTTGCCGACGGGCAAAGGCCAACAAACGTTGAACCAAAGTCTTCGCTCGTTCAGCGGACTGAAGTGCGCCATCGATCAGTCGACGCTCGCGTTCACTGCCCAGCCCCTTGCGCACCAGCATATCGAGTGAGCCAATGATCGGGGTCAATAGATTGTTGAAGTCGTGCGCCACACCTCCAGTCAGACTACCCATTGCCTCCATCTTCTGGCTTTGCCGCAACGCGTCTTGGGTCAACGCAAGCGCGGCTTCGCGTTCTTTGGCCTCGCTCAAGTCTCGGCCGACAGCGATGAAGTTCTCACCGTCCGCTTCAGGCGCGACAGTCCATTCGATGTGCTTCCAACCGCCCTTGGAAGTCGCAATCCTATTCTCAAAGCGTGTTGGCCGCCGGGACTGTTGCATCCGTGCGATGGCATCGAGTGTGGAAGGCATGTCCTCCGGGTGCATGAATGTCGCGTAGCCGCGACTGAGCAATTCATCATCCGACCAACCAAGCACTTGCGTCCAAGCAGGGCTGACGGCGGACATCATGCCGCTGTAATCCGCACGCGCGAGCATATCCTGCGAAAGGTTCCAGAGACGATCGCGTTCAGCCGATCGAGCCGCAACCTGGGCTTCTAGCGTCTCGTTCAGCAAAAGCAGTTCCCGTTCGGCGCGAGCGCGCTCAACAGCTGCCCACGTGCGTTCCGCTGCATCTTGCATGAGCGCGATTTCAGCCGCCGTCCAATCCCGCGGCTCGTCCTCGTGCACATAAAGAAAAGCAACTAGGCGGCTTTCCTTGATCAAAGGGACTGCGATGATCGCACGTAGGTCGATGCTCGCCCAAGCCTCCAGTACGCTTGCGCCTGCCACCCTCGGGTCAGCGTGGCTATCACAAATTACCAAAGTACGACCTGTTCGGAGGTCGGCGGCGATTTCTTCACCGAATCCATCGAGAATGCGCAGTTCGCCCGCGAGTGACGCCATTCGACCCGCCCAGTCCTGAGAGACACGAATAACCTCGCCGGTAAAATCGATCTCACCGTAACCGGCGCGACCCACATTCAACGAAAGGCCGAGACGCTCCGCAGCCATTCGCATGACCGCATTAGGATCGTCCAACGTGCGTAGACTTTGCTCGAGATCAAGTCGAAATGCCTGAGCACGTTCGCCCAGGACACGGCTTGTGGTCTCGTTCCCCTGATTCAATATCCCAACGACATTCCCCAGGTCATCACGAATGGGGGTAAGACTGTAGTTCCAATAGGTTTCCTGGACTTCGCCTCCTCGCACCATTGGAAGCATCTGGTCGAATGTGGCGAAGCCTTGCCCAGTTTGCCAAACGGCTTCGAAATGTGGCCCCACGACGGCCCAGATGTCCGACCAGACATCGGCTGCCGGTCTCCCAAACGCCCATGGGTGGCGTTCCCCGGCAATCGGTGCCCACGCGTCATTGTAAAATAATCGCAGGTCGTCGGCACAGTAGATTGCCGTCGGGAAACTTGAATCGATGCAAAGTGAAAGTGCAACCTTCAGCCCACTCGGCCAATCTTCAGGTCGCCCAAGTGGAAAACCGGACCAGTCGTACGCGCTCATCATCGCATGAAGATCGCTTCCCGGGCGAGGGGTTGAGCTATGCTCGTGAACAGGTAGCGTTTTGCCGGAAGTATCCACGTCTACAATCACTTCGTCACGACTGCGCCCACGATACCACGTCGATATCGCTGTCGCCTCACGGCTAGCACGCACCGCCGAAAACTCCGAGCCGAATGTTCAGACGATCACGCCAGCGCTTTCGACATGCCGTAGTTGAACTTAAACTCCAAAGTTCGCGTCTCTCCAATGTGAACGCCGCTGAAGCGTGCACAGGTTTCGAGACTTGGCGAGGTAGGCAGACATCGTCCATCCGTCGGGTGGCCGCCCCAACCGGTGCGGGGCGGCCTCTTCGTACAACCGTAAGGCCCGAATCCCAAAGCCATGCGATGATCAGCGCGATCGCAAGAACGGCCGCAGCGACGCTAATCCATGTGCGGGCCGATGTCCGAAACAAGCTCGGGTGATCACGGCGGACTTGGCTCGGCCGTCCGCCATGCGTCGCTGTTCGCCGACAGCGCCGAGAGGAAGGAATGGGTGGAAAGCCGCCACCGTTTCAGCCGCGCTATAACTTGCTCGACGTTGACGGATTACGGTTTAATCCAGCCCAAATTCGGAAGCGTGAGGACCAAGGCGTTTCGGCCGGTCGATCTCCGCAAAGCGAAAGAGAGAAGTACGCGTATCGCTGCTGGCCTTGCATTCATACGCTTCCGCCATTCGATTAAGCGTCGAAGCAGCGGACACCGATGACGTTTGGTTTGCGCGATCGCGGCACATTTTTGCCAACCGATTATAACGCTCGTGAGTTTCAGAACGGTCCATCGCGATAGTCCTCCTGCCGGTCTTTGAAACTAAATGCAGGATTTCGGAGCAAGGGAGTTGCGCTGAAGCGAGAGCAAAATCCGCCCAACACTTGCGCGTCCACCAAAACTGGATCGGAATAAAATTCTATTCTGTAGGGACAGTTTAGAATGCTTTTGCGAGGCGAAGCAGTTCAACGCGCATTGCCAGGCCCCTATCGCGAAATCGCGTCGATCTATTCCTCTTCGATCGCAAGTGGACGGGCAAGTCCTTCCTTGATCCTCTCCATCACGAATGTGGAAGCGATATTCTTGAGGGGAATTGCGCGGGTCAGTTCCCGATAAAAACGATCGTAGTCGGTCATGTCGCGCACCGACACCTTGAGGAGATAGTCGACCTCTCCTGCCAAGCGATGCATTTCCATGATCTCCGGTCGCGTTGCCGCGAAGGCCACGAAGCCCTGTCGCCACTCCGGCCCATGATCGCTGGTTTCAATGCTGACGAAAGCGGTCAGATCCTGCTCGATTGCCTTCGGGTCCACGATCGCGACGGTGCGGGCGATGATTCCCTCATTTTTGAGCCGGCTGATCCGCCGCCAACATGGCGTCGATGAAAGGCCGACTTTTGCCGCCACGGAGTCGACGGTCCCATCCGCGTCTTCCTGAAGGGCGTTGAGAATCTTCCGATCGATCAAGTCCAGTTTCCGCATGGCGGGAAAGTTAGAAGGAAATTGTCCAAGATGACAATAGCCAGCACGAGCGCTGTTATTTTCTTCCTCTAATTGCAGCACCCTTAGAAAAACACGATAATTGGCTCGGCCGCATGCGAGGATACCCAGCGGAAAGCTCGTACCGGTCAGTCGATAAGAGCAACCTTCGGTCGGGGTCTGGTGAAAGCCAGGCCCCGATCAGTCTCGGCTTTGGTCCAGTTCAGGATTTGCAAAAAGAAAGGCTGCGACAAAGGCGATCAAAAGTAGGCTGATCGCGATTGGAAACGGTTCGAGGCCAGCCGTGCTGAGAAGGCTGGTCACGGCTGCCAAACAGAAGGTCGTCACGATAACGAACGCGCGAACAGTCAGCGTGCTCGCTTGGAAGGCCTGGAGCCGGCTCCGATCCTGAAATAGCGCGTTCAGTTGGGCGACCGTACGACTGCACGTGGTCTGGCATAATGCGGGCACGAGAGCATGAACGATGCACGCCATCCCGATCCCCACACATGCCAATCCCACCGCCGCGGCAAAGACCAAGTGCTCCAAGTAGGTTTCGCCGACGTCGACTAGGTGCTGCTGACTCGCTCTAATCATCCCTGCCTCCAGCCACCGGGATATTCCTTCGATTGCCTGGAGGGAAGGACATGTAGCTCTGCATGGCTGAAAAGCTGCCCAACTTGTCTGTTGTACCAAATGACATCGATCATGCGGCGCCTGCCAAGATGCATTGAGCAGACTTCAGGCCATTTGGCCGCTTCGCATGGGTCAGTTGAAGGTCGTGCGCTGCCACCATGGACGCCACAATCTATTCAGCGATTGTGACCTGATGACGCTTCATGTGACGAAGGAAGTCCATTTTCCCGACGGCGAGCCCAGCATTTCTTAGCAAAGCATAAGCCATCGTCACGTGAAAATAGAAGTTCGGCAAAATCCAATCCCGAATGTCTTCTTCACAAGACATGGAAAATCGGACGCCATTCGGGAGGGTCAAATTAACAACGTCGTTCGCCTCTGCCCACTCGTGAATATCAACCTTATCCAACAGCGAGCGAACCGCCGAAACTCGTTCGCGGATATCCCTGAAGGATCGGTATGGTTGTTCGTCGAGGGGCATCACCTGCCCAGCCACCTGATTGAGAGCGAGCAACACTTGATTGAGCGCGATGCGAAACTGCAGTTCAAGCGGGAACATGTCCTCGGCGAGCCTTTCATCTAGCACACCATCTGTCATCCCCGCGTCTTCCGCTTTGCGAACGAGATGATCGAGAGTGCCGAGCATGTCAGCAAAGCTTGTTCGAGCTGAATGCGCGTACGACAACTGAGCCTCGGTGAGATCTTTCCCCATCAATCTAGGACACCCAGCGCGCAATGCCAGCACATGGGTCGATTGCTAACACTCAACAAAATTCCAGAACCTGCAAATGGCGCTGACTTACAGCCTCGATTCTAGGTTCCATCATGACCCATGAACGACCCATTCTACGAGCCGGAAATGTCCGTGCCCCCCGCCATGACGCCCAATACCGAGCGATCATGTCCAGTCTCGTCGAAGGGCTGGCCGACACCGAGATGGTTGCCGAATATGCCGCCGGACTCGATGCCGAAGGCGTCACTCCGCTTGTCGAACGGATCAAGGCGGCGCTATCGCAGTTGGAATGACAGATTTTTCCGCTCTGCTGAAACCCGATCGCGGGCAGGCCGCGCAGACCATCCACGTCGTCGACGCGGCCAGCTGGGACGCGTGGAAGGCGGGCCAGCCGCAGGCACGCCGCGACATGCTCGACGCCATCCGCTTCGACGGCAAGACGGTCTTCCAGTTTGCCATTCTGCAGGGGCGGACGGCGGGCGAATTCGACGTCGTCACCTGCGTCGGCGATGCCGGGACGCTCGGGCCCTGGTGCCTCGCCAAGCTGGGCGAGGCGCTGCCGGCCGGCAGTTACCGCGTTGCGGGCGCCGAGGCCGGCCTGTCTGCAATGGGCTGGATGCTCAGCCAGCATCGCTTCTCCCGCTACAAATCCAAGACCGACGACCGCGAGCCCCGCGTCCTGCTGACCGCCGACCCGGCGTCGATCGACGAGCTGGTCGCGCTGGCCGAGGCGACCGCCCTCGTCCGCGACCTCGTCGACACGCCCGCCGCCGACATGGGACCGGTCGAGCTGGAGGAGCAGGTGCGCGCGCTCGCCAAGGCGCACCACGCCAAGGTCGAAACCGTGCAGGGCGACGCGCTGGCGCAGGGCTACCCGATGATCGCCGCGGTCGGCGGCGGGGCCGCCCGCGGGCGCGAACCGCGGCTGGTCGAGCTGCACTGGGGCAAGGAAACCGATCCGCGCGTCGCCATCGTCGGCAAGGGCGTCTGCTTCGACAGCGGCGGGCTCGACATCAAGCCGGCCAGCGGCATGCGCCTGATGAAAAAGGACATGGGCGGCGCCGCCCACGCCCTCGCGCTGGCGAAGCTGGTCATGGAGCGCCGCCTGCCGGTCCGGCTCCACCTCCTTATCCCGGCGGTCGAGAATAGCGTGTCGGCCAACGCCTTCCGCCCCGGCGACGTGCTGCGCAGCCGCAAGGGCATCACGGTCGAGGTTGACAATACCGACGCCGAAGGCCGGCTGGTGCTCGGCGATGCGATCGACAAGGCGGTCGAGGCGGGGCCCGAACTGCTGGTCGATTTCGCCACCCTGACCGGCGCGGCGCGGGTCGCGCTCGGCCCCGACCTGCCCGCCTTGTTCGTCAACGACGACCCGCTGGCCGACGCGGTGCTGGCCGCTTCCCGGGCGGCGCACGACCCGCTGTGGCGGATGCCCTTGTGGGACGGCTACGACGACATGCTCAAAAGCGAGGTCGCCGACATGGCCAACAGCGGCGATTCGCCGATGGCCGGCGCGGTCACCGCCGCCTTGTTCCTACGGCGCTTCGTTCCGGCGTCCGTGCCGTGGGCGCATCTCGACCTCTTCGCCTGGAATCCGGCGCCCAAGCCGGGGCGTCCCAAGGGCGGCGAAGCCTTGGGCCTTCGCGCCATTTTCGCGCTGCTCGAATCCCGTTACCGCGCGAATTAATCGTTTCGTCGCCGCCGCGACGCAACAAAATCCCGTGTTTTCCGTTCACTACGCACGCGACGTAGGAGGATTTGTATGGCCGACCGGTCCCTGGCCGATTGGATGCGCACGTTGATCGGCTACGTCCGGTCGGGCGAACCCGACCTGACGAACCGTCAGATGGCCTTGCTCATGCTGGTGTATCTCACCCCCGGCCCGCACACCGTGCGCGGACTGGCCGCGAAACTCGAAGTTTCCAAGCCGGTCGTCACTCGCGCCTTGAATACGCTGAGCGCGCTGGGCTATCTGCGCCGCGAACGCGACCAGGACGACCGTCGAAACATCTTCGTCGTCCGCACCAGTGACGGGACAAGGTTTCTTGAAGGATTTCGACGCTATCTCCGGGGCGATGAACTCCCCCGAAGCGCCAACGACGGGGCGGAACGCCAGCCCGCATTCGCCGCCCGGTAGCGGCGGGTTCGCGCTCAGCGGCCCGTCCAACCTTCCCGACCCGTTGACCCACGCCTACCGCACCGACCTCGCCGACGTGGCGTTGGTCGGCCGGGTAATCTCGTCGCATTTCGCCGAGCCGCTGGTCCGCCACCTCACCAGTGCGGCACCCCTCCACGTCGCCGCCTCTAACGACGCCGAGATCCTCGATCAGCTGGAGGCCGGGGCAGAACTCCGAATGCTCGACAACAGCCGCGGCTGGGCCTGGGGTTACGGACCGGACGGCCGGGTCGGCTATGTCCGCGCCGACGCCGTCGGGATCTAGATCCCCTTTTCCTTCCGGTACGCCCGCCATTTGGCGACGTTGGCATTATGCTCGGCCAGCGTCTTGGCGAAGACGTGACCGCCCTTGCCGTCGGCGACATAGTAGAGCGCATCCGTCTTGGCCGGATTGAGCACGGCGCGGATCGCGTCGCGACCGGGATTCGTGATCGGCCCGACCGGTAGCCCGGCGATCCGCCGCGTGTTGTACCCGTTGTCCGCCGCCAGTTCCGACTTGCGGATCATCCGCCCGAGCGGCTTGCCCTTGGTGATCGGGTAGATGGTCGTCGCGTCCGCCCCGAGCGCCATCCCGATCCGCAACCGGTTGGACAACACGCCAGCGACCATCGGCCGCTCCTTGGCCACGCCGGTTTCCTTTTCCACGATGGACGCGAGAATGATGGCTTCCTGCGGGCTTTTCACGACGGTGTCCGAGGAACGTTTCGCCCACTCCTCCGCGAGCGCTCGGCTCATGGCGTCGGTCATGCGCTTGACCACGGCAGCGCGCGTCTCACCGCTTTGCCAGTCGTAGCTGTCCGGCAACACGCTCCCTTCGGCCGGAAGCGGCGCGGCGCCGGTCAGGCCGTCAACGGCGGCCAGCTTTTCCTGGACGAGGATCGACGGCATGCCTTCGGGAATAGTGACCAGCTGAACGACCGGTCGGCCGTGTTGGATGATGTCCAGGACGGTCGCATAGCTCGCCCCCTTGGGGATATCGAACTCGCCCGCCTGAACGGGATCGCCCTCGCCAAGCAGCCGCGCGAAATAGTAGAAGAAGGTCCGGTTGTTAACCGCGCCAGCATAATGCAGGTGGTCGGTTGCGCGTTGCAGCGCGACGCCCTCGGGAATGGCGACGCGCGTGCCTTCCTTTGCCGGACCGGGCGCCCACCAGAACCATGCCGACCACAGCGCCACGACGACGACCAGGCCGACGCCGATGCGCTGGAGGATTTTCACAGCGCCTTGACGATCAGCGAGGCGTTGGTGCCGCCGAAGCCGAAGCTGTTGTTCAGCGCGGCACGCACTTCGCGCTTCTTCGCAACCTTGGGCACCAGGTCGGCGCCATCGGTGCCGTCATCGGGATTGTCGAGGTTGAGCGTCGGCGGGACGATCTGGTCGCGGATGGCGAGGATGCAGAAGATCGTCTCGACCGCGCCCGCGCCGCCCAGCAAGTGACCGATCGCCGATTTGGTCGAGCTCATCGAAACATTGCCCATCGCATTGCCGAACAGGCGCTTCACCGCCCCGAGCTCGATCGTGTCGGCCATGGTCGAGGTGCCGTGCGCGTTGATGTAGTCGATGTCCGACGGGGTCATTCCCGCCTTCTTCAGCGCCGCGCTCATCGAGCGGAAGGCGCCATCCATCTCGGGATCGGGCGCGGTCACGTGATAGGCATCGCCCGACAGGCCGTAACCGACGACCTCGGCATAAATCTTGGCGCCGCGCGCCTTGGCGTGCTCATATTCCTCGAGCACAACCACACCCGCGCCTTCGCCCATGACGAACCCGTCACGGTCGCGGTCGTAGGGGCGGCTCGCCTCTTCCGGGCGGTCGTTGTAGCTCATGTTGAGCGCACGGGCCTGCGCGAAGCCGGCGATTCCGATCGGGCAAATGGTCGCTTCCGCCCCGCCGGCCAGCATGATGTCGGCGTCGTCGTCGCGGATCATGCGCGCCGCGTCGCCGATCGAATGCGCCCCGGTCGAGCAGGCCGTGACCACGGCATGGTTAGGGCCCTTGAGGCCATATTTGATCGAGACCTGGCCCGAGATGAGGTTGATCAGACGGCCATGCACGAAATGCGGGCTGACGCGGCCAGGGCCCTTCTCGGCCAGCAGCAGGCTCTCGCTCTCGATGCCCGGAAGGCCGCCGATGCCGCTGCCGATCGACACGCCGGCGCGCAGCTTGGTCGCCTCGTCCATCTCAATGAGGCCCGCGTCCTCGAGCGCCTGGCCCGCGGCGTCGATGCCGTAGACGATGAACGGATCGACCTGGCGCTGGACCTTGTGGTCGACGCGCTTGTTCGGATCGAAGCCATAGGGATGGTCGGCGGGCTTCACCTCGCAAGCGATCTGGCACTTCTGGTCGCTGGCATCGAACTTCGTGATCGGGCCCGCGCCCGACTTGGAGGCGAGAATGTTCGCCCACGTCGTCTCGACGTCGCCGCCCAAGGGCGTCACCAGACCCAGACCCGTCACCACCACTCGGCGCATGCAATTCCCCTCTTCGCTCGTCCCGCAAACGCAAACGGCCTCCCGTTTGTGGCGGGAAGCCGTTCGTGCCGCCTCACGTGGCGGGCGGCAGCCGATCGGTCCCGATCAGCCCTTGTTGTTGTCGATATATTCGATCGCGTCCTTGACGGTCGTGATCTTCTCGGCCGCATCGTCCGGGATTTCGACGCCGAATTCCTCTTCGAACGCCATCACCAGCTCGACGATGTCGAGGCTGTCGGCACCCAGATCGTCGATGAAGCTCGCTTCTTCGGTGACCTTTTCGGCGTCGACGCCGAGATGCTCGACGACGATCTTTTTCACCCGATCAGCGGTCTCGCTCATGTGGACTTTCCTTCCGTCTTTTGAATTTGGACATCGCCCTAGCCGCGCCCGCGCGCTCCCGCAAGGGGCGCTCGACGTTGCGATGCCGAGCCCTTATCTCGATGCGATGAGCAGCGTGCGTCCCCTCACCGCCGGCGAGATCGAGATGGCGCGGACCGTTTTCGGGGATGCGGTGGACTATGGCCGGGTGCGCATGATCCGCCGCAAATGGTGGCCCTTCCAGCCGAAGGGGATCGTGATGGCGCCGGCCGGCAACATGCATTTCCACCCCGCCAGCGAGAGTTGGTCGGAGGATTTCGCGCGCGAGGGACTCGGCGCGCAGGGCCTGTTCATGCATGAGATGACGCATATCTGGCAGGCGCAGACCCGCGGCCGCTTCTACCTTCCGCTGATGCGGCACCCCTTCTGCCGCTATTCCTACGAATTGCGGCCCGGCCGGGCCTTCGATCGCTATGGGCTGGAGCAGCAGGCCGAGATCGTGCGCCACGCCTTCCTCGCCCGCCGCGGCGCGCCCCTTGCCGCCGCGCCGCCCCCGGACTTGCTGCCCTTCGCCTGATGCGGGGACGCCACAGGGTGTCACGATTCCGCAATGCTTCGCCCGCCTGGGCTAGCAAGGCCGCCGGACCCAAGGCAGTCTCCGGTTCGTGCTGCCGCGTGGGGCTATGCGGCATGCGAACAGGGAGGCTCGCCATGAACATCACATCTCGTCACGTCAGTCGTTTGCTGATTGGTGCCGCGTTCGTCGCCCTTGCCGCGCCGACGATGGCCCAGACCGCCGAAGAAGCCGAAGCGCAGGCGCAAAACCCGGCACCCGGCGACACGGTCGCCAGCACCGAAGACGATGTCATCTACGTGACCGCAACCAAGCGCTCGACCCGCGTGCAGGACGTTCCCTTTTCCATCAACGCGCAAACCCAGGAAGATATCGAGCGTACGCACGCCCAGTCGATCGAGGACATCAGCCGCAATGTCGCCGGCCTGACCGTCCAGAATCTCGGGCCGGGCCAGAGCCAGGTTTCCGTGCGCGGCGTCTCCGCGGGCCAGATCGCCCGCGACCAGCCGGGCGTGAAGGAACAGGTCGGCTTCTACCTCGATGAATCGGTCACCTCGACGTCGCTGTTCACGCCGGACTTCGACCTGTACGACCTCAACCGCGTCGAAACGCTCCGCGGCCCGCAGGGCACTTTGTTCGGGTCGGGCAGCGTCGGCGGCACGATCCGCTACATCACCAACCAGCCCAACCTCGACGTCACGGAGGGGTCGGTTGAAGCCGGGATCAACGTCCTCAAGGGCGGCGACATCGGCTATTCGCTGAAGGGCGCGGTCAACATCCCGGTGTCCGACACGCTGGCGCTTCGCGTCGTCGGCTACGGCACCCATTACGGCGGCTTCATCGACGCCGTCGGTCCCTATTCGAAGAAGAACGTGAACGACGGCAGCCGCGTCGGCGGTCGCGTATCGCTGCTGTGGCAGCCGACGCCGGAACTGAAGTTCACCCCGCGGGTCGTCTACCAGGACGTCAAGGCGAACGGCTTCAATCGCGAGGACCATTACATCCTCTTCGACAACCAGTTCACGACCACCGGCGGGGACCTCATCGACGGCCATCGCAAACAGTATCTCAACTTCCGCGAGGAATTCCGCGACAAGACGCTGCTGGCCGACCTCGTTGCGAGCTACGACTTCGGACCGGTCGAACTGACCAGTGTCACGAGCTACCTCAAGCGCGACATCCTGGTCAGCCGTGACGCGTCGGCGCTGACCGGCTCCGTCTTCGTCTCCTTCGCCGGAGCCGATCCTGACGCCGCCGGCGGTGCGGCGCTCGACTCCAATCTGCGCGATACGACGAAGCTGAAGCAGTGGACGCAGGAAGTCCGGCTCTCCTCGACCGGCACCGGCCCGTTCCAGTGGGTCGTCGGGGGCTTCTACAGCAAGGTCGACCGCAAATATGCGCAGCGTCTGCCGACCCCCGGATCGGACGTGTTCGGGCAAATCTTCCTCGACGCAATCGGAGGTCCGCCGATTGCCGACCTGCGCAACGGTTTCCCGGCCGACAGCCCCTACAACGCCGACCTGCCGTACGACATCAAGCAGTTCTCGCTGTTCGGCGAAGGCAGCTACCAGATCGGCAAGTTCAAGCTTACCGCCGGTGCGCGCTATTACGATTTCAAGGAAAAGCGCGACTTCATTTCGGGCGGCGTTTTCTCCGACGTCAACACGAACATCGGCGACAAGACGAAGTCGGACGGCATCTCGCCGCGTTTCATCATCAGCTACGAGCCCACGCGCAATTTCAGCCTGAACCTGCAGGCGGCGAAAGGCTTCCGTCTGGGCGGCATCAACGATCCGATCAACGTGCCGCTCTGCTCGCCCGAGGATCTCATCACCTTCGGCGGCCAGACCACCTACGACGACGAAACGCTGTGGAACTACGAAGCCGGCGTCAAATATTCCAAGAATGGCGTCACCTTCAACGCCGCCGCTTTCCACAACGAGATCCGCGATCTGCAGGTCACGTTGACGGCCGGCAGTTGCTCGTCGCGTCTGGTCTACAACGTCCCCAAGGCCCACTCGACCGGTGTCGAAGCCGAATTCTCGGTCCGGCCGATCGAAGGGCTGGAACTCTCGCTTGCCGGTAACGTCCAGAGCGCCAAGTTCGACTCCACGATCGTCGACGGAGCCGGCAATGTCCTGGGCGGCATCCGCGATGGAAACCGTCTGCCGACGGTGCCAAAATTCCAGGTCGCGGCGGCCGTCAATTACGAGACGCCGATCAGTTCGACCATGGACCTGTCGGTCGGCGCCAGCGTCCAGCATATCGGCAACCGCTTCGGTGAACCGGGTGACCAGGAAGCGGGGGCCGGTCTCATCGGCAACGCGTTGTTCTACGACCCCATCACCGGCAATTTCGGATCGGGCGTGAACAACATCGGGTCGCTTCGCCTGCCGTCCTACACGCTGGTGAATGTCGACCTCGGCCTGCACTTCGGGAACGACTTCGACATCTCGCTCTACGTGAAGAACCTGTTCGACTCGAACCCCAAGCTGGCGATCGACCGCGAGCGTGGCCTGCGCGCCCGCTTCGGTTACCTGATCGGGCAGCCACGCACGGTCGGCCTGACGCTTCGCAAGAAGTTCCGGGCCGATGCGGCGCCGCCGCCTCCCCCGCCGCCCCCGCCGCCGCCCCCGCCGCCGCCGCCGCCCCCGGCGACGCAGACGTGCCCGGACGGGTCGGTGATCCTGGCGACGGAAGCCTGCCCGCCGCCTCCCCCGCCGCCGCCGGCCGCGGAACCGGAACGCGGGTAAGATTGTGACCAAGGCAAGCGGATCGCCTCCGGGACGCCCGCTTGCCACCCTTTCGCGCCGCTCGCTCCTTGCCAGAGCGGGCGGCGCGCTCGTTTCCGCTCCCGCGCTGGTCCGCAGCGCCTCGCTCGGCTCCGCACCAAACATCGTGGTGGTCGGCGCGGGCGTGTTCGGGAGCTGGACCGCCGAGCAGCTCCACCGCCGCGGCGCTCGCGTGACGCTCCTCGACCAGAGCGGCCCCGCCAACAGCCGCGCCAGCAGCGGCGGCGAATCGCGCATGACGCGCGCCGGTTACGGCAAAGACGCGATCTACAGCCGCATGGCGCGCGACAGCCTGGCCGAATGGAAGGCGCTCTCTGCCGCCAGCGGCCTGCCGATCTTCCATCCTCACGGCGTCCTGTTCTTCACCGCGACGCCTGACGATTACTTTCGTGACAGCCTGCGCGTGAACCGCGAACTCGGCCTGCCGATCGAGGAATTGGACCGCGCCGCGCTCGCCCGCCGGTTCCCGATGATCGATTTCTCGGGCGTCGAACTCGGCATGTATGAGCCGGGCTTCGGCGCGCTCATGGCGCGCCGCGCCGTCCAGACGCTCGTCCAGCGCTTCGTCGGCCGAGGCGGGGACTACCTTCAAGCGCGCTTCGACGCCGCGTCGCTCTCGTCACGCGCCATCCCGACCAGCGTCGGCCCGATCGAAGCCGACCGGTTCGTCTTCGCGCTTGGGCCATGGCTGCCCAAGGTCTTTCCCGACCTGCTGGGTGGAAAGATCGTGGCCACGCGGCAGGAAGTGTTCTTCTTCGCCCCGCCCGAGGGCAGCGACCTGTTTTCCGCCGCGCGAATGCCCGGCTGGGCCGATTTCAACGGCGGAGACATCTATTACGGCTTCCCCGACCTGGAATCGCGCGGCGTGAAATTCGCGCATGACGCGCATGGCGTTCCGGTGGATCCCGATACCCAGTCGCGGCACTACAGCAACGCGGCGCGCGACGAGATCGTGGCCTTCCGCGACCGCCGTTTCCCAATGCTTCGGGGAGCGCCGCTGACCGAGGCGCGCGTCTGCCAGTATGAGAATAGCTCCAACGGCGACTTCCTGATCGACCGCCATCCGGCGCTTCCCAACGCCGTGCTGGTCGGTGGCGGCAGCGGCCACGGGTTCAAGCACGGACCCGAGGTCGGGCGACTGGCGGCCGAGCTGGCGTTATCCGACGGCAGGCAGACGGAGGCGCGCTTCACGCTGGCGACCAAGGCCGCCACGCAAAAGCGCGAAGTGCACTAGCGGCCGAGCGCCGCCTTCAGCTCCGCTTCCACCGTCGGCCACGTATTCACGCCAAGTTGGCGGCCGTTGAGGAAAAAGGTCGGCGTGCCGCGAATGCCCTCGGCCCGCGCCTTTTCGGCAAAACCGATCAGCGTGTCGGCGCTGGCGCGGTTGGCGAGGCACTGGTTGGCCCGGGCAACCGGCACGCCCTTGGCGGCCCCGATTTTTTGAAGGCCGACGAGACTGGCCATCTGCGGCAGCAATTTCTCCGGCGGCAGGCCTTCCAGCGCGGCGGTCCGCTCTTTGGGCAGGCGCGAGGCCGTGCCGAGCCACTGGTCCTGGGTGGCGAACATCGCGTCGGCGACCGGGAAGAAGCCGCGCGGCCCGTTGCACCGGGCGATGAGATTCGCCGCGACGTCATAGCCGTTGAGCAGGAAGCTGCGGAATTCGAAGCGGACCTTGCCCGTCCGCACGTAATTGGCGACCAGCGGCTTCATCCCCGCCACCGCGAAGTCGCGGCAATGCGAACAGGTCAGCGAACCATATTCGACGAGGGTCACCTTCGCCTTGGGATTGCCCATCGCGATACCGCCCTGCGGAGTCGCGACCACCGTTTTCGACCAGTCGGTGGCCGAGGCGACCTTGGCCGCCGGCGCGGCGATCCCGCTCGCCGGAGCGATCAGCAGCAAGGCGCCACCCAGCGCCACGGCAAGCTTCGTCATGTCCCTCATCCCTTGAATGTCGATCCGGGCTAACGCCGCGACACTGAACCGCCGATAAATCAGTCGGGTTTTTTCGCGACCCCGACCAGCGCGGGGCGGAGCAGCCGGTCCTTCATCTTGTAGCCCGCCTGCATCTCTTCGATCACCGTGCCCGGTTCGGCCTCCCCGTGCGGGATTTCGATCATCGCCTGGTGGTGGTGCGGATCGAGCGGCAGGCCCTTGGCCGCGACCCGTTCCACGCCGTTGCGCGTAAAGGCGGCTTCCAGCTCGCGCGCGGTGGCCTCGATCCCGGCGAGGAAGTTCGCCGCCGTCTGGTCGGCGCGCAATTCGTCGCTGACCGCGGCCAGCGCCCGGTCGAGATGGTCCTTGATGGCGAGCATGTCGCGCGCGAACCCGGCGGCGGCATAAGAGCGCGCATCGGCCGCCTCCTTTTCCATCCGCCGACGCGTGTTCTGCAGCTCGGCCGCGGCGTAGAGCGCCTTGTTGTTGGCTTCCTCCAGCTGCCGCTGAAGGTCGGCAATCATGTCGTGCTCGGCCAGCTCGGGCGAATCCGCGGCGGTCTCCGCGCGGATGGCTTCGGCGTCGTCGTGATTCGTCTTGTTGTCGTCGTTCATGGCATCCATCGTGATAGGGCCTGCGCAGTGAAATCCACCATGGGGACCACGCGGGCGTAGTTCAACCGGGTCGGGCCGATCACGCCGACCACCCCGACAACGCGTTCGTTCGCATCGCGATATGGGGCGGCGATGACGCTCGATCCAGACAGCGCGAACATTCTGTTCTCGCTGCCGATGAAAATCCGGCAGCCGTCGGCCTCGCGGGCATTCTCCAGCAAGCGCGCGATTTCCTGCGCGTCCTCCAGCTCGTCGAGCAACTTGCGGACGCGTTCGAGGTCTTCGGCCGCCGCCGCGTCAATGAGGTTCGCCTGTCCGCGCACGATCAGGACCGGGCGCTGCGCCTGGTCGCGAGTCCATCGGGCGAGGCCCGAGGCGACCAGTTCGGCCGCCGCGCGGTCGATCGCCTCGCGCCGGTCGCTGATCTCCTTGCGCAACCTTGCTTCCGCTTCAGCCAGCGTGAGCCCGGCGAGCCGCGCGCTCACGTAATTACCCACCTCGACCAGCTGCATGGCGCTGGTGCCTGGCGGCAACGGCACGACGCGATTCTCGACATTGCCGTCCATGCCGACCAGCACCGCGAGCGCGCGGTCGGGCGCCAGGGGCACGAACGAGAGCTGCTTGAGGCGCACTTCCTGCCGCGGGGTGAGCACGACGCCGGCGCAGGCCGACAGGCCGGACAGCGCAGCGGTTGCACCGGCCAGCGCCTCGTCGATCGTATTGGTGCCCTGCATCTGCCGCTCGATCGCGGCGCGCTCGGCTTTCCCCGGCAGGCTTGCCTGCATCATGCCATCGACGAAGAGGCGCAGCCCGCTCTCGGTCGGGATCCGCCCCGCGCTCGTGTGCGGGTGGGTCAGGAGGCCGCGTTCTTCCAGCTCCTGCATCACGCCGCGGATCGAGGCGGGCGACAGGCTGACGCTGGGCGCGATCGCCTTCGACCCGACCGGCGCCCCGCGATCGAGATACGCCTCGACCACCAGGCCGAAGACCTGGCGCATCCGGTCGGTCAATTCGGGCAACGGCGTGCTCATCGCGCCCCATCTAGGATTGCGGGGCGTCAGGGTCTAGGGAGCGCCTCAACCAACCATCAGGAGAATTTCATGCGTCCTTCCGGCCGCGCGCCCGACCAGATGCGCGAACTGACGTTCGAGCCCGCCTTCACCAAGCATGCCGAGGGCAGCTGCCTTGTCAGCTTCGGCGAGACCCGCGTGCTCGTCACCGCCAGCGTCGAGGACCGCCTGCCGCCGTGGCTTCGCGGCAAGGGCGAAGGCTGGGTCACGGCCGAATATGGAATGCTCCCCCGCGCCACCCACACCCGCGGCAACCGCGAGGCGGCCAAGGGCAAGCAGTCGGGCCGCACGCAGGAAATTCAGCGGCTGATCGGGCGTTCGATGCGCGCGGTGGTCGACCTGAAGGTGCTGGGCGAACGACAGATCACGCTCGACTGCGACGTGATCCAAGCCGACGGCGGCACCCGCACCGCCTCGATCAGCGGCGCGTGGGTCGCCCTGCGCATCGCGATCGACAAGCTGATGGCCGACGGCAAGCTGGAGAAGGACCCGATCCTGACTCAGGTCGCCGCTGTCTCCTGTGGAATCTACGAAGGCACGCCCGTACTCGACCTCGATTATATCGAGGATTCGAACGCGCACAGCGACGGCAATTTCGTGATGACCGGCGACGGCAACATCGTCGAGGCGCAACTGACCGCCGAGGGCGCGACGTTCGACGAGGAGGGGCTGCTTCGCCTGCTCCGCCTCGCGCGCATCGGCTGCACCGAAATCTTCAAGGCGCAGGCCAAGGCCACCGGCCGTTGAAACCCCTCGGCCCAAAGATCGTCGTCGCCAGCCATAACGAAGGCAAGGTGCGCGAAATCCGCGCGCTGCTCGCCCCGTTCGGGGTGGAGACGGTGTCGGCGGGCGAGCTGGGTCTGGACGAGCCGGAGGAGACCGGCACTACCTTTCGCGAAAATGCGCTGATCAAGGCGCATGCCAGCGCGTCGGCGGCGGGCCTGCCCGCGCTGGCCGACGACAGCGGGTTGGAGGTGGCGGCGCTCGGCGGGCGGCCCGGCGTCTATACCGCCGACTGGGCCGAGCGGCAGGCGTTCGAGGGCGAACCCGGCCGCGACTGGTACATGGCGATGGGCAAGGTCGAAGGCCTGCTCGCCGCGCAGGGGCCGGAGGTGGACCGCACCGCCAACTTCATCTGTACTCTCGCCCTCGCCTGGCCCGACGGCAGCGAGGAAGTGTTCGAGGGCAAGGTGTTCGGCGCGCTCACCTGGCCGCCGCGCGGGACGTTGGGCTTCGGCTACGATCCCGTCTTCGTCGCCGACGGCATGGACCGCACCTTTGCCGAGCTCGACCCGGCAGAGAAGCACGCGATCAGCCATCGCGCCGAGGCGTTCAAGAAGCTGGTGGCGGCACTGGCGTGACCGACAGTCTGGCGCTCTACGTCCACTGGCCGTTCTGCGTCAGCAAATGCCCCTATTGCGACTTCAACAGCCACGTCCGCGATAGCGTCGACCAGGACGAATGGCGCGCCGCGCTGCTGGCCGACCTGGCGCACGAGGCGGCGTTGGTGCCCGACCGGACGCTGACCAGCATCTTCTTCGGTGGCGGCACGCCCTCGCTAATGGAGCCGGCGACGGTGGCGTCGGTAATCGACGCTGCGCGCAAGGCCTGGTCGGCGTCCGACGACCTCGAAATCACGCTGGAGGCAAACCCGAATAGCGCGGAAGCGGCGCGGTTTCAGGACTTGGCCTCCGCGGGGGTGAACCGGATCAGCCTGGGCCTTCAGAGCTTCGACGATCAAAAGCTGAAATTCCTCGGTCGCGCGCATGGTGCGGCGGAAGGTCTGCGGGCGCTTGAGGCGGCGCAGGCAGCGGTGGCGCGGGTCAGCTTCGACCTGATCTACGCGCTTCCGGGCGACGACGAGGAGGGGTGGCGGCGCGACCTCGACCGGGCGCTGTCGCTCGGGACCGAGCATCTCTCGCTGTACGAATTGACGATCGAACCGGGCACACGGTTTGCGAGCGATGTGGCCAAGCATGTGTTCGATCCGCTCGACCCCGAAACGGCCGCGCGGCTGTATGAGGTCACACTGCAGGTCACACGTGCCGCTGGCATGCCGGCCTATGAAATCAGCAACCATGCGCGCCCCGGCGCGGAAAGTCGGCATAACTTAAGTTACTGGACATATTCGGATTATGCCGGGATTGGACCGGGTGCACACGGGCGGCGGACAGGGCAGCGGACGGTGCGTCAAAAGAAGCCGGAGAATTTCCTGAAAGCGGTCGCGCGCAACGGCCACGGCATCGTCGAGGAAGAGCGGCTGACCGCCGAGGAGGGCGCGCACGAGGCGCTGGTGATGGGGTTGCGGCTGACGCAGGGGATCGACGTCGCCGCCCTCGCCCGCCGCTTCGACCGACTGATCGTCGACGAGGCCGCGGTCGCGCGTCTCGAAGGTCACGGCCTCATGTGGCGCGAGGGCACGCGGATCGGCACGACCGAGGCGGGCCGGCTGCTCCTCGACGCGATCCTGGCCGAGGTCGCGGCCTAGGATTTCGGCTTGCCGAGGTTCTTCTTATATTCGTACTTTTCCTTGGCCATCGCGTGATAGTCGTCGATCTGCGCCTGCGCATCGGTTTCGGCGGTGGCCTTCTTGATCCCGTTCTTCACGTCGAACGCGACCAGCGCGGACTTCAGCGACGCCGCCTGCGCGGCGCAGGCGGTCGTCAGAAACGCCTCATAGGCGTCGACCGCGACATTCTGGCTTTCGGCCTTGCTACCGGCATCCTTCAAGCACGCGACGAAGGCGGTCCGTGGCGCGTTGATCGACGCCTGCATCCCCACGACCACGATCGCCGATGACATGATGATCGAAATCATCGCCCCATCCTCCCCAGCTATCGGTGCCGGGGAGGATGACTCGTTTAAGTCAGCCGTTCAACGCCCTATTTGCCGAAGCTCGCCGCCGAGGGGGAGACGACGCTCGTCCCGGTCGCGGTGACCTGCCGCACCTCCAGCGCGCGTTCGATGACGCCGTCGCGGCCGAAGCGGAAGATGCCGTCCACCCCGGCAAAGCCGTCGCGGTCGGCCAGGACGCGTTCCGGGAACGGCCGGCCAAGCGGCCATTGCCGGGCGGCGCGGACCGTGAGCAGCACCGCGTCGTAGCCGAGGCTGCCGATGCGGTACGGCGTCTTGCCGTAGCGGGCGCGGTAGCGGTTCACGAGCTGGTTGAAGCGGGCGTCGGGCGCGGCGGCGTAGAGCGCACCGCGCAGGCGCGGCACCTTGCCCAGCGTCCGGTCGTTGGCCCACAATTCGGTGCCGAGCAGCACCGGCCCGACCTCGACCGCCGGAGCGACGGCGCTGACCAGGCTTCCGCTGTCGGCGATGAGGACGGCATCATATTCGCCGCGGCGGTTGAGCGCGGCCGCGGCGGCCCGGCCGGCGGCGGCGGAGCGGTTGAAATTTTCGAGCCCGACCATCTGGCCCTTCGCCGCGCGCACCGAGGCGAGCATCGCCTGCGCCGCGCGCTGGCCGTAAAGGCCCGAGGGCACGAGGCCGCCGAAGCGGGTCATCCCCTTCGACCGGCCGTAGCGCACGACGCGGTCGATCGCCGCGCCCGGCGTGACGCCCATGATGTAGACGCCGTTGCCGGCCACGCCGGTGTCGTTGGAGAATGCGACGACGGGCACGCCCGCGCGGCGCGCGACCGGCGCGGCGGCGCGCACGTCCTCCGCGAGCAGCGGGCCGAGGATCAGCTCGGCGCCCGCATTGACCGCCTGCTGCGTCGCGGCGGCGGCGCCGATCTTGCTGCTGTCGTAGACGGTGAGGCGCAAATTGTTCGCGCCGCTATCGAGGATGGCGAGGTTGGCGGCGTTGGCGATCGAGGTGCCGACCGGGCCGTCTTCGCCCGACAAAGCGATGACGAGGGCAATCTGGTGCCGCTGGCTTTCGGGAACGGTGCCGTCGGGGCC
>CAZKCD010000004.1:27173-31611 GCA_964551235.1 uncultured Sphingomonas sp.
CGGGGCCGACCGGGCGCACCGGGGCGCCGGTCTGGCAGGCGGAAAGGGTCAGCGCCGACGCGCCCAACGCAAGAAGGAAAGCGCGCCGCGCTTGCCGAGGGTCGAACAACAATGCCATCAACTCGTCCTATGTCCTCCCCTCTTCAGCCCGGCCTCTATATCGTCGCCACGCCAATCGGCAATCTTTCCGACCTCAGCCCCCGAGCGTCGGCGACGCTGCGCGATGCCAATCTGGTGCTGGCCGAGGACAAGAGGGTGAGCGCCAAGCTGCTGGCCCACGCCGGGTCGGGCGCGCGGATGATGGCCTATCACGACCATAGCGACGACAAATTGCGCGACTCGGTGCTGGCGCGGCTGGGAAGCGAGGCGGTGGCGCTGGTCAGCGACGCGGGCACGCCGCTGATTTCCGACCCCGGCTACAAGCTGGTGCGCGCGGCGCGCGCGGCGGGCCACGCGGTCCACACCATTCCCGGCCCCTGCGCGGCGATCGCGGCGCTGACGCTGGCGGGACTGCCGACGGATCGTTTCCTGTTCGCCGGTTTCCTTCCGCCAAAGGCCAAGGCGCGCGGCGATTCGATCTCGGAGCTCGCGGGCATCCGCGCCAGCCTGGTGTTCTACGAAAGCGGGCCGCGGCTGGGCGACTGCCTGGCGGCGCTGCGTGACGGGCTGGGCGAGCGCGACGCGGCGGTCATTCGCGAAATCACGAAGCTGCACGAGGAATGCGTGACGGGGACACTCGCCGACCTCGCCGAACGTTACGCAACGACCCCGCCCAAGGGCGAGATCGTGATCGTGGTCGGCCCGCCCGGCGCAAGGGAAGAGGCGAGCGAGGAGGAACTGGACGCGGCGCTGCGCGCGGCGCTGGCGGGGTCCAGCGTGTCGCGCGCCGCGGCGGACGTGGCCCAGCGGCTCGGCATTCCGCGCAAGCGCGCCTACGCCCGCGCGCTCGAACTGGGCGGCGACGCCTGAGCCGCGCCGCGGCCGAACGGCGCGGGCGGCGGGCCGAGACGATCGCCGCCTGGTGGCTGCGCCTCCAAGGCTGGCGCATCCTGGCACGGCGCGCGAAGGTGCGCGGCGGCGAGATCGACCTCGTCGCGAAGCGCGGACGGACGGTCGCTTTCGTCGAGGTCAAGCAGCGCGCCACGGATGACGCGGCGGGCCTCGCGCTCGACGACTGGCGGCTTCGGCGCGTGATCGCTGCCGCCGGCGCGCTGGTGCCGCGCTACGCGGCCCATGGCGAGGACGTGCGGATCGACGCCATCTTCATCGTCCCGGGCCGCTTGCCAAGGCACCTTCCCAACATCTGGCACGGGTGACAAAGGCAGCCGCCTCCACTAGGCGGTGAGCCCATGAGCCTGACCGTCGCCGTCCAGATGGACCCGCTGCACTCGATCGCCATCGCCGGCGATTCGACCTTCGCGCTGATGCTCGGCGCGCAGGAGCGCGGACACCGGCTCTATCATTACCTCGCCAGCGACCTGACCTACGAGGACGGGCGCGTTCGGGCGAAGGCGACGCCGGTGACCGTGCGGCGCGTCGAGGGCGACCATTATGACGCGGGCGAACCGCAGCCGCTCGACCTCGGGCGCGACGTCGACGTGGTGCTGATGCGGCAGGACCCGCCGTTCGACGTCGGCTACATCACCGCGACCTACTTGCTGGAGCGGGTGGCGCGCGAGACGCTGGTGGTCAACGATCCGCGCAGCGTGCGCGACGCACCGGAAAAATTGTTCGTGCTCGATTTCGCGCGCTTCATGCCGCCGACGCTGATCAGCCGCGACTTGGACGAAATCCGCGCCTTCCACGCCAGGCATGGCGAGGTGGTCGTCAAGCCGTTGCACGGCAAGGCGGGCGAAGGCGTGTTCCGGATCGGCAGGGACGGCACCAACCTCGCCGCGCTGGCCGAGCTGTTCTCCGCCATCGCGCGCGAACCCTTCATCGTGCAGGCGTTCCTGCCGGCGGTGAGCGAGGGCGACAAGCGCATCATCCTGATCGATGGCGTCGCGGTCGGAGCGATCAACCGGCGGCCGGGCAAGGGCGAATTCCGCTCCAACCTCGCCGCGGGCGGGACCGCGGAGGCGACCGGTCTGTCGCCGCGCGAGCAGGAAATCTGCGACGCGCTGGGGCCGGAGCTGAAGGCGCGCGGGCTGATGTTCGTCGGGATCGACGTGATCGGCGGGCACCTGACCGAGATCAACGTGACCTCGCCCACCGGCATCGTCGCGCTCGACCGCTTCAACGGCAGCGACACGCCCGCCCTGTTCTGGGGCGCGGTCGAAGCGCGGCTGGCGGGGAAGTAAGCGTTTATGGGTGAATGGGTCGTCCGCCTGATCGAGCAATCGGGCTATCTCGCCATCGGCTTCCTGATGTTCCTCGAGACCATCTTCCCGCCGATCCCGTCGGAGGTGATCATGCCGGTCGCCGGGGTCGCCGCGCAGAAGGGCACGCTGGGCTTCGCCGGGGTGGTGGCGAGCGGGACCGCGGGCGCGATGCTGGGCAATATCGTCTGGTACCTCGCCGCCCGCGCGCTCGGCATCGCGCGGCTCGAGCCGTTCATCAAGCGCTGGGGGCGTTGGTTGGGCCTGACCTGGCCGGAATTGCAGAAAGCAGAAGTCTGGTTTCGCGAGAACGGAACCTTCTTCGTGTTCCTCGGGCGGATGCTGCCGACAGTGCGTTCGCTGGTGTCGGTGCCGGCGGGCCTCCTGAAAATGCGCTTCAAGACGTTCGTCATCGCTTCGACGCTGGGCACCGCCGGATGGACCGCGCTGCTGGCGACGGCGGGCTTCAAGCTGGGCGAGAATTACGCCGATATCGACAAGGTGATCGGGCCGGCGTCGAACGCGATCCTGGCGGTGCTGGCGATCACCTACGTGTGGCGGCTGTGGACTCACCGCGACGTCGAAGATGCGCCGATTGATACGGCCAATCCGGATGAAGAGGCAAGGAATCCGTAGCCATATCCGGGCTTGGGTAGAGCGGCGCGGGGCGGACTGCGGCCTTCCCCACACCGACGCCCCGCGCACCTCCTCACATGATGATCACGCCCGCGGATGAGCGTGGCGGTAGATGTCGAGCAACTTGGCGGCGTCCACGTCGGTATAGATTTGCGTCGAGGACAGGCTGGCATGGCCGAGAAGCTCCTGGAGCGAGCGCAGGTCCGCGCCGCCGGCGAGCAAATGCGTGGCGAAGCTGTGGCGGAGCGCATGCGGCGTGACACTGTCGGGCAGGCCGAGGCGACGGCGCGCGTTGCGGACGGCGCGTCGGACGAGGTCGGCGTTGAGCGGCCCGCCGCGCGCGCCGACGAACAGGGGCGACGCGCCGACCAAAGGATACGGACATTCGGCGACGTAGAGGGCGATCGCCTCGCGCACCGCCTCGACGACAGGCACGACGCGGGTCTTGCCGCGCTTGCCGGTGACGCGCAGCGCCTTGCCGATCGGCAGCACGCCGGCGGTCAGCGCCATCGCCTCGGCAATGCGCAGCCCCGATCCGTAGAGCAGAAGCAGGATGGCGGTATCGCGTGCGCCGATCCAGCCTTCCGCCTCCCCCGCCTCATCGGCCAGCGCCTGGACGTCGGCGGGGCTGGCGGGGCGCGGGAGGGTACGCGGGCGCTTGGGCGCGCGGGCGCGGGGAAGCTGGGGCGTGTTGCCGCTGTCTTCCGCGACGAAGGTCAGGAAGGCGCGCACCGCCGACATTTCGCGCGCGGCCGATGCGGCCCCGAGCCCGTCAGCGCGCCGCTGGGCGAGGAAGGCGCGCAGGTCTTGCGCGCTGATGGCGAGCAGGGTGAAGCGGCCGATCTCCTCCCCGCGATAGGCGCCGAGGAAATCGAGGAAGCGATGCGCGGTCGCGACATAAGCGCGCACCGTGTGCGGCGATCGGCGGCGGTCGTGGGCGAGATGGTCCGACCAGCGCGCGGCCACCGCCCGCGCCGGGTGCATCGTCAGTTCGCCGTCGTCCCCTCGGTCACGCACCGGCGCAGCATAGCGGCGAGCGCGGCGGCGAGGAACAGCAGAAGCTCGGCGGCGTGCGCGGGGTCGAAGGCGAGCGCTTCGCGCTGGCCGAGGGCAATGAGGCCGTAGGGCATCGGGCGCGGACTCTCGATCGCCAACAGCACCTCGCTGCGCACGGCGTCGGCGTCGGACCCGAACAGCGGGTGGCCCCGGTCGGTAGCGCGCATCGCGACCTCGCCCGCGTTGCCGATCATGCGGTCGATCACCGGGCGGGAGAATTCGGTGAGCCCCCGCGCGTCGGCGCGGAACGCGCGGTCGCCGACGACCAGCCCCAGCGCAACCGAATCGACGCCGAGGATGGCGGGCCAGTCGCGCGTGACGATGGCGACGAGATCGGCAAGGTCGCGCGCGGCGAGGATGGCGAGCGCCGCCTCGTGAATCGCGGCGACCGTGCCGCTATGCTCGCGCGCAAAGGCGGCGAGGTCGGC
>CAZKCD010000004.1:31711-37786 GCA_964551235.1 uncultured Sphingomonas sp.
GTCGCTTCCCAGTCCTTGAGGAAGGCGGCGATGCCCGAATCGGTCAGCGAATGCTTGAACAGCTGCCAGATCACCGACGGCGGCGCGGTCATCACGTCGGCGCCGATCTTGGCGCTTTCGAGGATGTGCATCGGGCTGCGCACGCTGGCGACGAGGATTTCGGTGCCGAAATCGTAATTGTCGTAGATCATGCGGATGTCGCTGATCAGGTCGATGCCCGACTGGCCGATATCGTCGAGGCGACCGACGAAGGGCGAAATGAAGGTCGCGCCGGCCTTCGCCGCGAGCAGCGCCTGGTTTGCCGAGAAGCAAAGTGTGACGTTGACCATCGTCCCGTCGCCCGACAGCTTCTTGCAGGTCTTGAGGCCGTCGGGGGTGAGCGGCACCTTGATGGTGATGTTGTCGGCGATGGCGCGCAGCTTCTCCGCCTCGCGCATCATGCCGTCATGGTCGAGGCTGACGACCTCGGCCGAGACCGGGCCAGGAACGACGGCGGCGATTTCCCTCACCACCTCGATAAAGTCGCGGCCCGACTTCTTGATGAGCGACGGGTTGGTCGTGACGCCGTCGAGCAGGCCGGTGTCGGCGAGCTTCTTGATGTCCTCGATCTCGGCGGTGTCGGCGAAGAATTTCATGGCGCGGGCCTTGTCCTTACGGTTTTCAGGGAATTTGATTTGGCATAGCCGGACGGGGCAAGAAGGTCACCCGCTTTGCGGCAGGAGAGGCACGAAATGAGCGAATTTGTGCGGGTCGAGAAGGACGGGCGCGGGCGATTGTCGATCGTCATGGCGCGGCCCGAGCGGCGCAACGCGATCACCGTGGCGATGTATGCCGCGCTTGCCGACGCGGTCGAGCAGGCCGGGGGCGACCCCGACGTGCGGCTGATCACCATCGAGGGCGCGGGCGAGGATTTTACCGCCGGCAACGACCTGATGGATTTCCTGCAGGACATGCCGCAGCCGGGCAGCGACACCGATTTGCCCGTGTGGCGGTTCCTGCGCGCGCTGGCGAAAAACCAGGTGCCGATCGTCGCGGCGGTGCACGGCAATGCGGTCGGCATCGGGGTGACGATGCTCCTGCACTGCGACCTCGTGCTGGTCGAGCAGGGCGCGAAGCTGGTGATGCCGTTCGTCGACCTGGGGCTGGTGCCGGAAGCGGCGAGCAGCCTCCTGGTGCCGCGGATCGCCGGGCGGAGGGGTGCCGCGCGCTACCTGTTGCTGGGCGAGCCGATGGGCGCCGACGAGGCGCTGGCGGCCGGCGTGGCGAGCCACGCGGTGCCGGCGGGCGGGCTCGATGCGGCGCTGCACAAGGTGGTCGAGGCGTTGCTCGCCAAGCCGAAGGAGGCGATGCGGCAGACGCAGGCGCTGCTCCGGCGCGAGGACACGGATGCGATCCTGGCGCGCATGGACCTCGAGAACGGGCATTTCGCCGAGCGCCTCGCGTCTGACGAGGTCAAGCAGGTCATCGCGGCGTTCTTCGCGGCGCGGGCCGCGAAGGCTTAAATCACGCCGCGATCCACACCCGCTTCGAGCGCGTGACGCTGATCATCGGGCCCGGGATGATGAGCAGGCTGGTCTGCTGCGAATAGGTGACGGTGAGGTCGAGATAGCTCGCGCCGTCGGCCGTCCCTTGCACGGGCGGCGGAATGGTGAAGTTGCCCGGCCCGATACCGTAGACCGCGTCCTGAATCCGGTTCTGGATGACGGTGTTGGTCGGCTTGGGGAACAAGGTCGCGGTGCGCGCGCCCTCGCCGAGGCCGTGCTGGATGCCCGACATGGCCCGGAACACGAGGCCGAGCTGGACGATCATCCACAGCAGCATGATCAGCACCGGCAGCGCGAACGCCATTTCGATGACGGCCGCCCCCTGCTCGTTGCGGACGACGCGGCGGACGAAGGGAAGTTTCAGCATCATTTCGTCCTCATGCCGGCGATCGCCTGGATGCGGTATTTGCCGTCGGCGTCGATGCCACTGAAATGGACCGGGAAGGTCGGCTGATAGTCCGACCACACGGTGACCTTGATCCAGCGGTTCTCGGTCTGATTTGCGGACGGGCAATCGAGCTCGCCGTCTTCATCGGCGTCAAGCGTCGAGACCGTGCCGTTGCATTCGAGACGATGTTCCACGGTGACGTTGGCGGTCGTGATCGGCGCGTTCTTGCAGGTGCCGTCGACGTTGGTGCCGTTGACCTGGCAGACGACCTCGTTGGCGATCGTGTCCTCGACGCTGAGCACGCCGGTGGTCTGCATGACCTTTTCGACCGCGCGCTGCGCGCCCTGTTCGAGCTGCAGCTTGCGGCTGAAGCCGTTCGACAGGTCGACGATGCCGATCGTCATCAGCGCGAGCACCGGGGCGAGGATCGCCAGCTCGATGATCGCCGCGCCGTTATCGTCGCGGGCAAGGAGGCGCATCGGCTTCATCACGCGACCAGCCTCACCTTGAGCGGCGCCACGATCGGTCGGATGCCCATGCCCGGGCAGTTCTTGGTGAAATTGTTGATGCCGCTGTTGCCCGACCAGTAAAGGCGCTTGGCCACGAACTGGGTGCAGGTCGCGGTGCCCGTGCCGTCGCCGTTGTAGGTGACCTGCTGGCTGGGGAAATAGACCACGCCCTGGATCTTGTTGGTCGAGTTGCCATTGATCTTGTTCGGGCTGTTCGCCTGGATGTTGCCGGTCGGCGCGTTGTCGACGGCGCGGCGATCCTGGTAGAGCGCCATGCCGGCCCACTTGCCGGTGGTCGGCGCGGTCGCGTTGAGCTGGCCGGTGGCGTTCATGTCGAGCGAACCGATCGGCGAATTGCCGTTGTGGTTGCTGAGGATCAGCGTCGCGTTGAGCAGGTTGAGCGTGCCCTGGATGTTCACGCCGCCGCCGCTGACGATGTACGTGCCGTTCTGCAGCGTGAGCGTGCGGTTCGGCTGGATGCTGATCGACGCGTAGCATTCGCCGCCGCTGACCACGAGCCCGTCGTTACCGCCTGCCACGGTGAGCGAAGGATTGGAGTTGTCGCAATCCTCGAAATCGTCCTCGTCGGGGTTGAGGTCCTCATAGGGATCCTCGAGCTGCGGCGAATAAGGCTGGTAGGCGATGACGTTCCAGTTGCGCGAGGCCTGGATGCCGCCGGCGGCCGCGAGCGTGGTCGCCGTGATTCGCGAGCTGCCCTGCCCCGCCGCGGCGTTGGTCGAGGTCGAGTTGGTCATCCAGCCGCAATCCATCAGGATTTCCGCGTTGCCGGTGACCTGGATGCCGGTCTTGCTGTTTTCCTGCAGGCTGAGCACGCAGAATTCGGCGGCCGAGGAAACGGCGGCGGCGCGCGCCGACACCCGGATTTGCGGGGCGGCGGACATGAACATCGAGCTGAACGACAGCGGGCGACGCACCGCCAGCGTCACGTTGACCTGGTTGGCCTTGCCCGTTTCGTTGGCCGGATAGGCGACCTGCGGATAGCCGCTTTCCAGCGCGATCCCGGTGTGGTGGTTGAGCGTCAGGTCATAGTTGACCGCGGCCTCGACCGTGTTGGTCTGGCCTTCCTTGTCGACGCGCTCGTAGACGCCGGCGATGGCGGCGGAGTCGGCGGCGCGCTGCAGCTGGCGCTTCCATAGCGCCCACTGGATGGTGTCGGTGGCGAGACCGGCGGAGCCGAGCAGCAACGGAAGCGCGGCCGCACCCAGCACGAGGGCGTTGCCGTTCTTGTCTTCCCAGATGCGACGTAGGACGCTGCGCATAGCTAACCTCATTCCTTGGCCAGGAGTTCTGCGTCCCGATTAGGGCAAGGATGGTTGGCGAAGCGTTCGCAAGCGTGGTTAACGGGATACTGACGCCAGCCCTCTCCCAATCTTGTCGTCGTTCCGTCTTATACCTATAATACAGCGATAGCGCTTGCGCGGTGGGGCCGCCGCGTCCAGATTCGCGTTGAACAACGGCCCAGGGAAGAGACGAGACGATGGCGGAAGAAACGGCAGCAGCCCCGACGCAGACCGCGACCAAGATCAAGCTGGAGCCGCCCGAGGCGCTGCAGCCGATCGCGGTGCACGAAGCGGCCGGCCTCGTGCCGCTCAAGACCGAGGAGACGAGCGAGCTCGACAAGAAGGTCGCCGCCTTCGTCGACGAGCTGGCCGCGCTCGATTCGAACAGCCCCGACTTCGGCAAGAAGGTCGACCAGCTGACCGCGATGGGCCGCAAGGAAATCGCCGAGGCAGCGGGCGCGTCCAACCGCTTCCTCGACCGGCCGGTGAAGGCGATCGACAGCGACACCGGGATCGGCGCCGACCTGACCGAACTGCGCCGCACCGTCGAGCGGCTCGACCCCAAGGAAGCGGCGGGCGGAATGACGACCCGCAAGTTCCTGGGAATCATTCCGTTCGGGAACAAGGTGAACAATTATTTCGACAAGTATCGGTCGAGTCAGACCCACATCAGCGCGATCCTGCAGCGGCTGGGCAACGGCAAGGACGAGTTGCTGATGGACAATGCGGCGATCGACACCGAGCGCGCGCAATTGTGGAAGACGATGCACAAGCTCGAGCAGATGATCCACATCTCCAAGAGCCTCGACCGACAGCTCGAGGACAAGGCCAATGAACTCGATGCGACCGACCCGGCCAAGGCCAAGGCAATCCGCGAGAGCGCCTTGTTCTACACCCGCCAGCGGACCACCGACCTGCTGACGCAGATGGCGGTCACCGTGCAGGGCTATCTCGCGCTCGACCTCGTCAAGAAGAACAATGTCGAGCTGGTGAAGGGCGTCGACCGCGCCTCGACCACGACCGTCGCGGCGCTCCGCACCGCGGTCACCGTCGCCAGCGCGATGTCCAACCAGCGCCTCGTGCTCGAACAGATCGGCGCGCTCAACACGACGACCGCCAGCATGATCGACACCACCGGCGAATTGCTCAAGACCCAGTCCGGCGCGATCCACGAGCAGGCGGCGTCGAGCACGATTCCGCTCGAGACACTCCAGCGCGCGTTCCAGAACATCTACGACACGATGGACCAGATCGACGCCTTCAAGCTCGCCGCGCTGGCGAACATGAAGCAGACCGTCGACACGCTCGGCTCCGAGGTCGAGAAGTCGAAGGGCTATATCGCCCGCGCCGAGGGCGTCGCGCAGGGCAAGCTCGAGAACCAGCGCTCGCCGTTCGAGGCGCTCGAGGTCAAGTGAGCGCCGCGTGAAGAGCGACGACATCGGTCGGATGTTCGCCGAAGCCGAGCAGCGCTTCGACCGGGCGGTCGCCGATTCCGCGCGAATCAACCGGACCCTCACCCGTGCCGACGACGTGATTTCGCGGGTCGGCCAGCGTTCGACCGCCGAGCGCGACGCGGCACGCCGCGAACGCACCCGCCTCAATGCCGGGTTCAGCCGACTGGCGAAGCGAATCCTCATCGTCACCGCCGCCTTGTGGGTCGGAACGATGGTGTTCGGCTTCTTCCGGCCGATCGGATTGTTCGGGCTGCTCGCGGTGGTCGCGGTCGGAATCATGGCGGTGGTCATGCTTGCCGCTTCGGCGCGCAAGGCCCCGGCGCCCAAGGCAATTCCGACCACGCTTCCGCCCGCGGAATTGGTCGACCGGCTCGATTCATATCTCTACCGCGCACGCCCTGCGCTGCCGCCGCCGGCGCAGCACGAGCTCGACCAGATGCTGGCGACCCTTCCCGCATTGCGCCCGTCGCTGGAACGGGCCGAGCCGCTCGATCCCGCCGCCGATGACGCGCGCCGGCTGATGGCGACCCACTTGCCCGGCCTGATCGATCGCTATCTCGCGGTCCCCGACGCCTATCGGCATCACAAGGAAGGCAGCGAGCCCAGTGTCGACGAGCGGCTGGTCGAAGCGCTTCGCGCGGGTCGCGGGGCGCTCGACGAGCTCGGTCAGCGCCTCGCACGCGACGAGGTCGCCGCCTTCCAGACGCAGGGCCGCTTCATCGAAAGCCGCTACAAGGACGACGAGCCGATCGAACGCTGATGTGATCAACCGTTGCGGCGCGCCGCGCATCGGTGCAGGGTTGGCGCATGGCGGCGCGGGGGCGATCCGAAACAGGCACTTTTCGCGAAAGGCTGTACCGGCAGCTTGAGCCGACGGCG
>CAZKCD010000005.1:0-34560 GCA_964551235.1 uncultured Sphingomonas sp.
TCGAAGGACATGCAGGACGACAAGCCGCCGGTGTTCGAGGCGCACGACCTGCTGCTGCTCAGCCTCGCCGCGATGGCGGGGATGATGGCCGACCTCGAATTCGTGCCCGGCAAGCTGCGCGCCGCCGCCGCCGCGGGCCATGCCACCGCGACCGACCTCGCCGACTGGCTGGTCAGCGAGGCCGACGTGCCGTTCCGCGAGGCGCATCATATCGCCGGGCGCGCGGTCGCCGCCGCGGAAAGCGCGGGCAAGGCGCTGGACGAACTGTCGCTTGAGGAACTGCAGGCGGTCGATCCGCGCATCGACGCGCGCGTCCTGCCGAAACTGTCGGTCGAATCGTCGGTCGCCGCGCGCACCTCGGCTGGCGGGACGGCGCCGGAACGGGTAGCAGAGGCCATTGCCGCCGCGCGCGCGGCGCGGGATAAGAGGTCATGATGCGCCGACTGACGATCATCGTGCTGCCCCTGGCCCTCGCGGCCTGCGGCGACACCGCGCCGCTGCGCCCCGCCGCGGGCGAGAGCCTGCCGGTCAAGCCGGCGATGGCGCAGGCGACGCCGAGTGCCGACGACCTCCTCGCTCCCACCCCGCAGGCGCATCCCGAGCGAATCGACGAATTGCTGAAGCGCTCGCAGCCACGCCAGGCGGACCGCTTCGACCTGCCGCCCTCGGGCGCCGCCGCCGCGCCGCCTGTCGCCGGGAGCGACCCGGGCGAGGCCGACCCGACCCGCGTGAAGCAGCCGCAATGACGAGGCCCGTCCGCAAGGCCGTCTTTCCCGTCGCCGGGCTGGGCACGCGCCTGCTGCCCGCGACCAAGACCATGCCAAAGGAGATGCTGACGATCGTCGATCGCCCGCTGATCCAGTACGCCGTCGACGAGGCGCGCGAGGCGGGGATCGAGCAGCTGATCTTCGTCACCGGGCGCGGCAAGTCGAGCCTGGTCGACTATTTCGACATGAGCTTCGAGCTGGAAGCGACCATGACCCGGGCGGGCAAGAGTCTCGACCCGCTCAGCGCGTCGCGCACCGGCTATGGCGAGATCGTCTCGGTCCGCCAGCAGCAGCCACTCGGCCTGGGCCACGCCGTCTGGTGCGCGCGCCACGTGGTCGGCGACGAGCCGTTCGCGGTTCTGCTGCCCGACGATCTGATGGTCGGGGAGCCCGGCGCGCTCAAGCAGATGGTGGCCGCCTACAACGCGGTCGGCGGCAACATCGTCTGCGCCGCCGAGGTGCCGCGCGCCAAAACCGCGAGCTACGGAATCGTCACGCCGGGCGCGCGCGAGGGCAACCGCACCGAGGTGCTGGGCCTGGTCGAGAAGCCGCAGCCCGACGCCGCGCCGTCGACGCTCGGCGTGATCGGCCGCTACATTTTGCAGCCCGAGGTGATGCACCGCCTCGACGCGCAAGAGCCGGGCGCGGGCGGCGAGATCCAGCTGACCGACGCGATGGCCAAGGTGATCGGCGGGCAGCCGTTCCACGCGGTGACGGTCGACGCGGTGCGCTACGACTGCGGCACCAAGCTGGGATTCGTCAGCGCCAACATGGCGCTGGGGATGGCGGATCCGGAGATCGGGGAAAGCTTGAAGGCGTTGGCAGCGGGCGTGAAGTAATTTCGCGCCGTCGGTCCTGTCCGCTTCGCGGCAGGCCGTCCGACCTCCGGCGTCTTTTCGCGCTGCTTGCGCGGCACTTCGTGCCGGCGGCGCTGCGCTCGGCGCCTACGGATCGAGCTCAACATCCCAATAAAGATAGTCCCGCCAGCTGTCGTGGAGGTAGCCCGGCGGGAAGCTCTTGCCGTGGTCCTGCAATTGCCAGCTGGTCGGGCGGATCGGCTCGCGGTGGATCTGCATGCCGGCCTGGCGCGGGGTGCGCCCGCCCTTCTTGAGGTTGCACGGTGCGCAGGCGGTGGCGACATTCTCCCACGTCGTCCGGCCGCCCTGCGCGCGCGGGATGACATGGTCGAAGGTCAGTTCCTTGTGCGTCCCGCAATAGACGCAGCGGAAGCGGTCGCGAAGGAACAGGTTGAACCGCGTGAAGGCCGGATATTCGTTGGGCCGCACGAACTGGCGCAGCGCGATGACGCTGGGCAGCTTCAACGAATGGCTGGGGCTGTGCACCTCGCGGTCGTAATGGGCGACGATGTCGACCCGTTCGAGGAACATCGCCTTGACCGCGGTCTGCCAAGGCCACAGGCTCAAGGGATAATAGGATAACGGCGTGTAATCGGCGTTCAGCACGAGGGCCGGACAGCTGTCGGGGTGGCGAAGGAGATCGGGATGGTACACGCGCGCGTCGCTCCGTCGGTTATGCCCGATTCGACGCTCCCCCGGCCCCGTCGCACGCAAGGTGGAGAGGCCATCACGGGCCTGCTTCCCTTGTTCGCACCGCGGATGCCAACCCGCGATGACAGGATGATGAATCATCGGGTGAATCCCCGTCAAGAGTCATCTGTGCAACAGTGACGACCAGCCGCTTCGCTCCCTCGCCTTCGGGCCGCCTGCACCTCGGTCACGCCTTTTCGGCGGTGGTCGGCCATGACGCCGCGCGCGCCGCGGGCGGGCAGTGGCGCCTGCGGATCGAGGACCTCGACCCCGGCCGTTGCCGCCCCGAATTCGTCGACGGCATTTTCGAGGACATCGCCTGGCTCGGCCTCGTCATCGACGGGGAGCCGATCGTTCAGTCGGCGCGGACGCATCTTTATGCCGCGGCGCTCGACCAGCTGAAGGAGCGCGGCCTCGTCTATCCCTGTTTCTGCACGCGGGCCGATATCGCCGCCTCGCTGACCGCGCCGCACGGCGATGCCGGCGCGGCCTATCCGGGGACGTGCCGGGGCAAGCCCGACGACCCGGATCGGCGCGCGACCACGCCGCACAGCTGGCGGCTCGACAGCGCGAAGGCGCTGGCCGAGGTCGGCCTGCCCGGCTGGACCGAGGCGGACGGGACGACCTTTCGGTCGAGCGCGGCGGATTTCGGCGACGCGATCCTGGCCCGCAAGGACGCGCCTTCGTCCTATCACCTCGCCTGCGTCGTCGACGATGCCGACACCGGGGTGAGCTTGGTCGTGCGCGGGGAGGATCTGCGGCCCTCCACGCCGACCCAGCGACTGCTTCAATTGCTGCTCGGCCTGCCAGCGCCGGCCTATTTCCACCACCCGTTGGTGACGCACGAAGACGGGCGGCGGCTGGCCAAGCGCGACCTCGCCCCGACGCTCGCCGCGATGCGCGAATCCGGGGTCGACGGGCAGGCGCTGGCCGTGGACCTGCGCGCGGGCACCCTGCCCCTAGGATTCCGGTTCGGCCGCGCCTAAATATGCGGGCATGAACATCCTCCTCATCCTCGCGCTGCTGCTGGCCATGGGCGCCACGGCCTATGTCCTCGTCCGAGGCGTCATGGCCATGGCGTCGGGCAAGGACATGAGCGGCGAAGTCCAGCAGAGCTACATGCGCAAGCGCGTGCTCTACCAGGGCATCGCGATCATGATCGTCGCTTTGATCCTCGGGCTCGCCGGCAAGGCGTAGTCCGCTGGTCAAGCTCAACAAGATCTACACCCGCACCGGCGACGGCGGAACCGCCGGGCTGGTCGATGGCAGCCGCGTCAGCAAGGCCGGCCCGCGCATCGCCGCAATCGGCGAGGTCGACGAGGCCAATTGCGCGATCGGCGTCGCCATCGCCGCGCTTTCCCCCGGCGACCATCACGACCGGCTGCGGCGGATCCAGAACGAGATGTTCGATTTGGGCGCCGATATCGCCACGCCGTTCGGCACCGAGTTCGAGCCGCACGCTTTGCGCATGGTGGCGCGGCAGGTCGAGCGGCTGGAGGAAGAGATTGATGCGATGAACGCGTCGCTGTCCCCGCTGACCAGCTTCATCCTGCCCGGCGGGTCGATGGCGGTGGCGCTCGTCCACATGGCGCGCGCGACCGTGCGGCGGGCCGAGCGCGAGGCGGTCGCGCTGGCCGAGACCGAGGAGGTCAACGCCCACGCGCTGACCTACCTCAACCGGTTGAGCGATCACCTGTTCGTCACCGCGCGCGCGATCGCGGCGGGCGAAGGCGGCGATGTCCTGTGGCAACCGGGGGCGACCCGAGACGCCTGATTGCAACGTTTCGCGCCCATATCGGTTATCCTGTGACGAAAAGGGGGTGTGGCGTGGCGCGAGGCGATGAACAGGCAAAGGCGACGCTGGCCGAGCGGCTTGCCGCGACCCGCCGCCTGACGCTCGACTTGGCCGATCCCCTGAGCGACGCCGACGCCACCATCCAGCCGAATCCCGACGCCAGCCCGGCCAAGTGGCACCTGGCGCACACCACCTGGTTCTTCGAGACCTTCGTCCTGCGCGACCATGTGCCGGGTTACACGCTGCACGACGAGCGCTTCCCGTTCCTGTTCAACAGCTATTACAATGGCGAGGGCGAGCGGCACGCGCGGGCGCGCCGCGGGATGATCAGCCGGCCGAGCCTCGACGAGGTGCGGGACTGGCGCCGCGCGGTCGATGCGGCCCTGGCCGAGGCGATGCCGACGCTGGGACGCGACGCGCTGGAGCTGGTCGAGCTGGGCATCCATCACGAGCAGCAGCACCAGGAACTGTTCCTGACCGACCTGCTGGCGACCTTTGCCGAAAACCCGATCGAACCCGCCTATGGAACGATCGACAAGGCAGCCTGCTTCGCGGCCGAGCCGCTGCAATTCCATCCGGGCCGGACGGGAGTCGTCGAGGTTGGCGCGGCGGACGACTCTGCCTTCGTCTTCGATTGCGAAGGGCCTCGCCATCAGGCGCTGCTCCACCCGCACGCCATCGCCCAGCGCTGCGTCACCAACGCCGAGTGGCAGGAGTTCATCGCCGACGGCGGATACGACGACCCCAATTTGTGGCTGAGCGAGGGCTGGGACTGGCGACAGGCCGAGCGGATCGAACGACCGCTCTACTGGCACCTCGACAACGCCTCCTCCTTCACGCTGGCCGGACACCGCGACCTGGACCCCGCCGCCCCGGTCGACCACGTCTCCTATTACGAGGCCGACGCTTTCGCGCGCTGGGCGGGCAAACGCCTGCCGACGGAAGCGGAGTGGGAGGATTTCTTCGCCTCCGCCGATCCCCACATCGGCCACCAGCTCGATCGTGGCGGGGCGGTCCTTCCGCGCCCCGGCGGCGGGCCGTTCGGGGACGTGTGGCAGTGGACCCAGTCGGCCTACCTTCCCTACCCCGGCTTCCAGCCCGCGGAAGGGACCGTCGGCGAATATAACGGCAAGTTCATGTGCGGGCAGTTCGTGCTGAAGGGCGCCAGCTGCGCGACCCCGCGCGGGCACAGCCGGGCCAGCTATCGCAATTTCTTCCCACCGTCGGCGCGGTGGCAGTTCACGGGAGTACGCCTTGCTCAAGATTGTTGACCGGGTCGATCCCGCCTTTCGTTCCGACGTGCTGAACGGCCTTGCCGAACCGATCCCCGCCATTCCCGCCCGCTGGCTGTACGACCGGCGCGGGAGCGAGCTGTTCGACGACATCACGCGCCTGCCGTCCTATTACCCGACGCGGACCGAGACCGCGCTGCTGGAGGCGGAGGCGTCCGACATCGCCGCCCAGGCCTGCAACGGCTGCGCGTTGGTCGAATTCGGCTCCGGCAGTTCGACCAAGACGCCGATCATGCTGCGCGCGCTGCGGCCCGCAGCCTATGTGCCGATCGACATCAGCGGCGATTACCTGCGCGAAAGCGCCGACGGGATCGCTGCGCAATTCCCCGGGATCGACGTTCATCCGGTCGAGGGCGACTTCACCCGCGAGGTCACGCTGCCGGCCGCGATCGACGGCCTGCCGCGCGTCGGCTTCTTCCCCGGATCGACCATCGGCAATTTCGTGCCGCGCAGCGCGACCGACCTGCTGCGCCATTTCCGCACCATCTTGGGCACCGGGTCGAAGCTGCTCATCGGGATGGACCGGATCAAGGACATCGACCGGCTGATCGCGGCCTACGACGATCCGGAACAGGTGACCGCGGCCTTCAACAAGAACCTGCTGACCCGCATCAACCGCGAGCTGGACGCCGACATCCCCGAGGACGCCTTCGTCCACGAGGCGCGCTGGAACGACATGCTGGCGCGGATCGAGATGCACCTGGTTGCCACGCGCGACGTCGCCTTCACCATCGAGGGCCGAGGCTTCACCTTCGCCAAGGGAAGCAGCATCCACACCGAGAACAGCCACAAATACGGGCCGCGCGGCGCGCGCCTGCTGCTGCTGGCGGGCGGGTGGACGCCGCTGAAGGAATGGCTGGCCCCCGACGAGGATTTCGCGGTCATCCTGGCCGAGGCGCAGCCCAATCGCTTCGCCCCCTGATTGAAGCCGCGGCAAAGGGCGGCTAAGCCCATGCCCATGTTCACGATCATCGAAATCCTGCTGTTCCTGCTGACCATCCTGTCGTGGCTGGTTATCGGCTCGGCGATCCTCAGCATGCTGTTCGGCTTCAACGTGCTGAACCATTCGAACCGCGGGCTCTACCAGTTCAGCGAGAGCCTGCAGCGCCTGCTCGAACCGCTCTACCGGCCGTTCCGCAAGGTGCTGCCGCCGACCGGCGGGATCGACTGGTCGCCGTTCCTGCTGCTGGTCACCATCTCGATCCTGCGCATCATCCTCAACAACGTCGCGCTGGGCCTCTGAGGCGATGAGCGCTCGGGCGATCGACGGGAAGGCCGCCGCCGCCCGGCTACGCGCGCGCGTCGCCGATGGCGTCGCGGCGTTCCGCGAAACGGTCGGTCGCGCGCCGGGGCTGGCCGTCGTGCTGGTTGGCGAGGACCCGGCCTCGTCGGTCTACGTCCGGTCCAAGGGCAAGGCGACTAGCGAGGCGGGGATGCAGTCGATCGAGCATCGCCTGCCCGAGACGACCAGCGAGGACGAACTGCTGGCGCTGGTCGCGGCCTTGAACGACGACCCCAATGTCGACGGGATCCTGGTCCAGTTGCCGCTGCCCGGGCAGATCGACAGCGCACGGGTCATCGCCGCGATCGACCCCGACAAGGACGTCGACGGATTCCATGTCGAAAATGCCGGGCGGCTGGCCGTCGGCGCGGAAGCGATGGTGCCCTGCACGCCGCTGGGTTGCCTTCACCTGCTGAAGGCCGAGCTGGGCGATTTGACCGGCCTCAACGCGGTGGTGATCGGGCGGTCGAACATCGTCGGCAAGCCGATGGCGATGCTGCTGCTGGGCGAAAGCTGCACCGTCACCATCGCTCACAGCCGGACGAAGGATCTGCCCGCGCTCTGCCGCACCGCCGACATCCTCGTCGCCGCCGTCGGGCGGCCCGAGATGGTGCGCGGCGACTGGGTGAAGCCGGGCGCGGTCGTCATCGACGTCGGCATCAACCGGCTGCCCCCCGACGAGGCGGGCGGCAAGGGCCGACTGGTCGGCGACGTCGCCTATGACGAATCCGCGGACGTCGCCGCCGCCATCACGCCGGTGCCGGGCGGGGTCGGGCCGATGACCATCGCCATGCTGCTGCGCAATACCCTGGTCGCGGCCCACCGCCGCGCGGGGCTGGAGGATCCGCACCTATGATCGCCGCGCTGTTGCTTGCCGCTGCTGCCGCCCCTGCCCCCGCCAACGCGGTCGAGGCCGAGCGCGCCTTTGCCGCCGACGCGCAGGCGATTGGCCAGTGGACCGCTTTCGACAAATGGGCCGCGCCGGGGGCGCTGATGTTCCTGCCGACGCCGACCGACGCGCGCGTCTTCTTCGGCAAGCGCAAGAACCCGGACAAGGCGGTCGAGTGGTGGCCCAACCAGAGCTTCCAGAGCTGCGACGGCCGCACCGCGATCAACCATGGCGGGGCGACCTGGCCGCAGGGCTTCGCGACCAATTTCACCACCGTCTGGTTCAAGGCGCGCGACGGATGGCGCTGGACCTACGACGCCGGGCAAACGGTCAAGACGCCGCTGCCGCGCGACGCCGCGCCGGTGGTCCGCCGCGCCAGCTGCACCGCCGTCCCGCGCAAGCTGAAAGGCGAATGGGCGCGCACCGAGGCGCTGCGCGCTGCCGCCGATGCCCCGCGCGAGGCGATGCAGGCGCTGAGCGCCGACCGCTCGCTGGCCTGGGCCTACAGCTACGACCCGGCCTCCAAATATCTGATGTTCCGCGGCTGGCTGTGGAACGGCGAGACCTATGAGCTGGTCATCGACCAGGCGATCCCGCCCGAATGATCGAGCTCTTCTCCTCCGCCTTCCTGACGCTGCTGGTCATCATCGACCCGCCGGGCTGCGCGCCGATCTTCGCCTCGCTGACCGGGCAGGCGACCGCAGCGCAACGGCGGCGCATGGCGATCCGGTCGTGCCTGATCGCCTGGTGCATCCTCGTCTTCTTCGCCCTGTTCGGCGAGGCGCTGCTCGGCCACATGGGCATTTCGCTGTCGGCCTTCCGGCTGGCGGGCGGGATCATGCTGTTCATGATTGCGCTCGACATGGTGTTCGAACGCCGCACCGAGCGGCGCGAGGAGCGGGCCGAGGAGATCAAGGGAACGCCCGAGGCGGAGGACGTCAGCGTCTTTCCGATGGCCATTCCGATGATCGCCGGGCCGGGCTCGATCGCGTCGATCATGCTGCTGAACGCGCGCGCCGACGGCCTCCAGGAATCGCTGATCGTGCTGGGCGCGATGACCGCGGTGATCGTGCTGACGATGCTGGCGCTGCTGGCGGCGGGGCCGATCATGCGCTTTGTCGGCGCCAAGGTGGAGGCGATGATCACGCGGATCCTCGGCGTCATTCTCGCCGCGCTGGCGGTGCAGTTCGTGCTCGACGGGCTGGAGCGCAGCCTGCCGGGGCTGGCCGGCGCGTGACGCTCCCCTAGCGGACGACCTTCCACAGCTTGAGCGGCGAATCCTTCGGCAGTGGCACGGGCTGCAGCCAGCCTGGCACTTGGCCCTTCTCGAGCTGCATGTAGAAGCCCTTCGGCGTTTCCGATGCGAAGACCGTCGACTGGCTCATCCACGGGCAGGTCATGACGTAGTCGGCACGATACTTGTCGACCAGCCGGCGCGCGTTGGCCGCGTCCTCGCGGAAGAATAGCATCGAATCGACGATCGCCTCGCCGTTGCGATGGTAGGGGCCGATGATCCCGCGATGGTGGGTGATGACGATCATCCGCGGGCTGAGGTCGGAGAAGGTGAAGATAGTCGCGGGCGGCAGCTTCTGCAGCGGCGCCATCGCGGCGAGGCGCGGGCAGGACCGGTTGGCCTTGGCTAGCTTCTTCTCGCGGGCGTCGGGCGGGTCCTTGGGAAAGCCCTTGTCGATCGCCAGCGGCACGAGCGCGCCCATCGCGGCGAGCACCAGCAGGACGACGCCGAACACGCGCACCAGCATGAAGCGCGAATTGCTGAGCCGCGGGACCGCCAGCACGATCAGCGCGACCGCGCCGGGAATGCCCATCAGCTCGGCGGTCGGGCCGGTGCGCACCTGCCAGAAGAGCAAAAAGGTGGCGGCGATGCCGGGCAGCGCGACGGCGATCGTCCGGCGCAGTCGCTCGAGATCCTTGCGCACCGACCAGCCGAGGAGCGCCCAGCCGGCGAACGAGGCGATCGGCAGGGCCAGCATCTCCGAGATGTAGCGCCAGTCCATCTTGGCGAGGCCGCGCGCCTCGCGCACGTGGCTGAGCCACAGGCGGTAGGTGTCGTCGCTGACGCCTTCGAGGCGGGTCAGGCATTGCGGGAACATGGCGGCGTGGAAGCCCGCGACGATGAGGCCGGCCATCGCCGCGCCGCCGAGCCGCGCCTTCCAGCTCGCCGGGCTCCACCAGGCGAGGCCGAGCAGCAACGCGCCGCCGAGCAGGGCATCGCCGAGCCAGACGGGCGACAGCGCGTCGCAGACCGGCAGGCGATTGTCGTTCGAGGCGAAGATGACGAAGCCGAGCGCGGTGCCGACGGCCAGGGCGGCGCCGTAGGTGGCGAGGCGCTTGCGCTCGTCGGCGTCGAGGATCCAGAAGAGCACCATCGCGGCCGCGGCGATGACGATGTAGATCAGCATCTCCAGCCCGATCGACAGCGACAGGGCCGTGGCCAGGCCGAGCGTCACCCCGCCGCGCGCGCGCTTGGGATCGGCAATGCCCGACAGGCCGAGCGCGAATAACGCTAGCTGCCAGCCATGGTGGTCGATGCGCGTCGGCGCGAACTGGGCGAAGCCCGACCCGGCGAAGAACAGGCAGGCGATGGCGATCGGCCAGGCGCGCGGATGGACGAGGCGGCGGGTGATGAGCGTCAGCGCGACCATCAGCAGCAGCAGCGGGATCATCGGCGCGACGGCGATGGCGAACTGTTCGGCCTGCGGGCCAGTGAGGAACAAGCGGCCGAGGAGGATCAGCCCGGCGAGCGGCAGGTCGACGAGGCGCGACCAGTGGATGTTGGCGCCCTCGGGATAGTCGAGCTTGTACTGGCGAAGGTCGTACCAGCCCTGCCCGTCGTTGAGCCAGGCGCGGACCTGCGCGATGCGCATGTTGTCGTCGGTGTCGTTGAGGACGAAGCCCTGGATCGCGCCCCAGCGGTTGGCGACGAGGTAGATCGCCATCGCGACCCAGGCGAGCACCACGAGCCAGCGCCAGTGCCGATCGATGAACGCGAGCCCCCGCTCGATTGCCGCTTCCAAAACGCCCCCTCCTTGCACAATCGTCACTTTCCGGCTCTAGCGTGAGCACGGGCGAGAGCAAGGTACGTTGCAATGAGTGACCACGAATATAACGAGGATTTCTACACCTATATCGACGCCGGGTCGCGGCGGTCGGCGCGTGCGGTGTCGTCGCTGCTGCTGCCCGAAATGACGATCGAGAGCCTGCTCGATATCGGTGCCGGCCACGGCGCCTGGGCCGCCGAGTGGATGGCCGCCGGGGTGAAGCATGTGCTGGCGATCGACGGCGATTATGTGAAGCGCGACCAGCTGGCCATTCCGGCCGCCAACTTCCGCGCGCACGATCTTGGCACGCCACTCGCGCTCGGCCAGAAATTCGACCTCGTCCAGACGCTGGAAGTGGCCGAGCACCTGCCGCACGCCAAGGCCGAGCTGTTCGTCGACAATCTCGTCGCCCACGGCGACGTCATCCTCTTTTCCGCCGCGGTCCCGCACCAGGGCGGCGAGCATCACGTCAACGAGCAGCCGCCCGAATATTGGCGCGAGAAGTTCAAGGCGCGCGGCTTCGACGTGTTCGATTTCGTCCGGCCCGCGCTCACCGCGCGCGGCGACGTCATGCCGTGGTACCGCTTCAACACCTACGTCTACGCCAACGCCGCCGGGCAGCAGCGCCTGTCCGACACGATCAAGGCGACGCGCGTCCCCGACGGGCAGAAGCTGGAGATCGGCGGCGACCTGAAATGGGCGCTGCGCCGCGCCGCGGTGCGGCTGATCCCGACCGCTCTGGTCAAGCCGATCGCCATGGCCAAGGCCAAGCTCGAGGCGGCCGCGAAGAAGTGAAACGCCACCTCGACGCCGTGCTGGCCGACCCGGCCAAGCGCGCGGCCCTGGGCCAGCTGATCCGTTACGGGATCGTCGGAGTGCTGATCACCGCCGGCGGGCAGGCCATCTATTACGGGCTGGCCGAAAGCCGCCTGACCAGCCCGATGGTGGCGATCGCCATCGCCTGGATCGTCGGCGTGACGGTCGGCTATTTCGCGCACGGCTGGATCAGCTTCGCCGGGCATGGCGAGCGCGACGACCATGCCGGCATGTCGGTCCGCTTCGTCGCGGTCAACGTGATCGGCTACGTCCTTAACAGCTTCTGGGTGTGGCTGCTGGTCGAGCGGCTGGGCGGGGCGACCTGGTGGCCGATCCCGCCGAACGTCATCCTGACGCCCTTAATGACCTTCTGGCTGCACCGCCACTGGACCTTCCGCTAGCGGCACCTCGCGCGGTGGGGCGACGATGCCGAGGTCGCGCGACGGCAACGCCCGCGCCGCGTCGCGCCCGGCAATGTCCTGGACGATGTAGAGCGGGCGGTTCTTCGCCTGGCTGTAGAGCCGGCCGATATATTCGCCCATCAGGCCGAGCACGAACATCTGGACCGCGCCCAGCAGCACGACGACCAGCATCAGCGAGGTCCAGCCCTGGATGGTCTGGCCGGTCGCCCAGCTCATCAGGATGTAGAGCAGGATCAGCACCGAGCCGCCCGCCAGCCAGATGCCCGCGTGGCTGGCGAGCTTCAGCGGCGCCGAGGAGAAGCCGGTCAGCGCGTCGAGCGCAAAGCGGATCATCTTGGACAGCGGATATTTGGTGACCCCGGCGAAACGCTCGTCGCGCTTGTAGGGGAAGGGGACCTGGCGAAAGCCAATCCACGCCACCATGCCGCGGATGAAGCGCGCCTGTTCGGGCATTGCCAGCAGGGCGTCGAGCGCGCGGCGGCTCATCAGCCGGAAGTCGCCGGCGTCGACCGGGATGTCGACCTCGGTCGCGCGGGCGAGCAGGCGGTAGAAGCCGGCCGCGGTGGCGCGCTTGAAATGGGTTTCGCCGGCGCGCTGGGTGCGCAGGCCGTAGACCACGTCGGCCCCTTCGCGGACCATCGTCTCCATCATCGCGGGCAGCAGTTCGGGCGGGTCCTGCAAATCGGCGTCGATGATCAGGACGAGCTGGCCGCGGCACAGGTCGAGCCCGGCGGTCAGCGCCAACTGGTGGCCGTGGTTGCGCGACAGGTTGATCGCGACGAGGTGAGGGTCGCGCGACGCCGCTTCCTGCATCAGCGCCCAGGTGCGGTCCTTCGATCCGTCGTTGACCAGCACCAGCTCGTAATCCTCGCCGACCGCGCCCGCGGCCGCGGCGGTCAGCCGGCGATGCAGCGCCTCGAGGCATTCCTCCTCGTTGTAACAGGGGACGACGATCGACAGGCGGGGCGATAAGGTCACGGGCGGTTGATCCGGTAGAGGATGGCTTTGTCGGTGGCGTACAGGGGTTGGAGCCCGGGATAAAGCGGCAGGGCGCCGGGCGCGAAATCCATCACCCAGACATAATCGAAGCGATCGCGCGGCAGTTGCGAGAGCAGGAAGTTGAGGCGCGGCACCATGTCGTCGCGGCACACGCGCATGCGCACCATCTGCGACGGGTCGCTGTTGGCCCAGGTGCCCTTGGCGGCGAGAGGGCTGACCGTTTCGGCGCCCGGGATTTCCCACTGGCCGTTGGTGAAGACGTCGCGGCGAACGATGGCGAGGCCGTCGAGGTGCTCGAGCCGGGTGCGCGCCCATTCGCGGTCGCAGCGGATGCGCACGAAATAGGCGACACGGCTGCCCTTGGGTACCTTGTCGACCAGCGCGAGCTGGCGCTGGAAATCGGCGTCGTAGGCGCGGAAGGCGAACGTATCGACCGCGACGCGGACCGCGAACAGCGCGAACAGCAGGCCGGGCAGGACGAAGGTCGCCCAGCGTCTGGCGGCGGGGCGCGGAACCACCGCGATCGCGACCAGCATCAGGACGACCGGGAACAGCCGCGCGTCGGCGAAGGCCGATCCGAACAGCTGGTAGGGCAGGAGCGCCGCGCAGATGCCGAGGCCCACCGCGGCCAGCATCGGCCGGCGGGCGAGGCGGAAGGTCTTGCGCATGACCAGCGCCAGCGCGGCGGGGACGAGGCAGGCGATCAGGCTCCACTGGTCGAGCATTTTGTCCTGGCTGCGCAGGATGCCCCAGAAGGCGCGCTTCTTGTGCTGCCATTCGAACCAGCCCAGCGTCTTGGCCGATTCATGCTCGCCGTAATTCTGGTAGAGCATCAATAGGATCGGCGCGGCGAGCGGCCACAGGTCGGCGAAGCGGCGCCAGAAAGGCTCCTTCTCCCGCTCGAACAGGCGGTCGGTGGCGACTATGCCGCAGAAGATCGCCCAGCCGAAGATGTGCGTGATCCACAATGCCACCGCCGAGATGGCGAGGAGGACGGGCCGCGCCCAGCGCTCGGGCGAGCCGATGACGCTGGCCGAGGCGTGGAAGGCGAGCGCGACCGCCAGCCAGAAGTTCACCAGCCCGACCTGGTAGGTATAGGCGAGCACGAACGGGAAGGCGGCGACGATCGTCGGCGGGACGACCCCGTGATAGGCCTTTTGCAGGCGCACCATGCCCCAGATCATCAGCGGCGGGATGGCGATCGCGACCAGCCACGCCCCGCGCTCGACCCCGACGAGGCGACCAAGCAGCTGCATGACAAGGTCGATGCCGAGGTTGCCGATCAGCATCCAGTGGAGTTCCCAGTGGCGCTGCAGTTCGGGCGAATGATCGAGCGCGAGCTGGAGGTGGTAGCGGCCCATGTGGCCGAGCAGGTCGGTGAGCGGCGGCGTCTGGACGAGCCACAGCGGCATCGTCGACAGCACCATCGCGACGACGAGGACCAGCCGGTCGCGCCGCGGGAGGGCGGTCATCATGGCCGGGCGGCGTCCCGCACGTAGAGGCTGGACGGGCCGTTGGTCCACGCCAGGCGATAGCCGGCGAAGGCCTCGGGATCGTGCGGCGGCAGGTCGACCGTCCAGACGTGGGTGATGGCGTCGCGCGGAATGGCGCGCAGGGCTTTGTCGACTTCCCATCCAACCGGGGAATCGCAGCCGTTGGGGCGGATCATCTGCGACGGATCGGCCGCAAACGGTCCGGCCGCCGTGAACTTCACGCTGAGCAGGTTGGCGCCCTCGACGGCCCACTGGTCGTTGGTGAAGGCGTGACGCCGAACGGTAGCGATCGCGCCGACGTGCGTGTCGCGGGTCAGCGCCCATTGCGCGGCGCAGGGCTCGCCGACGAGGCTGATCATGGCCGCGCCGCGCGGAACGTGGTCGAGCGCTTCGAACAGCATCTCGTGACGATCGGCGGCCATCGCCATGCTGGCGGTGCGCGCGCCGACGAACATCAGCGCGAAGGCGGCGGAGAAGATGGCGAGGTTGCGCTTGAGGCGAGGACTGGCGACTGGCGTGAAGCGGATCGACAGCGCCGCGATCGCCAGCATGAAGGCGACGATCCGCATGTCGGCATAGGCCGAACCGAACACGAAGCGCGGCATCAGCAGGAACACCGCTAGGAGCACCAGCGCGGAGAAAGCGAGCATCCTCGAGAACTGGAACGACGGGCGGGCGCGCGCTTCGAGCAGCAGGATGAGGATGGCGGTGACGCTGAAGATTTCCATCACCTGCCAGCGGTCGCGCAGCGCCGAGATCAGCATGCCCGCCTTGACCCGCATGTTAAACAGGTCGCCGGTGAGGTTGCGGCTGACGTCGCTGCGCCAAAGCAGCATCAGCAGGATCGGGCCGGCCAGCACCGCGGCGTGCGGCACGGCGCGCAGCCCGGCCTTCCACCAGCTGGCGCCCTTGTCGTGCTGGCGCACCGCCTCGGCCGAGAAGCAGAGCAAGCCGAGCGTTCCCCAGCCGAATGCGTGGCAGACGAAGATGACGAAGCTGATCGGCACGAACAGCGCCGCGCGCAGGCGCAGTTTCTCCAGCCGGCCGAGCCGCAACCACAGGCCGAAGGCGAGCATCGCGAGCGCCATCGACAGCGTGTAGTTGAGGAAGCCGAACATGAACGGGTGGCCAAAGGCGAACGGCACCGCCAGCGCCGCGGTCGGCGGCAGGCGGCCATGCACCTCGCGCGCGACCCACAAGAAGCCGGCAACGGTCATCGGCGGAATGGCGATGGCGATGAGCTTGACCGCCATTTCCAGCCCGACGAGCTTCGACAGCGGCACGATCAGCAAATCGACGCCGAGGTTGCCGATCAGCTGCCAGTGGAAATCGAAATAGCGCTGGAGGTCGGGCGAGTTGGCAAGGTCGAGCTGGACCCGGTAGCGGCCCATGTGGCCGAGCAGGTCCACCAGTGGCGGGATCTTGGGATAAAACAACGGAACGCACGCCGCGATCACCAGCGCGATCGCGTAGACGCGGCTTTCCCACCAGGCCGGTGGGGCGTTCGGGTTCGTTGTCGGTTCCAATATGCCCTCGCGCCCTCGCTAAACGCGCGCCGCATCCAGTCAAGAGCCGTGGGGAAGGAAGGTTTTGGTTAACCTTTCCTGTTTACCCCGAACGCTCGACGGACGGCGGGCCAGCCGTCGCCACGTCCTGGCGGGAGAATGTCGCGTGAACATGATGGTCAACGGGCTTGCCACGCAGCTCCGCACGCGGCGCGCGCACACGCCGATCCTGATGTACGGCGTGCTGTGCTTCTGCCTGGGCCTGGCCATGTACCTCGCCGGCGTGCTGCTGGTCTTCCCGCGCTACCTGCTGGGGCTTCGCGCGTGGCTCGACCCGGTCGCCGAATGGCTGGTCTGGTATTCGGGCGTGCCGATCGTCGTCGGGATCGCCTTGGCGCTCATCGACCTGCTCTATTTCCATTCGCGCAAGAAACCAGACCAGCCGGTCCGCTACAAGCCGATCGTCCGCCAGAAGGTCACCGTCGCGCTGACCGCCTATAACGACGAGGACGCGATCGGCGACGCCGTCCGCGACTTCATCGCCCACCCGATGGTCGAGCGCGTGATCGTCGTGTCGAACAACAGTTCGGACCGCACCTTCGAGCGGGCCGAGGCGGCGGGCGCGATCACCTTCAACGAGCTTCAGCCGGGCTACGGCCGCTGCGTCTTCCGCTGCCTGATCGAGGCCGTGAAATATGACGACACCGAGATGGTGGTGCTGTGCGAGGGCGACCGCACCTTCCGCGCCTTCGATATCGAGAAACTGGTCGCCTATGCGCCGCACGCCGACATCGTCAACGGCACCCGCATCGTCGAGCCGCTGCGCCAGTACCAGACCCAGCTGTCGACCTTCATGTATTACGGCAATCTGTTCGTCGGGAAGCTGCTCGAGTTCAAGCACCTCGGCCGCGGCACGATGACCGACGTCGGCACCACCTACAAATTGTGCCGGCGCGAAGCCCTGCTGGAGCTGCTGGAACACGTCAACCCGGCGGTGAACCTCGAATTCAACGCACATTTCCTCGACACGGCGCTCGCCTACGAGTTCCTGCTGCTGGAATGCCCAATCACCTTCCACCCGCGCGTCGGCGTCTCTAAGGGTGGCAACATCAACAACTGGCGGGGCTTCACCGTGGGGGCGAAGATGATCGCCGGCCTCGTCTTTGGATGGCAAAGGCGACCTGCATGAACCAAGGCTATCACGATTCGCGTCTCGTTCATGACGCGAAGCGCGATACGGTCTGGAAAGCCCTCTGGCGCTACTTCTTCGCCAAGAGGATCACGCCCGACGATTGCGTTCTCGACCTCGGCTGCGGCTATGGCGAGTTCATCAACAACGTGACGGCCCGTCGCCGCATCGGCGTCGACCTGTGGGACGGCATGCCCGCCTATCTCGCGCCCGGCGTGGAGGGGATCGTCGGCTCGGTCACCGACCTGTCCAGGATCGATGACGACAGCGTCGACTACGCCTTTTCGAGCAATTTGTTCGAACATCTGACCAAGGACCAGCTCGCCGAGCTCCTCGCCGAACTGAAGGGCAAGCTGAAAGCCGGGGGCACGCTGACCACGCTGCAGCCCAACTACCGCTATTGCGCCAACGAATATTGGGACGATTACACCCACGTCACCGCGTGGAGCCACGTCAGCCTGGCCGATTTCTTGGAATCGCAGGGCTATGAGGTGGTCGAGGTGCGCCCGCGGTTCCTGCCGCTGACGGTCAAGTCGCGTTTGCCGGTGTGGCCGCCGCTGATCGGCGCCTATCTCGCCTCGCCGGTCAAGCCGATGGGCAAGCAGATGCTGCTGGTCGCCCGGCCGCGCCGGGGCTGACCATGACGCGCCTGTCGACCTGGCTGCAGCCCGCGCGGCTCGCGCTCCTGCTGGGCATCGTCGCGGTCGCGGTGCGGCTCGCGCTGTTCCTCGTCAACGGCGCCTTCGCCGTCCACTACCCTTACGAGCTCGACTATGGCGAGGGCATCGTCTGGGAGCAAGCCGACCTGATGCTGGCCGGCAAGGGCTATGGCGACATCACCGCCTTTCCGTTCATCGTCTTCCACTATCCGCCGGTCTTCCACCTCGCCGCGAGCGGGGTGAACGCGCTGCTGCCCGGCGACTGGCTGGCCGCGGCGCGGCAGGTCAGCCTGCTGGCGACGCTGGCCGCCGCCGCCCTGTGCGCCTGGTTCGTGACGCTCGCGAGCACGCGCGACGACGACCGGCTCACCGGCATGGCGCTGGCGGTCGTGCTGTTCGTCAGCACCGGGCCGGTCATCATCTGGAGCGCGCTGGCGCGGGTCGACATGATCGCGCTGGCGCTGACGCTGGGCGGGCTGACGGTCGGCATCCGCTCGCTCGAGCGGCCGCGCCTGCTGCCGCTGGCGGCGCTGCTTTTCGTGCTCGCGGTCTACGCCCGCCAGACGATGGTCTTCGCGCCCGCCGCGCTGTTCGGGACGATGCTGCTGGTGCGGCCGAAGCAGGCACTTAAGGGGATCGGCTGGGCAATGCTGTTCGGCCTCGTCATCATGGCCGTGATGATGGCGCTGACCGGCGGCCGCTTCGTCCAGCACATCTTCCTCTACAACGTGAACCGCTTCTCGCTCGAGAATCTGCAGCGGATGGTCGACCTCGGCTTCCTCGTGCAGCCGCATCACTGGCTGCTGGTCGTCGCCAGCGCCGGCTTCCTCGCCTGGACGACCCTGCGCTCGCGCGACCCGGCCGACGCGGCGACAGGCACGGCGGGCTTCGCGATCCGCGTCGCGCTCGCCTATCTCCTGGTGTCGCTGCTCAGCCTCGCGCTGGTCGCCAAGCTGGGATCGAACGTGAACTATTTCGTCGACCTGTGCGCGGCCGGCGCGCTGCTGGCCGGGGCCGCGACCGCGCGCTTCCGCGCCCGCGCGCTGCCGACCCACGACCTCGGCAAGCTGCTGCCGCCGGCGCTGCTGATGGTGCTGGCGATGACCACCGTCATCACCATTCCGCAAACCCACCGCAAGCATGCCGAGGTGCGCCTGCCCCTCGCCGTGCTCGACCGCGAGGTCGCCGCCATCCGCGCCGCCGACAAGCCGGTCATCACCGACGACATGGTGCTGGTGAAGAAGGCCGGGAAGAACGTCGTGTGGGAAACCGCCATCTTCACCGAGCTGGCGTGGGCGGGGATGTGGGACGAGCGCCTGATGCTCGACCGCATCGCGAGGGGCGAGTTCGCCTACATCCGCACGCTCGGGACCGGCCGTTCGCCCTATGACGGGCGCTACCGGCCGGACGTGATCGCGACGATCGACCGCGCCTATCCGGTGGTCGTCCGGCAGGGCCGCTACTTCAACCATTATCCCGCCGGGGCCGACGGGATGAGCGCGGCCTACTAGCGGTCGCGTCGCCCCAGCAGACGAAGCCGGAGCGCGTTCAGCTTGATGAAGCCCTCGGCGTCGCGCTGGTCGTAGGCGCCGGCGTCGTCTTCGAAGGTGACGACCTTCTCGCTGTAGAGCGAGTGCGGCGACTTGCGGCCGGTGATGTGGACGCCGCCCTTGTAGAGTTTCATCCGCACCGTGCCCTCGACCTTGGCCTGGCTATGGTCGATCGCCGCCTGCAGCATCTCGCGCTCCGGGGCGAACCAGAAGCCGTTGTAGATGAGCTCGGCATAGCGCGGCATCAGCTCGTCCTTGAGGTGCGCGGCGCCGCGGTCGAGGGTCAGCTGCTCGATCGCCCGATGCGCGGCATGGTAGATGGTGCCGCCCGGCGTCTCGTACATGCCGCGGCTCTTCATCCCGACAAAGCGGTTCTCGACGAGGTCGAGGCGGCCGATGCCGTGCTTCCTGCCGAGCTCGTTGAGCTTGGTCAGCAGCGCTGCGGGCGACAACGCGACGCCGTTCACCGCGACGCCGTCGCCGCCCTTGAAATCGATCGTGATTTCCTCGGGCGTGTCGGGCGCGGCGACGAGGTCGTCGGTGCGCGAGTAGACATAGTCCGGCACTTCCTCCCACGGATCCTCAAGCACCTTGCCCTCCGACGAGGTGTGCAGGAGGTTGGCGTCGGTCGAGAATGGGCTTTCGCCGCGCTTGTCCTTGGGGACGGGGATCTGGTTCTTTTCGGCGAAGTCGATCAGCGCGGTGCGGCTGGTCAAATCCCATTCGCGCCACGGGGCGATGACCTTGATGTCGGGGTCGAGCGCGTAATAGCCGAGCTCGAAGCGGACCTGGTCGTTGCCCTTGCCGGTCGCGCCGTGGCTGACCGCGTCGGCACCGACCTGCTTGGCGATTTCGATCTGGCGCTTGGCGATCAGCGGCCGGGCGATCGAGGTGCCGAGGAGGTAGAGGCCTTCGTAGAGCGCGTTGGCGCGCATCATCGGGAAGACGTAGTCGGCGACGAATTCCTCGCGCAAATCGTCGATGAAGATGTGTTCGGGCTTGACGCCCATCAGCTCGGCCTTGTGCCGCGCCGGCCCCAGTTCCTCGCCCTGCCCCAGGTCGGCGGTGAAGGTGACGACCTCGCAGCCGTAGGTCTGCTGCAACCATTTCAGGATGACGCTCGTGTCGAGGCCTCCGGAAAAGGCGAGCACGACGCGGCGGACGGGGGAATCGGCCAATGGAATCTCCGTGGACGGTGGGGGTGCGCGGCCCTTGCCACCCCCGCCCCCGCCATTCAAGCGCGATACAGATTCGCGGGCCTAGCCTCCCGGCACCCTTGAAGGAGGTAAACCCATGAAGAAATTTCTGATCGGGGCGGCCGTGGCCGCCATGGCAGGCGCGGCGATCGCCCAGGCCCCCGCGGCGCAACCGGCGCTGCCGGCGCCGGGCGCGCATGCCGGGCACCATCGCATGATGATGCAGCAGCCGCAGACGCGCGACGGCGCCATCGCCAAGGTGCGCGAGCATTTCGCCCGGCTCGACGTCAACCGCGACGGCTTCGTCACCGGCGACGAGATGAAGGCGCAGCGCGCCGAGCGGGCGGGCAAGTGGCGCGAGAAGCGCGCCGAGCGCCGCCAGGGCCGCGACCCGGCGGCCGCGTTCGACCGGCTCGACGCCAACCGCGACGGCGTGCTGAGCCGCGAGGAATTCGCCGCCGCCCGCGCCATGCGGGGCGAACGCCGCGCCGAGGGCGGCAAGCGCATGATGCGCATGCATCGCATGGCCGCCATGGGCCACGGCGGGATGATGAAGCGCGCCGACGCCAACAACGACGGCAAGGTCAGCCTGGCCGAGGCGCAGGCCGCGGCGGTCGCCCGCTTCGACCGCGTCGACATCAACCGCGACGGCACGATCACGCCGGACGAGCGCCGCGACGCGGTCCAGAAGATGCGCGCCCAGCGCGCGCCGAAGGCCGGCTGAGCCATCCGCCGTTCGTCGAACAACCAGGGGTCCGGGCTTGTCCCGGGCCCTTTTTTTCGGGCACGGTGACCTTCGTCTGAGGGAGAGTCATTCGTGCGTCCAACCACCCGCGCCGCGCTCGCCGCGTCCGCCGCCTTGCTGCCGTTCACCGCCGCCCGCGCCGACGAGGGCATGTGGACCTTCGATGCCTTCCCCACCCAGGCGTTCCGCGCCGCCTACGGCTGGGCCCCCGACCAGGCCTGGCTCGACAGCGTGCGCCTGTCCTCGGTGCGCCTGACCGGCGGCTGCTCGTCTAGCTTCGTGTCCGCCTCGGGCCTCATCCTGACCAACAGCCACTGCGTCGAAAGCTGCCTCAGCGACCTGTCGACCGAGGCCAACGACCTCAACGCCACCGGCTTCGTCGCGCGCACCCGCGCCGAGGAAAAGATGTGTCCGGGCCAGCAGGCCGAAGTCGTGACCAAAATCAGCGACGTGACCGCGCCGGTCAAAGCCGCCATCGGCACGCTGGCCGGCGAGGCCGCGGTCAAGGCGCGCACCGGCGCGATCGCGACCATCGAAAAAGCCGGCTGCCCCGACACCGCCACCACCCGCTGCCAGGTCGTCAGCCTCTACGGCGGCGGCCAGTACAAGCTCTACACCTACCGCAAGTATAGCGACGTGCGGATCGTCTGGGCGCCCGAAACCGCGGCGCAGGCGTTCGGCGGCGATCCCGACAATTACAATTTCCCGCGCTACGCGCTCGATGGCGCCTTCCTGCGCGCCTACGAGAACGGCAAGCCGGTGGCGACGCCCAACCACCTGAAGTGGACCGGCCGCGCACCCAAGACCGGCGAGGTCGTGTTCGTGGTCGGCAATCCCGGCTCGACCCAGCGCATGCTGACGCTCGACGAATTCGCCTACCAGCGCGAGGTCAATCTGCCGATCACGCTGGCCGTCCAGTCCGAGCTTCGCGGGCGCCTGACGCGCGCGATGAAGGAAAATGCGACGCAGGCCCGCGAGGGCGCCTCGATGCTCTACGGGATCGAGAATAATTTGAAGCGCACCATCGGCCGCACCAAGGCGCTGCTCGACCCGCGCTTCAACGCGATGCTGGCCGCGCGCGAGGCCGACCTGAAGGCCAAGGTCACGGGCAATGCGGCGATCGGCGATCCGTGGACCGACGTGGCGAAAGCGGTGGCCGCCCTTCGCGAAATCGACCTCCAGCGCCGCTTCGACAGCCCCGACAGCGAGCTGTTCGACTATGCGCTCACCCTGGTCCGCGCCGCCGACGAACGCGCCAAGCCCAATGCCGAGCGCCTGCCCGGCTACACCGACAGCGCGCTGCCCTTGCTCGAGAAGCAGGTGCTCGACGCCCGCCCGATCTACCCGTGGCTCGAGAAACTGACGATGGACTGGTCGCTGACCAAGGCGCGCGAATATCTCGGCCCGGACCATGCGCAGGTGAAACTGCTGCTCGGGCAGGAAAGCCCCGAAGTCCGCGCCGAGCGGCTGGTCGGCGGCACGAAGCTGGCTGATCCGGCGGTGCGCAAGGCCTTGTGGGACGGCGGCAAGGCGGCAATCGACGCCTCGACCGACCCGATGATCGCCTACGCCAAGGCGCTCGACGCCAACGCCCGCGCGATCAAGGCCGTCTATGACGAAAAGGTGGACGGGCCGCTGACCGCCGCGCGCTCGAAGCTCGCCGACGCGCGCTTCGCGGCCTATGGCGATAAGGTTTATCCCGACGCCACCTTCAGCTTGCGCGTGACCTTCGGCAAGGTCGGCGGCTGGACCGAGGACGGGCGCGTCATTCCCGACCGCACGACCTGGGGCGGCGCCTTCGCCCGCGCCACCGGCTACGAACCGTTCAAGCTCGCCGACAACGTGGCGGCCGCCAAAGACAAGCTCGACCTCAACGGGCCGCTCGACTTCGCCTACATGACCGACACGATCGGCGGGAATTCCGGTTCGCCCGTCATCGATAAGGACCGCAACGTGATCGGCGCGAACTTCGACCGCAACATCCACGGCCTGCGCAACGATTATGCCTACGACATGACGATGGGCCGCTCGATCGCGGTCAGCACCGCCGCGCTCGAGCAGGCGATGCGCGTCGTCTACCCCGCCCCGGCGCTGCTCGCCGAACTCCGTTCCCGTTAAGCCTTAGCCTTCAAGGAAGACCGACCCATGCGTTTTGCTGCCAAGACCGCGTTCCTGCTTTCCGCCGTGTCCCTGCCGCTCGCCGCCGCGCGCGCCGACGAGGGGATGTGGACCTTCGACGCCTTTCCCGCCGCCAAGATGAAGGCGGCCTACGGCTGGGCGCCCGACCAGGCGTGGCTCGACAAGGTGCGTGCCGGCGCGGTCCGCCTGACCGGCGGCTGCTCGGCCAGCTTCGTCTCCTCGGCCGGCCTCATCCTCACCAACCACCATTGCGCGGCGACCTGCACCGAGGAGAATTCGACCGCCTCCAACAACATCCTCAAGAACGGCTTCACCGCCGCCAGCCGCGAAAAGGAGCTGAAGTGCGCCGGCCAGCAGGCCGAGGTGGTGACCGGCATCAAGGACGTGACGGCCGAGGTAAAGGCCGCGATCGGCACCGCCACCGGCGAGGCCGCGGTCAAGGCGCGCACCGCCAGCATCGCCGCGATCGAAAGCGCGGCCTGCGGCACCGCGACCAATATCCGCTGCCAAGTCGTCAGCCTCTACGGCGGCGGCCAGTACAAACTCTACACCTACCGCAAGTATAGTGACGTCCGCCTCGTCTGGACCCCCGAGGCGCAGGCCGCGCAATTCGGCGGCGACCCCGACAATTTCAACTTCCCGCGCTACTCGATGGATGCGACCTTCCTTCGCGCCTATGACGAGAACGGCAAGCCGGCGGCGACCCCCAACCATCTGAAGTGGAGCCCGCGCGCGCCGGTCGACGGCGAGGCGGTGTTCGTCGTCGGCAACCCCGGCTCGACCCAGCGCCTGTTCACCTCCGACCAACTCGCCTTCCAGCGCGAGGTGGCGCTGCCGATCACGCTGGCGACCTTCTCCGAGCTGCGCGGCCGGATGATCGCGTCGATGGCGCAGAGCCCCGAGCGCGCCCGTGAGGGCGCCGAGACGCTGGGCGGGATTGAAAACAGCCTCAAGGTCTTCATCGGCCGCGTGAAGGCGCTGAATGACCCGGCCTTCACCGGTCGCCTCGCCGCGGCCGAGGCCGAACTCAAGGCGAAAAGCGCGGGCAATGCGGCGATCGGCAATCCGTGGGGCGATGTCGCGGGCGCGATCAAGGCCTATCGCAGCTTCTACGTCGCGGATCGCTTCGCGACCCCGTCGAGCGACCTGTTCGGCTACGCGCTGACCCTCGTCCGCGCCGCCACCGAGCGTAGCAAGCCGGCCGGTGAGCGCCTGCCCGGCTATTCGGACAGCGCGCTGCCGCTGGTCCAGAAGCGCCTGCTCGACCCGCGCCCGATCACGCCGTGGATCGACGAGCTTTATCTCGAATGGTCGCTCAGCAAGGCCCGCGAATATCTCGGCGCCGACGATCCCCAGACCAAGCTGCTGCTCGGCAAGGAAAGCCCCGAAGGGTTGGCCAAGCGGCTGGTGTCGGGCTCGCGCCTGGCCGATCCGGCGGTGCGCAAGGCGCTGTGGGACGGCGGGCTGGCGGCGATCCAGGCCTCGAATGACCCGATGATCCAATATGCGCTGAAGATCGACGCCAACGACCGCGCGCTGCAGCGCCGGTTCGATGCCGAGGTCGACGCGCCGCTGACCGCCGCCGCCGCCAAGCTCGCCGACGCGCGCTTCGCCGCTTATGGCGACAGCGTCTACCCGGACGCGACCTTCACGCTGCGCATCAGCTACGGCAAGGTCGCGGGCTGGATGGAGCGCGGCGCCATGGTCCCGACCCGCACCACCATCGGCGGCACCTTCGACCGCGCGACCGGGGCCGAGCCGTTCGACCTGCCCGCCGCCTTCGTCGCCAACAAGGCGAAGATCGCCATGGACACCACCTACGACTTTGTCTCGACCAACGACATCATCGGCGGCAACTCGGGCTCGCCGGTGATCGACCGCAACGGCGCGGTGATCGGCGCGGCGTTCGACGGCAACATCCATTCGCTGGGCGGCAATTACGGCTATGACGGAACGATGAACCGCACGGTTTCCGTAGCGGCGGCGGCGGTCCAGGAAGCGCTCGAGCACATCTACCCGGCGCCGCACATCGTCGCCGAACTCAAGGCCCGCTAAGTCCCTCTTGAAAAAGGGATGAATCTGGCCGACGAATGGCCGCGAACCCGGCAGGGCGCGCGGCCATTCGCGCGTTCGAAGACCGGCGAATATCTGAGGGGAGGATCTATCATGGCGTTCAACTTTACCCGCGTCGCGCGCCTTGCGAGCGTGGCGACCATTGCCCTGGCCGGCGCGGCGATGCCCGCCGCGGCGCAGGATTCGCCCTATTCCGACACCATTTTCTTCGGCGACAGCCTGACCGACGCGGGCTTCTTCCGCCCGCTGCTGCCAGCCAGCGTGCGCCCGATCACCGGTCAGTTCACGACCAACCCGGGCGACGTCTACGCCCAGATCCTCGCCGACTTCTACGGCGGCAACCGCGAGCCGAACGGCAACGGCCAGACCGGCGACAACTATGCCGCTGGCGGCGCGCGCATCAACGTCAACACCACCGGCGCGCTCGGCCCCATCCCGTCGCTGCAGACGCAGGTGAACAACTACCTCGCCTCGACCGGCGGATCGGCCGATCCGAGCGCCCTCTACACCGTCTTCGGCGGCGCCAACGACCTGTTCGTCGTCACCAACGCCGGCGGCGACCCCAACGTCATCATCCCGGCCGCGGTCGCGGGCGAAGTGGCAATCGTCAACCAGCTGACCAACGCGGGCGCGCGCTACATCCTCGTGCCGAACATTCCGGACCTCGGCGTCACCCCGGCGTTCCGCGCGCAAGGGTCGGCGGCGCAGGCCAGCGGGACCGCGCTCTCCGTCACCTACAACAACGCGCTCTACGCCGGCCTCAATGCGGCGGGCCTGCGCTACATCCCGCTCAACAATTTCGCGCTGATCAACGAGATCGTGGCCAACCCCGGCCTCTACGGTTTCACCAACGTGACGGGCACCGCCTGCCAGCCGCAGATCACCGCCAACTCGCTGACCTGCAACCCGACCAGCCTGGTCTCGCCGACCGCGCCGAACGACTATGTTTTCGCCGACGGCGTCCACCCGACGACCGGTGCGCACCGCGTGCTCGCCAACTACGCGCTGTCGGTGCTGGAAGGGCCGCGCCAGATCGCGCTGATGCCCTACGTCGCCAGCCTCGCTACCCGCGGCAAGGTCGACCGGGTCGCGCTGCACGCCGGCCGGCCGACCGCCGACGGCATCGGTCTGTGGGCCGACGCCAGCTACGACGGGCAGAACCTCAACGTCGGCAACGGCTACAGCGGCAAGAACAAGTCGGTCATGGCCGGCCTCGACTGGGCCAACGGCGGCATCCGCGCCGGCGCGTTCATCAACGCTGGCTGGGCCGATTACGACTTCGACACCTTCGGCGGCGGCTTCTCGCAGGACGACCTGACCGTCGGCGCCTACGCCGGCTGGTACGGATCGAACTTCTGGGCTCGCGGCACGCTCGGTTACAGCTGGCTGAAGCATGACATCAACCGCAACATCCAGCTCGGCGCGGCGGTCCGGACCCACAATGGCGAAGCGGACGGCAGCAGCTTCTTCGGCGCGCTGCAGGGCGGCTACGACTTCAAGGGCGAAGGCTTCACCCACGGTCCGGTGGTCGGCCTCGTCGCTCAGCGCGTCCGCATCGATGGCTTCGCCGAGGACCAGTCGACGCTGTCGACCGCGCTGGCCTTCCCGGACCAGGACTTCGACAGCCTCGTCGGCTCGATCGGCTATCGCGCCGAGATGAACCTGTCGAGCAACGTGCGGCCCTACATCCAGCTGACCTACGACAAGGAATTCGGCGACCTCGACGAGGAAGTCTACGGCCAGCTGCTGTCGATGCCGAACACCACGCCTTATGCGGTGCCGGGGCTCAGCTTCGACGATTCCTACGTCACCGGCCAGCTCGGCCTGAAGGGCCAGTTCGGCGCGGTCTCGGCGCACGTCGGCGGTAACTTCACCGCGCTCAACGACGACGGCAACATCTGGGGCGTGCGCGCCGGCCTCGGCGTCAAGTTCTAACCCGTTCGAGCATTCGGAATACCGCGGGGCGTCAGTGCGCCTCGCGGTATTTTCGTTCGGTCTCGACCATATAGTCGCGAGTGATCGGCAGGGCGGTGCGATCGCGGATATACTGCGCCTGGAAATTGCACATCGACCCGTTGTCGAAGGCGACGATCCCGCCCGCTAGGTAGAATTCCCACATCCGGAAGAAGCGCTCGTCATAGAGCGCGACGATCTTGTCGCGGTTGGCGGTCGCGCGCGCCAGCCAGTGGCGCAGCGTGTAGGCATAATGGATGCGCAGCAGTTCGAGATCGCTGGTGATCAGCTTGACCCGCTCGGTCGAGGCGGCGAGCTGGCTGATCGAGGGCAGGTGGTAGCCCGGGAAGATCCACTTGTCGGTGAACGGGTCTGGCGCGGCGGTCTTGCCGTACTTGCCGATGGTGTGGAGCAGCATCACCCCGTCCTCGGTCAGCAATTCGCGGCACTTGGCGAAGAATTCGTCGAAATGGGCGGCGCCGACATGCTCGAACATGCCGATGGACACGATCCGGTCGAACCGTCCCTCGACCGAGCGATAGTCAATGAGTTCGAACTTGACGCGGTCGGCCACGCCCGCATCGGCGGCGCGCTGGCGGGCGACCTTCAATTGCTCTTCGGATAGCGTCACGCCCAGCACGTCGACGTCGGCGACGCGGTTGAGGTAGAGCGCGGTCCCGCCCCAGCCGCAGCCGATGTCGAGCACGCGCTGGCCCGGCTTCAGGTAGAGCTTGGCGGCGATGTGCGCCTTCTTGTCCATCTGCGCCTGTTCGAGGCTGTTCGACGGGTCGGTGAAATAGGCGCAGCTGTACTGCAGATCCTCGTCGAGGAAGAGGCGATAGAGGTCGTTGCCGATGTCGTAATGGTGCGCGACATTCTGGCGCGAACGCTTGGCCGGGTTGCGGCGGAACAGCGCCTTCCAGCGCTTCTTGCCCTTGTTGAGCGCCTTGCGCCCGCCACCCTTATCCTCCCAGCGGTTGGCGCCGACGACCAGTTCGACGAGGTCGAGGATGCTGCCGTTCTCGATCGTGATGCGGCCGTCCATATAGGCCTCGCCGATCCCCAGGCGCGGGTTGCGCGCGACGTCGAACGCGACGCGCCGGTCATTGAGCCGGACCCGGATCGCGCGTCCGCCGCCCGGCCCGAACGTCCGCTCCTTGCCGTCGGGGAAGACGAGCGTCAGCTCCCCCTCGCGGATCAGTTGCCCGAGCAATTTGTCGATCAGCGCCATTGCGTCCCCTCCGTTCCCCGCCAGCCTAGCCAGCGCGGGGCGGCGCGCAAGTCAGGCGGTGAGGCGGCGCAGCTTCAGCGTCTTCCCGCCGCCGGTCGCGGTCAGCCACACGCCGGTCCGCACCAGCGTCACCCGCTCGCCGTCGAACGGCGCGACCGCGGGCCCGTTCGTCCACGGGCCGCAGCGTTCGGTGGAATAGCCGCTCTCGTAGCGGTCGATGCGGTAGCCCTCGCCGTCGGGCACCAGCGCGCCGCCGGTCATGGTGCACCCCGCCTGCACCGCGAACGTCCGCACCGCGCTGTTGAGGATCGACAGCTCGATCCAGCCCGACGCGGTGCGCGCCCGCCACGTGCCGGCGATCGTGCCGTCATCGTGCGCGGCCAGGCTGCCGGGAAGGCCGGGGGTCCGCGTCCACGAGGGCGCGCAGGCCGCCAGGGCGAGGGGGATGAGCGCGAGGCACAGGAAACGGATCATCCGTCCCCAACGCGCCGGTTAGGCGGCTTGCTCCGCGTCGAGCTGCGAGCGCCGCTTTTTCTCCGCGGCCGTCTTCAGCTGCCCGCAGGCGGCGTCGATGTCGCGGCCGCGCGGGGTGCGGACGGGGGCCGAGATTCCCGCCTCGAACACGATGTTGCTGAAGGCGCGGATCCGCTCGGGCGTCGAGCATTCGTAGGGCGCACCGGCCCACGGGTTGAACGGGATCAGGTTGACCTTGGCCGGCAGCTTGTAGGCTTTCAGCAACCGCACCAGTTCGTGCGCGTCGGCGTCGCTGTCGTTCTTGTCCTTCAGCATCACATATTCGAAGGTGATGCGGCGCGCGTTGTTGGCGCTCGGATAATCGGCGCAGGCCTGCAGCAGCTGCTCGATGCCGTACTTGCGGTTGAGCGGCACGATCTCGTCGCGCACTTCCTTGGTCACCGCGTGCAGCGAGACGGCAAGGTTGACGCCGATCTCGTCGCCGCAGCGCTCCATCATCGGCACCACGCCCGAGGTCGACAGCGTGATGCGGCGCTTCGACAGGCCGAGCCCGTCGCCGTCCATGACGATCTTGAGCGCCTGCTTGACGTTGTCGAAATTGTAGAGCGGCTCGCCCATGCCCATCATGACGATGTTGGTCAGCATGCGCCCGTCGGGGCTCGACGGCCATTCGCCCAGCGCGTCGCGCGCCAGCATGACCTGTCCGACGATCTCGTTGGGTTCGAGGTTGCGCACCAACTGCATCGTGCCGGTGTGGCAGAAGCGGCAGTTGAGCGTGCAGCCGACCTGGCTCGACACACAAAGGGTGCCGCGGTCGGCGTCCGGGATGAAGACCATCTCGAACTCGTGCCCGTCATGCGTCTTCAGCAGCCACTTGCGCGTGCCATCGGTCGAGACCTGCGCCTCGACCACCTCGGGGCGGGTGATGGCGAAGCGCTCGATCAGCCACGGCTTCTGCGCCTTGGCGATGTCGGTCATCGCCTCGAAGTCGCTGACTCCGCGATTGTAGATCCAGTGCCAGATCTGCTTAGCGCGGAGCTTCGCCTGCTTCGGCTCCAGCCCCTGCTCCTCCAGCACGCGGCGGATGTCGTCGCGGGGAAGCCCGACCAGCTCGATCTTGCCATCCGGGCGCGCGGGCGCGGCCCCGCGCGGGACGGGCACGGGGTCGATCGGGCCGGGAATCGGCATCAGGTCAGTATCGGCGCTCATGGGAGGGCGGGCCTTTACCCGTCTTTTCAGCGATTTGCCAGAGGGGCTAGGCCGGTCGCCCGCCGCGTCGCGCGGCGCAGGCCGCGGCCGCGTCGATCGCGGTCGGCGCGCCGGCCAGCGCATAACGGTCGACCATCCGCCGCCCGGCCCCGTCGCGCGCGTCGACCTTCATCATCGTCGCGGACCGCATCGCTGCCAGGATCGCGGCTTCCTGCGCCGGCCCGCGGCTCCACGCGACATCGCCCCGCGCGACCAGCTGGAAGGGCTGGTCGCCGACCGTCAGCAGCACGCTCGACCCGGTCCGCACCGGGCGCTTGAAGCGCACCGCCATCTCGCCCCGCCGCGGCCCCGCGCGGTCGAAGGCGAGCGTGACGAACGGCTGCTGCTGGCCCTTGGGCGCCTGCAGCAGCGAGCGCGCCACCGCGTCGCACTGCGCGCCGCGGTCGATCGCCGCCCAGTTCGCGCGCGCCGCGACGATCGATGGCGAGGCGGCGGCCAGCAGGATGGGGAGCAGGATCATCGCGCGAGCATGGCGCGGCAGCGGGCCGCGGGGCAAGCGCCTATTGGGCGGCGGCGGGCGCGACGCTCTCGTCGATCGCGCCGCCAAGCGCCAGCGCGCCGAAGGTCATCGCCGCGCCGATCAGCGCAAGGGCCAGCCCGATCTCGGCCGCCGCGGCGCCCGAACGGTCGCGGGCCAGCTTCATCCACTGTCGCATCGCAACACTCCCGCCAACGGTGCCGCCGCCCTGCGACTCCGGATCGCGCGAGTCAAGGCGCGTCGTTAACTAGCGTTAACGATTGTTCCATTTCGCAACAGATGGCGACCCTCCACCGCGATTAAGGCCTTCAATTCTTGTCGAACTTTAGTCCGAGCCGGTTTTTCCTTGCCGTTTACTTCGCGTTATGCGACGTTTTTGGGGCTCGGTGACTGTGACGCGTAATGGGGGAGTCGACCGTGCAATCCCGACAGGATGGAGACGCTTTCGCGCCCGACAGCGCGGGGCGGGCGGCGTCATGACGCTGTCGTTCCTGCTCGCCGACCTCGCGTCGGAGCTCGCGCTGTTCGCCGCGGCCGGCTACCTCCTGTTCGCGCTCGACGACCTCGCCGTCGACCTGTTGTATTTCGCCCGCCGGGCGAGACGCGCGCTGACGGTCTATCGCCGCTATCCGCGCGCCTTCGCCGACCGCCTGCCCGCCCCCGACCATCCGGGGCGGTTCGCCATCTTCATCCCCGCGTGGGACGAGGGCGCGGTGATCGGCGCGATGCTGCGCGCGACCTGCCAACGCTGGGCGGGCGCCGACGTCCGCCTGTTCGTCGGCTATTACGACAACGACCCCGCCACGCGCGACGCGATCGCCGCGGTGGACGACCCGCGGATCGAGCCGGTGCAGGTCGGCACGCCCGGCCCCACCACCAAGGCCGATTGCCTCAACCACCTCTACGACGCGTTGGTGGCGGTCGAGTGCCGCGAGCAGTGGCGCGCCAAGGCGGTCGTGCTTCACGATGCGGAGGACCTCGTCCACCCGCTGGAAATCGCGATCTTCGATCGCATGGTCGAGCGTGCGGCCTTGGTCCAGTTGCCCGTCCTGCCCCTGCCAAGCCCGACCAGCCGCTGGATCAGCGGCCATTATTGCGACGAGTTCGCCGAGAGCCATGCCAAGGAAATGGTGGTCCGCGAAGCGGTCGGCGCGGCGCTCCCGCTCGCCAGGGTCGGCTGCGCGATCGAGCGGCGAGCGCTGGCCCGGCTCGCCGCGCGCAATCATGGCCGGCCGTTCGCCGCCGAGAGCCTGACCGAGGATTACGAACTGGGCCTGCGGCTCGGCGCGGTCGAGGGAAAGGCGATGTTCGTGCGGATCCCCGCCGTCGCCGGGAGCAGCGCCGTCGTCGCCACGCGCGGCCATTTCCCCGAGACCCTGCGCGACGCCGTCCGCCAGAAGGCGCGCTGGGTTGGCGGGATCGCGCTCGACGGGTGGGAACGGCTCGGCTGGAGCGGGCGCTGGGGCGAGCGCTGGTTCCGCCTGCGCGACCGGCGCGGACCGATCGCCTCTTTGCTGCTGGTCGCCGGCTATGGCGCCGCCTTGCTGTGGGGCCAGATGCTGGTGGCGCGGGCCATGGGCGCGCCGGTCGACATCCAGCTGACCCCGCTGCTCGCCGCCCTGCTCAAGGTCAACATGGTCCTGCTCGCGTGGCGATTGGCGATGCGGGTCGGGTTCGTCACCGCCAGCTACGGCCTGCGCGAAGGGCTGTTCGCGATGCCGCGGCTCGTGGTCGGCAACATCATCGCCATCCTGTCGGTGCGGCGCGCGGTCGCAATCCACGCCCGCGGCGCCCCCAAGACGTGGGAGAAGACCGCCCACGTCTTCCCGGCATCGGAGCGCGTCGGGTGAGCGCCCCGCTGCGCTTCCTCGGGCTGGCGGTGTTCGCCTGGGCGGGGGTGCGCGCGGTGAGCCTCGGCCTGTTCCCCGCGCGGGCCGGCCTGGTCCCGACCGCCAGCGCCACGCCGCTCCCCGCCGTTCCCGGCCGCTCGGAACCGGGCGCCGCGCCCGACGCCATGACGCCGCCCGGCTACGCCTACACCGCCTATCCGCCGCCGCCCTACCCTTACCCCTCGCCCTATCCGCCGGCCTATCCCGCCTATGCCCCGGCCCCCTATCCGCCGGCGACCATCGTCATCCGCCAGCCCGCTTATGCCCCCGCGCCAAGCCCCGCCGCCGCGCGGTGGGAGGGGGTCGCGCCCTTGCCCGAACCGCTCGCTTACGCTCCGCTCGACGTTCGCGACTGGCCGAGTCCGCCCGGCCTCGCGCCGTCCGGCAAGCCGGGGTTCGCGGGCGCCGCGCCCGCCGGCCCGCCGCGCTTCGACCGCTGGCAGTTCACGGCCTGGGCGCTGCTGCGCAACACGCCGGGCGCGCCGGGCCTGTCGTCCTACGGCACGCTGGGCGGAAGCCAGGGCGGCGCCCGCCTCACCTATCGCTTCAACCGCCAGATCGCGGCCAGCGCCCGCTTCAGCTCGGCGCTCGGCGGGCGCCGCGGGGCGGAGGCCGCGCTGGGCGCCCGCTACCAGCCGTTCGGCGCGATCCCGGTCGCGCTCAACGTCGAGCGGCGCGAAGGGCTGGGCAAATATGGCGGCCGCTCGGCCTTTGCCGCTTATCTGGAGGGCGGGGTCTACCAGCGCCCGATCACCGGCCGCCTGACGCTGGACGCCTATGCGCAGGCCGGCATCGTCGGGGCGAAGAACCGCGACTGGTTCGCCGACGGATCGGTGGCGGTGTCGCATCCCATCTGGAAGCGCGTGTCGGGCGGGTTTGGCATATGGGCGGCGGGCCAGTCGGATGCCGGGCTCGGCGCGCTGTACCGCGTCGATGCCGGCCCGCGCCTGTCGGTCGACCTGTTGCGCGGCACGAAGATGCACCTCGATTACCGCCAGCGGCTGACCGGCAACGCGCTGCCCGCCTCGGGGCCGACGGTGACGCTGGCCAGCGACTTCTAGGAATCGGGCGCGCCGCGCGCTAGCGTCGCGCCTGCGCCCATGGACATCTACCTTCCCATCGCCGGCCTGTCGGTCAACGCGCTGCTGATCGTGGTGCTGGGCTTCCTTGTCGGCATGCTGTCGGGCATGTTCGGCGTGGGCGGCGGCTTCCTGACGACGCCGCTCCTCATCTTCTACGGCATTCCGCCGACGGTCGCGGTCGCCAGCGCCACGACGCAGATCACCGGCGCGTCGGTGTCGGGCGTCTACGCCCACCTCAAGCGCGGCGGCGTCGACCTCAAGATGGGCGGGGTGATGGTGATCGGCGGAAGCGTCGGCTCGCTGGTCGGCGCGGGGCTGTTCCGCTGGCTGCAGGCGAGCGGCCAGATCGACCTCATCATCGGCTTTCTCTACGTCCTGCTGCTCGGCGGGATCGGCGGGCTGATGCTCAAGGATGCGCTGGTCGCCCTGGGCTGGGTCGCCGCGCCGCGGAGCCCGGCCGCGCCGCCGCAGCGCCACAACCGCTGGGTCGCCTCGCTGCCCTACCGCATGCGATTCTACGCCTCGGGCCTCTACATCTCGCCGCTCGCCCCGGCGCTGATCGGGTTCGGCGCGGGCATCCTCACCATGCTCCTAGGCGTCGGCGGCGGCTTCATCATCGTGCCGGCGATGATCTACATCCTCGGCATGGCGCCGCGCGTGGTGATCGGCACCAGCCTGGTCATGATCCTGGCGGTCAGCGCGGTCACCACCATGGTCCATTCGATTACCACGCAGGCGGTCGTTATCGTGCTGGCCGCGCTGCTGCT
>CAZKCD010000006.1:0-29331 GCA_964551235.1 uncultured Sphingomonas sp.
TCGGCGACGATCGGGCCCTTGCCGTCGATCGGGTTGCCGAGCGCGTCGACGACGCGGCCGAGCAGGCCCTTGCCGACCGGAACGTCGACGATGGTGCCGGTGCGCTTGGCGGTGGTGCCTTCCTTGATGGCGCTGTCCGACCCGAAAATCACGACGCCGACGTTGTCGGCTTCGAGGTTCAGAGCCATGCCCTTGGTGCCGTCGGCGAACTCGACCATTTCGCCCGCCTGGACGTTGTCGAGCCCGTGGATGCGGGCGATACCGTCGCCGACCGACAGCACGCTGCCGACTTCGGAGACCTGGGCATCGGCGTCGAAATTCGCGATCTGGTCGCGGATGACGCGGGAGATTTCAGCGGCGCGGATGTCCATTTTTAGCCCTTCATTGCCTGAGCAAGAGTGTTGAGTTTGGTACGGATCGAGGCGTCGATCATCTGGCTGCCCAGACGGACCACGATGCCTCCGAGAATGGCGGGATCGACCTTGGTGTCGATGGCGACGTCGCGGCCGAGGCGCGCGGCGAGCTTGGCCTTGAGGGCCGCGACCTGCGCGTCGTCGAGCGCGTGGGCAGTCGTCACTTCGGCGGCGGTTTCGCCGCGATAGTCGCTCGACAGGCGCTTGAAGAGCCGGACGACGTTCGTCAGCTCGCCAAGGCGACCGTTGTCGGCGAGCACGCCGAGGAAGTTGCCGGTGACGGGATCGACGCCCAGCGTCGGGACGAGCGCCCGAATCGCCTTGCCGGCCTCGACCCGCCCGATCAGCGGGCTGGTCACGAGCGCCTTGAAGTCACCCGATTCGGCCAGCGCCGCTTCGAGCGTCGCCAGGCTGCGGCTGACCGCATCGATCTTGTTTTCGTCACGGGCCAAGCCGAACAGGGCGGTGGCGTAACGCCCCGCTAAGCTGGCCTGAATGCCGCCGGAATTCTCCACGCGCCCAATGCTCCAGACAGAGAAAATTTGGCCCCATGCTATGATCGGGGCGCCGCGAAAAATCGCGCGCCCCCCATGGGTTGGCGCGCCCCTAGCAAGGGTAGGGATTCGATGCAAGGCGGGTGTCTCAAACTTTGGGCGCAAGCGGCGGGACGCGCGCCATCGGGGCGCGGCCTATCCGGGGGAATGACCCAAAGGAGACTCGCCATGACCTACCGAATCCGGGGGCTCGACCCCACGCCCTTCGCGCCCCTGTTCCGCGGGGACGGGGAGGGGCCGCGCCCCGCGCTATCGCGGATCGTCGTCGCCGCGAGCGATCGCGGCTTTCCGTGCCGCGTGTCGCTGGAGGACGCGAAAGCCGGGGAACGGCTCGTCCTGACCCATCATGTCAGCCACGACGTCGCGACGCCGTTCCGGGCGGCCTACGCCATTTACGTTCGCGAAGGAGTCGAGGCCGCCGACTATATCGACCGCTTGCCGCCGGTGTTCGAGGGACGACCGCTCGGCCTGCGCGGCTTCGGCGGCGACGGGATGCTGAAGGACGCGCGGCTGGCGGCGCCAGGGGAGGCGGAAGCGGCCATTCTCGACCTCTTCGGCGACGACGACATCGCCTACATTGATGCCCACAATGCGGCGCACGGCTGCTTCGCGGCGCGGATCGAGCGGTACTAGATCGCCCGGGTGTAAAAATGGGTGAAGGGCGTGTCGGCATAACCGCCGAACGGGCCGCAGCGTTCGAACCCGGCGCCGGCGTAGAGGCGGTTGGCCGCGTCGAAGAACGGGCTGTTGCCGGTTTCGAGGCTGAGGCGGGCAAGGCCGCCGTCGCGCGCGAGGGCGATGAGGTGGCCAAGCATGGCGCGGCCGACACCACGGCCCAGCGCGGTCGGGGTGGTGCGCATCGACTTGATCTCGCCATGGCCACCGCCGAGGTCCTTCAAGGCACCGACGCCGAGCAGGACGCCGTTGCCGTCGCGCAGGGTCACGAAGCGGATCGCCGGGTCGCGCAGGCCGTCGACCGGCAGGACGTGGCACGCCTCCGGCGGCGAGTCGGCCCGCATCTCGGTAATATGGTGGGCAAGGAGTTGCTGCACGTCGGGAGCGTCAAGCTCGCCGTTGGTGAAAACGAGGGTTTGATCGCAATCCATGGGAAGCGATGCCTTAGGAAGAGCGATTATGGTAGGTCCATGCTGATGCGAACATTTGACATCGAGGCGGCCTGGAAAGCGTTCGAGGCGCGCGACCGGTCGCAGGACGGGCGCTTCGTGGTGGCGGTCAAGACGACCGGCATCTACTGCAAGCCAAGCTGCCCCGCGCGACGCCCGAGGCGCGAGAACGTCGAGTTCTACGGCACCGCAAGCGCGGCGCGGGGGGCGGGCTATCGTTCCTGCCTGCGCTGTAAACCGGACGACGTCGGGCGCGATCGCAAGGCGGTGGCGGAGGCGGTGCGTTTGATCGAGACGAGCGAGGAAATGATTCCGCTCGACCGACTGGCGGCGGCGGTCGGCTATGCCACGCATCATTTCCAGCGCCTGTTCACCCGCGACCTCGGCGTATCGCCGGCCGCTTATGCCCGATCGCTCCGCGCGAAGCGGGCAACGGCCGAACTGACGGGAGACAAGACCGTGACCGAGGCGATCTACGATGCGGGCTATAACGCGCCCAGCCGCTTCTACGCGGACGCGAAGGAGCGGATGGGCATGGCGCCGTCGGCGTGGCGCGAGGGTGGGCGCGGGGAGACGATCCGCTTCACCGTCGCCGACAGCCCGATCGGCCCGTTGCTGGTGGCGGCGACCGCCAAGGGCATCTGCACGCTGAGCTTCGAGGAGCGCGAGGCCGACCTTCGCCGGCGCTTCCCCAACGCGACGATCCTGCCCGACGACGGGACCATCGCGCCGTGGGTCGAGGAGGCGATCGCGGCGATCGGCACGCCGGCGGCGCACGACCTGCCGATCGACGTCCAGGGCACGGCGTTTCAGGAAAAGGTGTGGCGCGAGTTGCGCAAGATCCCGCCGGGCGAGACGCGGTCCTATGCCGACATTGCCGCGGCGATCGGCGACCCCAAGGCGACGCGCGCGGTGGGAACGGCCAACGGCGCCAACCCGGTCGCGGTGCTGGTGCCCTGCCACCGCGTCATCCGGTCGGATGGTAGCCTGGGCGGCTATGCCGGCGGCCTCGACCGCAAGCGCAAGCTTCTTGCGGCCGAGGGAGCCAGCTGGAAGGAACAGGCGAGCCTGGACCTGTAGGCCGCGACCCTTAGTTCGGGTCCTCGTCCTTCTTCGGGAACATTTCCTTCTGCATCATGGCGAGCGCGCCCGCATTGTTGCCGGCCTCGATCATCTTGAGGACGGTGAGCGCGTCGTTGCGGTTGGTCTGGCCGGCGTGGGGCAGGTAGGCCAGCGGCTTCAACGCCTCCGCCGCCGCCTTGCCGTCGCCGCGGCGAAGATATTCGGCCACCAGCTGCACCGCCGGATAGAAGTCGCGCGGCGCCAGGATCGAGGCATATTTGAGCGCGTCGACCGCCGCCTGCGGGGCCGCCGTATTGGCCGCGCGGTAAGTGCGATAGTAGAGGTAGAGCGGCTCGGGATCCTCCGGGTCGATCCGGTTGGCGGCGAGGAACTGCTTGCGCGCCTCGGCGAACAGGGCCGGGTCATTGGCCTTCTTGGCCTTCGCCAGCAGGCCGCGGCCCTTGTAGACCAGCCCTTCCGTCTGCTTCGGGTCGAGCTTGAGCACCGCGTCGGCGGCGGCGATGGCGGCATCGTAATTCTTATCGTCGAATTCCGCCTCCGCGAGCGTGCGCAGGACCATCGGGTCGTTGGGATAGCGCTTGGCGATATCACGCACCTTGCCGGCAACATAAGCGGTCGTCACCGACCGGTAACCGGTCTTGGCATGGATGCGGAAGGGCATCGCCTCGCTCGCGCCCGGCGACATGGTGGTAACCGTGACCGGCGGGACATTGAGTTTGTTGGCGTCGATCCGGACGACCGGCAGGCTCTTGCGCTTCAGATAGTCGCGCATTTCGGTTTCGAGCGTGCCGAGGTCGCCGAAGGCGTTGCGGGCCGCGACGAGGGCATTTTCGCCCCGTTCGATGCCGGCGACATATTTCTCGGTCTGGCCCTTCCGCGAAGGTTCGAACGCCAGATAGTGATTGAGCAGCCAGCCCTGGGCGTAATTCTGGATCCCGAAGCCCGCCTGGCCGAGCCGGAAGGCATCGCCTTCGAGCAGGTCGGCCATCGGCGCCCAGCGGCCCTTGATCAGCTGCTGCGCGCGCATCGCCGGGGCGGCGCCAATCGAGACCGAGCCGTCGGCGTTGAAGATCGGGCTGCCCATGAATTCGGCAAAGCCTTCCGACAGCCACATCGGCATCGGCCGCTGCGTGCTCTGGAGCTGCAGGTGGTGGGTGTATTCGTGGAAGAACACCGCTTCCGGGTCGATCTTGTCGGTGCGCCCGTTGAGGCGGCGGATGGTTTCCGGCGTGACGATGATCGGCCCGCTGACGAGGCCCATGTAATAGCCGCCAACGCCCGCGTCGGCCGCGCCGTAGAGACGGTTGACGTCGAGCATCGAGGAGACGACCAGCACCTGGACGCGGTTGCCGTCACCGACCGTCGGGTCCTTCATCGAGCGGATGAGGCGGGCGACGGCGTCGAACTTTTCGAGGCGAGTCGCATAGTCGCGCATCTGCGCTTCGGGCATGTCGCCGTAGATCACGAAATGCTTGGACGTCGCCTGCTGCCACTGCGCCGAAGCCGGCATGGCGGCGAGCGCCGCGGCGGCGGCCCCCGCGAGATACGAAATACGCACGTTCATTCCCCTCCCCAAAAAACTTCTGCCGCCGGTGATAGCCGACGGATAATCATAATCAAGACGCTGGATTTACGTCCTATTTCGTCTTTTCGATCAACGTGCGCGCCTCGTCGGCAAGCCGCCCGCCATGCGGGTAGTAAGCGACCGGCACGAGCACCCGTCGCGCGTCGGCCATCTTGCCCTCGGCAAGGTAGGTTTTGCCGGCGACGATCCGCAGCCCCATGTCTTGCGGGGCGAGCGCGCTGGCGTAGCGGATGGCCTCGATCGCGTTGGCGGTTGGGGCGATGCCCTGCAGGCCGAAGCTGTTGAAATAGAGGATCAGCGGGACCGGGTTCTCCGGTTCGATCCGGTTGGCGCGGTTGAACAGGGCGCGGGCCTCCGCGAACGGGGCGGCGTCGGCGGTGCCGCGCGCCTGCTCCATCGTCGCCCAGCCTTTCGTCACCAGCGCGGTGACGGAGTTGGCGTCGATCGCCAGCGCGCGATCGGCGGCCTGGCGGGCGGCGGCATGCTGCTTCGCCCGGTTCTCCGCCTCGGCCAGCGTTTCGAGCACGAGAAGGTCGGTCGGGAAGCGCGCGGCGACGGCGCGAACCGCCTCGGCGAGCTTCGCATAATCCTCGTCCCCACCGGCGTTGAGGCGGATCTTCAGGGGCATGATCGCCTCGCCCGCCGCGCCGAGCGGGGTGACGGCGACCGCGCCGACCGTCACGCGGTCGGCGGGCAGCTTGAGATAGAGGAATTTGTCGGCGCGCAGGTAGCGGTCGGTCTCCACCTCGAGCTGGCCGAGCGGGCCGAACACCTCGGTCGCGGCGGCGACGGGGTCCTTGCCCGCGGCCATGCCCGCCAGATAGCGGTCGAGCTGGCCGGCGCGCTCCTTCGAGAAGGTGAGATAGTGGGTGAGCAGCCAGCCGCGGGCGTAGAGCGCGGCCATTTCCTGCGAGTTGGTGGCGCGGGCGCCCGCCAGCATCTGCGCGAAGGGCAGGGGATTGGTTGGCTGGCGAAGCGCGCGGGCGCGGTGGACCGGCGCGCCGCCGAAGCCGACCGAGCCGTCGGCGTTGACGTCGGTCATGCCGTAGAATTCGGCGAAGCCTTCCACCAGCCACGCGGGCATCGGCGTCGTGAACTGCTGGAACATCAGGTGATGCGCATATTCGTGGAAGAAGACCGTGTCGGGCGAACTGGCGAATCCCTTCGGGCCGTCGCGCGGGACGACCGCGGCGCCATTGATCGCGCTGAGCCGGTAGAAGCCGGCGATGCGGGTGTCGCGGCCGGGGTGAAGCTTGGCGACGGCGGTGGTGTCGGGGACGATGAAGACCTTGAGCCGGTTGCCGGGGGCGAGCGCCGGGTCCTTCATGCCGCGCGCGAGGCGGACCGCCTGGTCGAAGCGTTCGAGCTTTTCGGCATAGGCCTTGAGCTTGGCCGGGTCCTCGTCGGCATAGATGGTGAAGTGGGGGCTGCTGGCCTTGTGCCAGGCCGCATTCGCCGGCGCCGCCAGGCAGGCGGCGGCCAGCAACAGATTACGCAACGTCATTCAATGTCTCCCTCGCCCCAAGTCCTAGCATCGGCCGTGGCGGTTTCAATGGCGCGGCGACCTTGATAGCGTGGCGCCATGGAGTGGCAGGAAGTTCGGCCGCCATCGCGGGCGTCGGTCATGCTGGAACGGGCGTGGGCGAAGGGCTGGGCGACGCGCCCGCCGCTCGAGCCCGGGGCGATCGTCGCGGCGGCGGAGCGGCGCGAGCGGGGCAAGGCGGCGACGGGCCCGTGGCGCGAGCGGCTCGAGCGGCTGTGCGCTTCGCTGCGCGCGGAGGCGGGGCTGAACCCGGTCGGGCGAACGGCCGCCTATGTGCAGCTGGTCAAGCTGGTGCGGGCGCGGATCCGGGCGGACCGGCTGATGGCGGCGCATCCCGCGATCGCGGCGCGGCCGCTGGCGCCGCCGGTGGTGGTGGTCGGGCAGATGCGCTCGGGCACGACGCGGATCCACCGCCTGCTGGCGTGCGAGGAGCAGCTGGCGGCGAACCGGCTGTTCGAGCAGCTCGACCCCGTGCCTTATCGCGGGGCGATCGATCGGCGGGTGCTCGCGGCTTACGCGACGGCGGGCGCGATGCGGGCGATGAACCCGGCGCTGCAGGCCGCGCACCCGAGCGCGCCGATGGCGGCCGAAGAGGATTTCGGGCTGCACGCTTTTTCGATCTGGGGCGCGTTGTTCGAGGGGCAGTGGCGGGTGCCGGGCTTTGCCCGCTGGTGCGAGGGGCAGGGGGCGGCGGACGTCTATGACGAGTTCGCCGACTTGCTGCGGATCGCGGGGTGGCACCGCGGGCTCGACCCGGCGCGGCCGTGGCTCCTGAAGGCGCCGCAGTTCGCGCAGGACCTCGAGCTACTGCTGGAGCGGTTTCCGGACGCGCGGCTGGTGGTGCTTCGGCGGCCGGAGGAGCAATTGGTGGCCTCGGGGGCGAGCCTGGTGTGGAACCACAGCAAGCTGCAGTCGGACGTGGTGACGCGCGCGGAGATCGGGGCGGAATGGCTGCGCAAGACGCGACTGCGGGCCGAGCGAATGGAGCGGGCGCTGGAGCGCCACCCGCACGTGCCGCGAGTCGCGCTCGCCTATGCCGACGTGTCGCGCGACTGGCGCGGGGCGGTGAGCGCGATCTACGCGATGCTGGGGTGGACGCTCGATGAGGCGACCGAGCGGCGGATGGCGCGGTTCCTCGCGCGCTCGACGGCGCACGAGGGGCATCGTTATTCGCTGGAGGATTTCGGGCTCGACCGGGCGGCGGTGGCGGCGGCCTTCGCCTGACGCGCCCAACCGGGCCGCGCCGGTCCCAGCGTGGCGAGAAAGGCCGCGGCGCTGGCGCGATACTCGGCCTGCTTCTCGGGCTTGATGCGGTCCCAGGTGGCGTACGGGTTGCGCAGGCGGCCGTTGCCGCGGAGCGTGCGCTCGTTGCGGGCGAGGAAGTCCCAGTAGAGCGCGTTGAAGGGGCAGGCGTCGGGGCCCGTCTTCTGCTTCACGTCGTAGCGGCAGCCCGCGCAATAATCGCTCATCCGGTCGATGTAGGCGCCGCTGGCGGCATAGGGTTTGGAGGCCATGCGGCCGCCGTCGGCGTGCTGGCTCATGCCGATGACATTGGGCATTTCGACCCATTCGTAGGCGTCGGCGTAGACGACGAGGAACCAGTCGCTGACCTGGGCCGGATCGACGCCCGCGAGCATCGCGAAATTGCCGAGCACCATCAGCCGCTGGATATGGTGGGCGTAGGCGTTGTCGCGGGTGGTGCGCACGCAATCGGCGAGGCAAGCCATGTCGGTCTCGCCCGTCCAGTAGAATTCGGGGAGCGGGCGGGTCGCGCCAAGCGCGTTGGCGGCGCCATAGTCCCGCCCTTCCCACCAGTAGATGCCGCGGACATATTCGCGCCAGCCGAAGATCTGGCGGATGAAGCCCTCGGCGGCAGCGAGGGGAACGCGGCCCTTGCGATATTCCGCCTCGGCGCGGCGGCATACGTCGAGCGGGTCGAGCAGGCCGAGGTTGATCGAGGTCGAGAGCAAGGCGTGGTGCATGCTGTCCTCGCCCTTCAGCATCGCGTCCTGCGTCTCCCCGAAATGCGGCAGGCGGTGTGCGAGGAAGTCGGCAAGCGCGGCCTCGGCCTCATCGGCGGTGACGGGCCAGTCGAAGCCGTCGAGGTCGCCGAAATGGTCGCCGAAGCGCTGGGCGACGAGGTCGAGCACTTCGCGGGTGACGGCGTCTTTCTGGAAGCGCGGGCGGTCGGGGAAACGCGTGCCGGGGCGGGCGGCGTCGCGATTCTCGCTGTCGTAATTCCACTTGCCGCCCTCGGGCTTGCCGTCGGCGGTCATCAAAAGGCCGGTCTTGCGGCGCATCTCACGGTAGAAATATTCCATGCGAAGCTCGCGCCGCGCCCCGGCCCAGGCGAGAAATTCCTCGATGGTGCACAGGAAGCGCGTGTCGGGCAGGACGTGGACCGGAAGGCCGAACGCCTTTTCCCAGCCAAGGATCGCGTCCTGCACGCGGTGCTCGCCCGCCTCGACGACGCGGATGGCGGCGGGGCGGTGGTGCCGGATCGCGCGCTCGACCTCGCCGGTGAAGCTGCCGCTGTTGGCGGGGTCGTCGAGCGCGACGTAATCGACGGTGAAGCCGCGCGCCCGAAGATCGTCGGCGAAATGCCGCATGGCCGCGAAGATGAGCGCGATCTTCTGCTGGTGGTGGCGCACGTAGGTCGCCTCGTCCCACACCTCCATCATCAGCACGATCGTCTCGGCCGGGTCGGCGTCGGTGAGGCTGGGCAGGTGGTGGCTGAGCTGGTCGCCGAGGACGGGAACGAGGATCGTCATGCCCGCCCCAACGCTCAAAGGAAGCTGTAGGGGTCCACGTCGACCGAGACGCGGACTTTCGAACTCCATTCGAGGCCGCCGAGCCAGTCGCGGATGACGTCCTGCACGTCGAGCTTGCGCGCGGCGTGGACCAGCAGGCGCTGGCGGTGGCGGCCGCGCAGCATGGCGAGCGGGGCGGGGGCCGGACCGAAGACGGCCATGTCCTCGACGCGCGGGGCGGCGGCGCCGATGCGGCGCGCGGTGCCTTCCGCCTCGGCCTGGTCCTCGGCGCTGACGATGATCGCGGCGAGGCGGCCGAAGGGCGGCATGGCGGCGGCGCGGCGCGCGGCGGTCTCGGCGGCGTAGAAGCCGGGGCCGTCGCCGCTGACGAGCGCTTCGATCACCGGCGCCTCGGGATCGTGGGTCTGGACGAGGACGCGCCCGGGCTTGTCGCCGCGCCCGGCACGGCCGGCGACCTGCTGGATCTGCTGGAAGCTGCGCTCCGCCGCGCGCAGGTCGCCGCCCTGCAGGCCGAGGTCGGCATCGACCACCCCGACCAGGGTAAGGTTCGGGAAGTGGTAGCCCTTGGTGACCAACTGGGTGCCGACGACAATGTCGATCTCCTGCGCCTCCATCGCGCGGACGAACTCGGCGGCGCGCGCGGGGGACCAGATGGTGTCGGAGGTGACGATCGCGGTGCACGCCTCGGGGAAGAGCGCGGCGACCTCGTCGGCGATGCGCTCGACGCCCGGGCCGCAGGCGACGAGGCTGTCCTCGTCCCCGCATTCGGGGCAGGTCTTGGGCGGCGGCATGACGTGCCCGCAATGGTGGCAGGCGAGGCGATGCATCAGCCGGTGCTCGACCATCCAGGCGGTGCAATTGGGGCATTGGAAACGGTGGCCGCAGGTGCGGCAGAGCGTCAGCGGGGCAAAGCCGCGGCGGTTGAGGAAGAGGAGCGACTGCTCGCCCGCGTCGAGGTTGGCCTGCAGTTCGGCAACAAGGCTGGGGGCGAGCCAGCGGCCGCGCTCGGGCGGGTCCTGCGTCAGGTCGATGGCGCGGATTTCGGGCATTTGGGCGGCGCCGTGGCGTTCGGTAAGCTTGACCTCGCGGTAGCGGCCGACCTCGACCATGTGGCGGGTCTCGATGGCGGGGGTGGCGCTGGCGAGGATCACCGGAATGTCCTCGAAATGGCCGCGCATCACCGCGACGTCGCGGGCGTGATATTGGACGCCTTCTTCCTGCTTGAAGCTGGGTTCGTGCGCCTCGTCGACGACGATCAGGCCGAGGTTCGGGTAGGGGAGGAAGAGGCTGGAGCGCGCGCCGACGACGACCTTGGCCTCGCCGCTGGCGATGGCGCGCCAGGCGCCGCGGCGCTGCGAGGAGCGCAGGTCGCTGTGCCACGCCACGGGCTTGCAGCCGAAGCGGGCGGTGAAGCGGGTGAGGAACGGCTCGGTCAGCGCGATCTCGGGGAGGAGGACGAGCACCTGTTTGTCGGCGCGGAGCGCGGCCGCGATTGCTTCGAAATAGACTTCGGTCTTGCCGGATCCGGTGACGCCGTCGAGCAGGATCGGGTCGAAGCCGGCGCCGATGCTCTGGGTGAGGCTGGCGGCGGCGGCGTGCTGTTCGTCGCTGAGCGTGGGCGGGGCGAAATCGGGGTCGGGGAGCGGGTAGGGCTGGTCGCCGTCGACCTCGACGCGCTCGAGCGCGCCGGCGTTGACGAGGCCGCGCATCACGGCGTCGCTGACCTCGGCGTGGGCGGCGAGCTCGCGCACCGTGCCCTGCCGTCCCTCGATGCGGTCGAGGGCGCGTTCGCGCTGCAGGGTGATGCGGTCGGGGCGGTGGCCGGTGGGCTTGTATTCGATCATCGTCCGCGGGCCGGCGAGCGCCGAGGAGGAGGGCAGGACCATGCGCAGCACCGCGGCGAGCGGGCTGAGGTAATAGTCCGCGGTCCATTCACACAGGCGGCGCAGCGGCGCCGGGATGGGCGGCACGTCGACGAGGCCAGCAAGCGGGCGGAGGCGATTGTCGCCGACCTCCTCGCTGGGCAGGCGCTCGGCCTCCCACGCGACTCCGACCAGCTGGCGCGGGCCCAGCGGCGCGACGACCACGCTGCCCGGCGCGACGGCCATGCCGTCGGGGACGCGATAGTCGAGCGGGCCGAGGGCGGCGTTGAGGGTGACGACGCGGGCGCGGGGCAGCGGCATGGCCGCTGCCTTACTTGCCGCGCTTCTTGCGGTGCGAGTCGAGGTCGAGGATCGGCGTGTCGTCGCCTTCTTCGGGCAGCAGGCCGAGTCGGCGGGCGACTTCCTGATAGGCTTCCTCGACGTTGCCGAGATCCTGGCGGAAGCGGTCCTTGTCGAGCTTCTCGTTCGACTTCATGTCCCACAGGCGGCAGCCGTCGGGGCTGATTTCGTCGGCGAGGATGATGCGGCTATAGTCGCCGTCCCAGACGCGGCCGAATTCCAGCTTGAAGTCGACGAGGCGGATGCCGATCGCCGCGAACAGCCCGCACAGGAAATCGTTCACGCGGATCGCCATGTCGGCGATGTCGTTCATCTCGTCCTGGCTGGCCCAGCCGAAGCAGGCGATATGTTCATCGGCGATCATCGGGTCGCCGAGCGCGTCGTCCTTGTAATAATATTCGATGATCGTGCGCGGCAGCTGGGTGCCTTCCTCGATCCCGAGGCGCTTCGACAGCGAGCCGGCGGCGACGTTTCGGCAGACTACCTCGATCGGAATGATCTCGACCTGGCGGACGAGCTGTTCGCGCATGTTGAGGCGGCGGATGAAGTGGGTCGGCACGCCGATGTTGGCGAGCGCGGTGAAGATGAGCTCGCTGATGCGGTTGTTGATGACGCCCTTGCCGGCGATCGTGCCGCGCTTCTGCGCGTTGAAGGCGGTCGCGTCGTCCTTGAAATACTGGATCAGGGTGCCGGGCTCGGGACCCTCGTAGAGGATCTTGGCCTTGCCTTCGTAGATCTGGCGGCGACGGGACATTGGGCCTCTTCGATGATTGGGGAACGGGTTGGGGCGCCTATAGGGGAGGGGCGGGGGATCGGCAATGCGCATGGCCGGCCCGCAACGGAAACGGCCCCGCGTCGGGCGACGCGAGGCCGTGCGGACCGGAGGACATTCGCTCAGGCGAGATGGCTGGAGCCGGCGCGGCGGGAGCGCGCGGCCCACGGCCGGGCAAAGCGGATTCGCGCCATCGCGCGGAAGACGGCGGCCGTCTTCGCCACCAGATGATCGATGCCGTCGTGAAGTGCGTCGCGGCCAGCCTGGTAATCCCGGTCAAAAAGTTCGTCGCGCATGACCTTGTCTCCTGTTGGTGGCGCCGGCGGAGGAGGGAGGGAACGTCCGCCGACGCCCCTCCGAATTAGGGAATGCCCGATCGGGTCGCCAACGAAACGATAGACATCAGCGATAAGGCTGGCTTATGGAATGCAGAATGCGCCAGCTTCCGCCCCTGTCCGCCGTTCGCGTGTTCGAGGCCGCCGCCCGACTGGAGAATTTCACCGCCGCGGCGCAGGAGCTGGGCATGACGCAAGCGGCGGTGTCCTATCAGGTCAAATTATTGGAAGAACGGCTGAAAGCGCCGCTGTTCGTGCGCGAGAAGGGGCGCGCGCGGCTGAGCCCGCTGGGGGCGCGGCTGCTGCCGTCGCTGACGCAGGCGTTCGACGCGATCGATGCCGCCTTCGCCACCCAGCGCGACGAGGACGAGGCGCTGCTGACCGTGGCGACGACGCGGACCTTCGCCAATGCGTGGCTGGTGTGGCGGCTGGGCGGGTTCCAGCTCGACCATCCCGACCTGGCGGTGCGGCTGACCACCGACGGGCGGCTGGTCGACCTGCATGGCGGCGAGGCGGACATCGCGATCCGCGCTGGGTTGGGTTCGTGGGACGGGCTCGACAGCGAACCGCTGATGCCGATCGACTACACGCCGATGGGCGCACCGACCCTCATTCGGCGGGTCGAGGCGAAGCTGGGGCGGCCGATGAGGCCGTCCGACCTACCCGACCTGCCTTTGATCAGCCCCGAGGACGAATGGCTTGATCACTGGCTCGAGGAACGCGGCGTGGGGACCGCCGGTCGCTCGCGGCGCGGCGGGTTGCGGCTCGACAGCCAAGCGGACGAAGCCAATGCGGCGATGGCGGGACAGGGCTTCGCGATGCTGACCCCCACCTTCTGGGCGAAGGACCTAGCCGACGGCCGGCTGGTGCAGCCCTTCCCCGAGACGACGCAGGGACGCTTCGGCTATTATCTCGTCATTCCGCCGGCGCGGCGGCAGGTGCCCAAGATCAAGCGATTCCGGGCGTGGCTTCTCGACCGGGTCGCGGCCGGGGTGGCCGGGAACGGGGCCGCCGCCTGAGGCGGCCCCGCTCGTCCGTTACAGCCAGAAGTGGCCGTCGAAGGCCGGCGCGGCGTGGGCGGCGGCGAAGCCCAAGGCGTCGTGCACCAGCGCTTCCTGGATCGGCGTCGCCGTCGGCTTAGACGCGGTCGGGGCGCCGGCGGATGCCGCCGGGGACCCATCGATCATCATCCCGCTGGCGGTCTGCACGCCGGCAAGGCTGTTGACGCCGTAGAGCGTGACCGTGCCGCCGCGGCCGAGCTGGAGGAACAGGTCGTCGATGCCGTCGCCGTTGCGGTCGCCTACCGTGCTCGACTGGATCGATTGGCCCTCGCCGAGGACGAGAATGTCGCGGGTGACGTCGAAATCGCGGATGATGTCGTCGCCCGCACCTTTGCCGAAGACGAAGCGGTCGATGCCCGCGCCGCCTTCCAGCACGTCATTGCCGCGCTCGCCCAGCAGCATGTCGTTGCCCGCGCCGCCATAAAGGAAGTCGTCGCCGTTGCCGCCGAACAGGCGATCCTGGCCGCCCAGGCCATAGATCGTGTCGTTGCCGTTATTGCCGAACAGGCGATCCTCGCCCGCCGAGCCGCTGAACACGTCGTTGCCGTTGCCGCGGACGAAATCGCCGCCGTCGGCGACGCCGGTCACGGTCATCGTGACCGACGCGGTCGAGACCAGCCCCGCCGCATCGCGGACGGTGTAGGTGAAGCTGTCGGTCATCGAAGCGCCGGTCGCGAGTTCGTCGAATACCTCGGCGTCGGCGACGTAGACCAGGCTTTGCGTGACCGGGTCGAAGATCACGCTGCCTAGCGTCGTGCCGGTATCGACCGACAGGATGGTCAGCGTGTTGCCGGCATCCGGATCGCCGTCGTTGCCGAGCAGCTGGTTCCACAGGTTGCCGGTCTGGCCGTCCTCGTCGACCGAAACGGCGTCGGCCGCGGCGGTCGGGGCCTCGTTGAGGTCGCCGATGGTGACGGTGACGGTCCGGTCCACGCTGTTGCCGCCGGTGTCGGTGGCGCGCACGCCGAGCTGGACACTGGCCAGCGTTTCATGATCGATCGGCGCGGTGGTGGTGATTACCCCGGTCGCGCCGTCGATCGCGAACAGCCCGCCGCCGTTGTCGGTCAGCGAGTAGGTCAGCGTGTCGCGCGCGCTGTCGCTGGCGCTGGCGGTGCCGACGACGGTGCCGGCGGCGGCATTCTCGACGACGACCGTGCCGCTGAGCGCCAGGTCGTAGGGCGTCGTGCCGAGCAGGAGGCGCGCCACCTGCGGGTCGTGGTCCGAGGGACGGACGGTGACTTCGGCGTTGATGTGCACCGCGTCGATCTGGGCGCCGGTAAGCAGGTTGCCGGTCACCAGCATGTTGTCGATCAGCTGCGAATTGCCCTCGAACACGTAGCTGTAGCGCTCTTCTTCGGGCAGCAACGTCGCGGCGAGGTTGGTCAGCACGCCGGTTTCGGTCAGCTGGGTCTGCGCGGTTTCGAAGTAGAAGCCGTTGAAGTCGCCGACGAGCGCGAGGCGAAGCTCCGGGTTGGTCGCGAGCTGGTCGTTGATCCACTGGCCGACCGCCGCAAGCTGCGCGGTGCGGGCGCCGTCGCCGGCGGCCGAGGGCGGCTGATCGCTGCCCCACAGCGGATCGCTGTTGCTGCGCGCGGTGAGGTGGACGTTGATGGTGGTGATCGACTGGCCGTTTACGACCCAGTCGGCGACGAGCGGGCTGCGGATGGTGCCGAACGCCGGATCGGTGATCAGGCGGGCCGAGCCGTCGACATAGGTGACCGTGTCGACGCGGTAGAAATAGCCCGAGCGGATGTTGCCGTTCGGCTCGCCGCCGGTGCTGTTATAGTCGGTCGGCGCGACCTCGACATAAGCGTAGCGGATGCCGCTCATGACATAGATGGCGTCGATCAGGCCCTGCGCGGTTTCCGCGCCCGACAGGGTTCCGCCGGTCGCGGCGCCGTTCGGGTCCTGGATTTCCTGCACCGCGATGATGTCCGGCGCGCCCAGGCTATAGACGATGTCCGAGGCGAGGATGTCGTACTTCATGTCGCCCGGATCGAGGTTTTCGAGATTGTAGGTGGCGATGGTGATGCTGTTGGCGTCGCTGCGCAGCGTGGTCGGGTTGTCGCCCAGCGTGACATCCTGCGTGACGAGGACGCTTTCGGTCGCGAGGATCTCGAAATGGTCGTTGCTGTAGCCGACGACGCCGGTGACGTTGCCGAGCTGGTCGCCGATGCTGTGGTTGGGCGTGTAGCCGAACAGCGCGCCGAAGCGGTCGTCGAGCTCGACCATCTCCGGGTTGTAGTCGCCGGGGCTGATGGTGATGCCGCCGCGCTCGTTGACGCCGGTGGCACCCTCGCCGAGCGAGGCGACGATCATCGTCTCGCCATTGGCGTTGGTGTTCGACACCACCAGCGGGCGGTCGATGGTGACGCGCATGCCTTCGAGCGATTCCCAGAAATCGATCCCGTCGACCGACGGGTTGAAGACGGTGAGGCCGTCGCTGTCGATGCTCTCGGTCGGCGGGAGGCGTTCCTCGGCGCTGATGAGGACCGCCGCCGGAAGCGGGTTGCCGGTGCTGGTGACGGTCCAGCTCGCGTTGGTGATTTCGGTGGTGGTGAGGCCGCCGGCGAAGCCGAACTCGCCGACGGTGCCGGTCAGCGCGATGGCGTCGCCGACCGCGACCGTCGGGGCGGTGCCGGTGTAGACGAAGACCGCGTCCGAGGTGGCGACGTTGCCGTCGCCGTTGGGGTCTTGCAGGTAGAAGCCGTTGGTGTCGACCACGGTGACGATGCCGCTCGTGGCGATCGGCTGGCCGTTATAGGGCGACGCGTGCGCCTCACCCTGAATGTCCATGATGGTGAGCGTGACGCGGTCGTCGTTGAGGATCGTGCCGATGGCGGCGCCCTGCGTCACCACGGCGTTGCCGGTCACCGCGCCAAGCGCGACGGTGATCGTCTCGTTGCGCTCGCCTAGCGTGTCGGCGGCGATCGGCACGGTGATGGTGGCGGTGAACTGGTTGGCGTCGAAATGCACCGTGCCGGTGAGCGGCGTGCCGGCGGCAAGATCGGCGGCATCGGCGGTGCCGAAGCCGAGCGTGTAGGCGACGTCCGCGGCGGTCGCGAACCCGCCCGAGCGGGTCACGGTGAAGACGAGGCTGCTGGTGCCCGACTGGCCTTCCACGACCTGCGCGCTGGCGATCCGGATCTGGCCCTGGTCGGTGCCCGACAGGAAGGCCTGGCCGGCATTGGCGGTGCCCGTGGTGCTGTCGACATTGTACGACCAGGTGAAGTCGGCGTAGCTTGAGCCGGTGCCGGTCAGCTGGAGCGAGGTGCCGGTCGGCGCCTGCTGCTGGAAGGCGCCGATGTCGGTGCTGGTCATGCCCGCGGCCGGGCCGCTGGTAGCGGTGAAGGTGCCCTCGTAGCTGAGGAACTGGACGACGCGGCCGACATTGTCGACCAGCGCGATGCCGTCCGGCGAGCCGTTCTGCAGCCAGTCGCCGGTGGTGGCGGGGACGTTGGCGAAGCCGAAGCCGTTGGTGCTGTCGGCGAGCGTGCCGCTCAGGCTGACGGTGCGGTAGGAGCCGCCGCCGTTGCCGTTGTAGAAGACCAGCGACCAGCCGGCGAGGTCGACCCCGGCAAGACCGGCGACCTCGATGAATTCGCCGGCGTCGGGGCTTCCGGCCGGGTCGTAGTTGATCTCGTTGATCCACACGTTCTGGACGGGGGGCGGGGCATCGTCGTTGGTGATAGTGCCGGCGCCGCTGGCGTCGCCGAGAAACGCGCCGCCGGTCGGGGCGCTGAGGTTGAGCGCGAAGCTTTCGTTCAGTTCGAAGACGGTGTCGCCCGCGACGAGGACGGTGACGGTGGCGCTGGTCTGGCCGTCGGCGAAGCTGACGGTGCCGGTCAGCGCCTGTCCCGCCGCCAGGTCGGCGGCGGTGGCGGTGCCGGGCACGATCGTCCAGGTCGCGCCGACCGCGCCGTCGTCGCCGCTGTCGCGGGTGACGGTGAAGGTCAGCGCGGTGGTGCCCGAATCGCCTTCGGCGATGGCGGCGTCCCCGACCGACAGGATGCCGGGCTGGGTCACCGGACCGGCGCTCGCGTTCGAGGTGACGGCGATATTGTCGATGCCGATCCATTCGTCGTTGCCGACGGCGTTGGCGGTCAGGATACGAACCTGCACCTGGCCCTGGCCGTTGACGCCCGAGGGGAGGGTGAAGGATACCGGGGTGCTAAGCCCCGACAGGCTGGGACCTTGCGAGGCGTCGGCAACGTAGTGCGCGGGAAGGTCAGTCCACGCGCCGGTTTCGCCGACGCGATACTGGACCGCGACCGGCTGGACGCTGTTGTCCGCGGTGCCGTCGAGGTCGACGAGGTTGAAGGACACGGTCACGTCCTGGCGACCGGTCGCGTCGAGGAACAGGACGATGCCCGGCGCGTCGGCGGTGCCCGATCCCTGGAGCGCGATCATGTTGTTGCCGCCCACGTCGATCTCGGCGACGCCGCCCGACGTGCTCGTCGCGCTGGTAAGGTTGGCGATGACGTCGACGGCGCCAAGCTCGACCCCAATCAGCGTCTGCGGGTTGACGCTGGTGGGGCCGGTGGTCGGTGCGTAATCGCCGAGGTAGCCGGTGATCGACGGGACCAGCGACCAGTCATCGTTGACGGTGATCAGCGCGCGATTTTCCCAGTCCTGGCTGAAATTGCCCGACGCGAGCGAAAAATAGGTCATCGTCATGCGCACACCCTCCCCATTGGCGCGTCCAGTAGGTCGCGGCCGGAATTTTTTGCCTGATGCTGGGATGAATCGCGGACGCGATCACCCGTCGAATCGTGAATGACGGGAAGCGATGACAGAATGACGACGCCCGCGCAATCGGGACATCGCCTTGTTTCGAAAAGGGAAATCTAGCCGCAGATTTCAGCGGGCCTGCGCTCTTGATGCAACGCATCCGGAACAATCTGGATTCTAACTTGTATCAATCATTTCCATCACTCTTGTGTTTGTCATATAGAGTGTTCAGGACATGAGTCCTTCAACCTGACAGGGGGTTCGATATGCGTGCATTTTTGATTGGCACCGCGCTCGCGACCGTCGCCTTGGCCACTCCGGCCGTGGCGGAAAGCGACAAGGGCGGTTATATTGGCGTGGAAGGGGGCCTGTGGTTCCCGAACGACTTCAGCGCCGACCTTACCGGCAACTTCCTCGACGGCGGCCTCTCGGTCGATATCGACCGCAAGATGGGTTACGACGTCGACCTGATCGGCGGCTACGACTGGGGCATGGTCCGCACCGAGCTTGAGCTTGCCTACAAGCGCTCCAGCCATGGCGACGCCGTTGCCCGCAACTTCTTCGGCGACACCGCTTCCTATGACGACGACGGCCATACCAGCGCTTGGTCGGTCATGGGCAACGTCCTGCTCGACTTCGGCGGGCCGGGCGACGTCAACTTCTACCTCGGCGGTGGCGTCGGCTATGCCAAGGTCAAGGTGACGAGCAGCGATTTCGACGGCGGCAATGAGAGCACGCTGTTCAGCGACGGCCGCTTCGCGTGGCAGCTGATCGCGGGCGCGCGTTTCGAAGTGTCGCGCAACTTCGATCTCGGCGTGAAATATCGTTACGCCGACTTCGGAGATTATGACGAGACCGAGACCGACGGCAACCTGATCGCCGAGCTCGACACCAACCACCTGCGGTCGCACTCGATCATGGCGAGCCTGATCTACAACTTCGCGCCGCCGCCGCCGCCGCCGCCACCGCCGCCGCCGCCTCCGCCCCCGCCGCCTCCGCCGCCACCGGCGACGCAGACGTGCCCGGACGGGTCGGTGATCCTGGCGACCGAGGCGTGCCCGCCGCCGCCGCCGCCGCCGCCGCCGCCGCCGGAACCGGAGCGCGGCTAAGCCACGGAAGGCCTTCGGGCCTGGAAGACGGAGAGCGGTCCGGGGAAACCCGGGCCGCTTTTCGTTTGGATAAGTAAGGAAGGAAGGAAGCGGGTGCGGCGCGCCTGCGCGCCGGATGCTCAGGCGGCGACGCGGTGGATCGGCGTGTCGATCTTCCAGATCAGGCCCTGCGGCCGGTAGACGAGCGTGACGTCGGCGCCGAGCGAGACGCGCGGGTTGCGCTGGATGAGGATGCTGCCGAAGCCCGTCCGGTCGGGTTCGGTCACCGGCGGGCCGCCGACCTCGCGCCAGTGAAGGTGGAAGCGCGGCGCATCCAGCGTGCCGCCCTCGGTCCAGTCGATCAGCACCTTGCCGGTCTCGTTCGACAGCGCGCCATATTTCATGGCGTTGGTCAGCAGTTCATGGAGCGCGAGGCCGATTACCTCGGCCGCGGCGGGCTGGATGGTGAGGCCGTCGGGGCCGGCGATGTGGATGCGCGTGCCGATGAGGTCGCCGACGGGCGCAAGCTGGGCGTCGACGATCTCGCCCATGGTCGCGCCGGTCCAGCCGCGGCGGATCAGCATGTCTTGGTTGGCGGCGAGCGCGGCGATGCGGCGTTCGAAACTGCGCACGAATTCGGGATCGGCCTCCTTGGCGGTGCGGTGGAGGATGGCCTGGATCACCGCGAGCATGTTCTTCGAGCGGTGGTTGACCTCGTTCATCAGCAGCTCGATCTGCTGCTCGTGCTCGCGCTGCTGGGTGATGTCGGTGTTGGTGCCGAACCAGGCGAGGATCGCGCCATCGGGCCCGCGGAAGGGCATGGCGCGGGAGAGGAACCAGCGGAACTCGCCGCCGGCGGAGCGGAGCGGGAAGGTGTCTTCCCACGCCTCGCCGGTGTCGATCGAATGGGTGAAGCGCTGGACGACGCGGTCGATATGGTCGTCGTGGTGGACGGCCTTCCAGCCCCAGCCCTTCATCGCCTCGAAGTCGGTGCCGGTGTAGTCGTACCAGCGCTTGTTGTACCAGAAGATGTAGCCGGTCTCGTCCGCCATCCAGGCGAGCTGCGGGATGTTGTCGGCGAGGGCGCGGAAGCGGGCTTCGCTGGCCTCGGTCGCCTCCAGCTTGCGGTGGTCGCGCAGGTCGGTGGCGATCTTCGACGCGCCGACGATGGTGCGTTCGGCGCTGAACACGGGCGAGACGGTGATCGCGAGGGGAACGCGCTCGCCCGACTTGGCGAGGCGTTCGGTCTCGAACCGCGGGACGCGCTCGCCGTTGCGGACGAGGGCGATGATGCGGTCTTCCTCGTCCTGGTGATCGTCGGGGATGATGCGGCGGATCGAGTGGCCGACCATGTCTTCCTCGGTCCAGCCGAGGATGCGCTCCGCGGCGCGGTTCCAACTGGTGACGATGCCGTCCAGATCCTTGGAGACGATGATGTCGAACGAGCTGTCGACGATGGCAGCGAGATGGGCATCCGACGCGCGGCGCGGCGGTGGGCCGGACGGGGAGTCGGCGGGCATATTCGAGAAACGATCTACACCCGTAACGGTTGCGTGTCGCGGACTTTGTTCGCGGGTGCGGAAAACCTACGGGATTCCTACGCGCAAGTGATTGGGATCGTTGGCGAAATCGGGCGAGTCTTCACCAAAGGTTCCCGGTCGCGGCGCGTTTCCCTACCGCGCGCGAAACACGAAACGCGCGAACAAGCGGCACAACGCGCACGCGAGGGTTGGCGGGACAAGGATCGCTCATCCATCAGTCTATGACCGAACGAGAGGGGTGTAGGACAGAAGAAAATGCCGAGCGCAGCGATCTAGTTGACTCGGTGATTTCGCAGGACTTCGGCGCTGCGATTTCGCAGGGCACGCGCCTCCACAAGAGTTTAGCGTCCTCTAGTCAATCGCCATCGCCACCAAACCCGTAAGCCCTCTCCCGTCGACGGGAGAGGGTGAACAACCCACATAAAATCCGCTTCCCTCGCCTCCACGGGGATGACGCGACCCGCCCAACCGCGCTAGCGTTCGTCCATGGACTCCTCCGACCTCAGCATCATCGACGAACCCTTCGGTAACGCGCTCTCCGAACGCTACCTCGTCTACGCCCTCTCGACGATCACCGCCCGGTCCCTCCCGGACGTGCGCGACGGGTTGAAGCCCGTGCACCGCCGCCTGCTGTGGGCGATGCGGGCGCTGAAGCTCGATCCGTCGGGCGCCTACAAGAAATCCGCGCGCGTCGTCGGCGACGTGATCGGCAAGTTTCACCCGCATGGCGACCAGAGCGTCTATGACGCGATGGTGCGGCTCGCGCAGGATTTCGCGCTGCGCTATCCGCTGGTCGACGGGCAGGGCAATTTCGGCAACATCGACGGCGATAACGCCGCCGCCTACCGCTACACCGAGGCGCGGCTGACGGCGGTGGCGACGCAGCTGATGGCCGGGCTCGACGAGGGGACGGTCGAGTACCGCCTGACCTACAATGGCGAGGACGAGGAGCCCGAGGTGTTCCCGGGGCTGTTCCCCAATCTGCTCGCCAACGGGGCGAGCGGGATCGCGGTGGGGATGGCGACGAGCATCCCGCCGCACAACGTGTCCGAACTGGCCGATGCGGCGATGCACCTGATCGACAATCCGCAGGCCGATGATGCGGCGCTGCTCGACTTCGTCGGCGGACCGGACTTTCCGACGGGCGGCGTGCTGGTCGAGGGCAAGGACGCGATCGCGCAGGCCTATGCCAGCGGGCGCGGGAGCTTCCGGCTGCGCGCGAAGATCGAGAAGGTGGTGGAGAAGGGGGGCGGCTGGCACCTGTTGGTCAGCGAGATCCCCTATGGCGTGCAGAAGGGCAAGCTGATCGAGGCGATCGCGGGGCTGATCGCGGACAAGAAATTGCCGATCCTGGCCGACGTGCGCGACGAGAGCGCGGAGGATTTGCGCATCGTGCTGGAGCCGCGCAGCCGGACGGTGGACGCCGCTTTGCTCGAGGAGAGCCTCTATCGGATGAGCGAGCTGGAGGTGCGCTTCAGCCTCAACCTCAACGTGCTCGACAAGGACCGCACGCCGGGCGTGATGAGCCTGAAGCAGGCGCTGTCGGCGTGGCTGGCGTTCCAGATCGAGGTGCTGGTGCGGCGGAGCCAGCACCGGGTGGGGAAGATCGATGACCGGCTGGAGCTGGTCGAGGGGTTCCTGAAGGCGTTCCTGAACCTCGACCGGGTGATCGAGATCATCCGCACCGAGGACGAGCCCAAGCAGGTGATGATCGCGGAGTTCGAGCTCACCGACCGGCAGGCCGAGGCGATCCTCAACATGCGGCTGCGCAGCTTGCGCAAGCTGGAGGAGATGGAGCTGGGCCGCGAGCGTGATGCGCTGGTCAAGGAACGCGAGGAGCTGGTCAAGCTCATCGAGAGCCCGGCGCGGCAGCGGACGCGGATGAAGCGCGACCTGACCACGATGAAGGAGAAGTTCGGCGATGCGCGGCGGACCGCGCTGAAGCCGGTCGCGGTGGCGGCGGCGCGCGACATCGACTGGAGCGCGATGATCGAGAAGGAGCCGATCACGGTCATCCTCTCGCAGCGCGGCTGGATACGGGCGATGAAGGGGCATGTGGCGCTGGCGGAGAGCGAGACGCTGAAGTTCCGTGAGGGCGACGGGCTGGAGGCGATGTTCCACGCGCAGACCACCGACAAGCTGCTGCTGGTGGGCGCGGACGGGCGGGCCTACACGCTGGGCGGCGACAAGCTGCCGGGCGGGCGCGGCTTCGGCGAGCCGGTGCGGCTGATGATCGACCTGCCGGCCGAGGTGGGGATCGCGGCGCTGATGGTGGTGAAGGCCGACGACCGCATCCTGTTCGCGTCGAGCGACGGCAAGGGTTTTATCGCCAAGGGCGAGGCGGTGCTGGCGGAGACGCGCAAGGGCAAGCAGGTGGTCAATTTGCGCGACAAGGCGAGCCTGGCGGTGGTGCGGCTGGTCGGCAAGGACGACGACACGGTCGCGGTGGTCGGCGAGAACCGGAAGATGCTGGTCTTCCCGCTGAGCGAGCTGCCGGAGATGGCGCGCGGGCAGGGGGTGACGCTGCAACGCTATCGCGACGGGCTGCTGAGCGACGCGGTGACGCTGAAGGCCGAGAACGGGCTGAGCTGGCCGCAGGGCGGCGACAGCGGGCGGGTGCGCACCGAGGCCGACCTGACGCCGTGGCGCGCGGCGCGCGGCGCGGCGGGACGGATGGCGCCGATGGGCTTTCCCCGCTCCAATCGTTTCGAGCCCGTGCCGGCCGCGGAAAAGGCGCCCGATTAACCCAGGTTAGGACGCTAGCGAAACGGGATGTTAACCGCCCGCGTTTAATCGCCGTCCCATGCAGGCTGTAAACCAACCCGTTCCGGGGCGCATCGACGTGCGCGACGACGGCCTGCACCTAGCCCACGACCGCGACCTTGCCGGCGTCCATGGCCTGCTGGACGCCTTGCCGATCGCGGCGGGGGTATTCGGGCTGCGCGAGAACGGCTTGTGGGCCTACGCGGTCAACAACCGCTTCCTCGATGCCGCGCGGTGCGACGACAGCCCCGATGCGAAGCGCGCGCTGATCCGCCGCTGCGCGCAGGGCGAGCCGGGGGCGTTCGTGAAGGCGTTCCTGGCCGACATGGCCTCCGCGCCCGACGAATATGAAATGGCCGAAGGGGAGGGCCTGTCCCGGCGTTTCTTCACGCTGAAGGTCGCGCCGCTCGACGCCGGGCCCGACGGCGAGCCGCGCTGCCTGCTGAGCTTGGTCGACCGCACCGGCGAAATCCAGGCCGAACGGGCGCTGCGCGCGGAAATGCTGCGCGACAGCCTGACCGGCCTGCCCAACCGCCTGGCCTTCACCGAAATCCTGGAAGCGGCGGGCGACGAGGCCGGCGAGGGCACCGACGAGAGCGGGATGGTGCGCCCGTGCGGGCACGCCGTGCTGGTGGTCGACATGCGCCGCTTCTCGCGCATCAACGAGAGCATGGGCAGCCTGTTCGGCGACGAGCTGATCATCACCTTCGCCCGCCGGCTGATGTCGGCCCTGCGCGCCGGCGACCGGCTGGCGCGGACCGGCGGCAACGAATTCGGCGTGGTGGTGTCGCTGCGCCGGGGGATCGAGGACGCGATGCGTGCCGCCGACCGCATCCAGGACGTGCTGGCCGCGCCGTTCAAGCTGAGCGACCTCGAGATCAAGGTCGAATGCGCCATCGGCATCGCGATGCTGCAGGACGGGCAGGAGCCCGAGGAACTGTTCCGCAACGCCCAGTTCGCGGTCAAGCAGGCCAAGCTGAGCGGCCAGCCCGAACTCTACCATGCCGAGGAAGCGAGCCAGGCAAGGCGGCGCTTCTCGATCGAGACCGAATTGCGGCGCGCGCTCGAGCGCGACCAGCTGGAGCTGTTCTACCAGCCGCTGATCGACCTCAAGAGCGGCGGCGTAAAGGGCTTCGAGGCGCTGGCGCGCTGGACCCACGCCGATCGCGGCGAGATTTCGCCGACCGAATTCATCCCGGTGGCCGAGGAGAGCGGGTTGATCCTCCACCTTGGCCGGTGGGCGATGGACAAGGCCGCGCAGACGCTGGCGGCGTGGGACCGCGAGGTCGGCACGGCACTCCCCGTTTACGTCGGCGTGAACCTGAGCGCGATCCAGGTGGCGCGCGACAATATTGCCGGCGTGGTCGAAAGCGCGCTGCGCAGCGCCGGGCTGGGCGGCGACCGGCTGACGCTGGAGCTGACCGAAAGCTCGATCGTCCAGGACCCGCTGCGCGCCCAGCGCGTGTTCGAGGCCTTGAAGGCACTCGATGCGACGGTGGCGATGGACGATTTCGGCACCGGCTATTCGAGCCTGGCCTACCTGCAGCGCCTGCCGATCGACGTGCTGAAGATCGACCGCAGCTTCGTTACCGGCATGATGCGCGACGCCGACAGCGTGGCGATCGTCCGCGCGGTACTGAGCCTGGCCGATGCGCTGGGCATGAAGACCACTGCGGAAGGAATCGAAACGGTCGAGCTGGCGACGACGCTGGCGGCCCTGGGCTGCGACAGCGGGCAGGGCTATTATTTCGCCAAGCCGCTCGAAGCGCGCGAGGCGCTGGCTTTCTGCCGAGGGCGACAAGCCAAACTCTAGGTTTCGTTCTTAATCTGGGTTAAGGGGCGCGCTTGTTAGGAGCGTATCCATGCGGGAACCCGGGGAAATCAAGCGCCAGACGCGGATCGAAGTTGCCTCGAAAGGCGTGCTGATCGACAGCGAGGGCGTCGAATCCGTGGTCGAGGTGCTCGACCTGTCGGCCGGCGGCTGCCGCCTGAAAACGGACGGGACGCCGATGATCGGCGAACATGTCCGGCTGAAGGTGGGACGGATCGCCGAATATCCGGCGCAGGTGCGCTGGGCGCTGGGCGACGAGGCCGGGCTGCAATTTACCGGGGTGTCGGAAGACGGGGACGCGGCGCCGCTTTAGGGGCCGAGTTACTCTTCAGGCTTGCTGTTGCGGTTGGCGACGCGGCGCTGCGCGGTGGCGGCTTCCTGCTTGGCGAGGTCGCGCCGGCGCTGGACGACGTCGCTGAAGGCCGAAGCCAAGATGCCGGTCGGCATGGCGATGAGCCCGATACCGGCGATCGCGACCAGGCCCGAGAGCATTTTGCCGAGCACGGTGACCGGATAGGTGTCGCCGTAGCCGACCGTCGTCAGCGTGACGATGCACCACCACATGGCGCGGGGAATGGAGCCGAACTTGTCGGGCTGGGCGTCGGCCTCGGCCCAGTACATCAGCGTCGACGCCACGAGCATGACGAATCCGGCGATGGCGACGGCAAGGAACAGCTCGTGCTTGCGCTCGCTGATGGCGGTGGCGAGGTCGTGCCAGGCATGGCTCATGCGGCCTAGTTTCGCGAGCCGAAGGATGCGCAGGATGCGGAAGAAGCGCAGCAGCACGCTGCCGCCGCCCGGTCCCAGCGAGAAGAGGGTGGGCACGATCGCGAGGAAATCGACGATCGCCGCCGCGCTGAAGGCATAGCGCAGGCGGGGGAAACGATAGGCGGCCCATTGCGGATTGCAGGGCGCGATCCACAGCCGCAGCAGATATTCGATGCTGAAGATCGTGCCGAAGACGAGCTCGGCGAGGCGGAACCCATGGTTCCCGGCCGTAACGAGCGTGGGCTCGGTCTCGAGGATGGCGCAGGCCGAGGCGACGATGATGCAGGCGACGAGGAAGCGGTTGGTCCAGCTCAGCCCGTGCGCCGCGCGCGCGTGGGGTTCCAGCTCCTGATAGACGCGCTGCCTGAGGCCGTCGGTCATCTCATTCCCCCGCGGCAATCTCCCGCGCGACCAATGTGTCCCAGTTTTCGCCGGCAGGGAAGCCCGCCGCGACCCACGCCTTTTCGATGGCCTTGAGCGTCCGGGCGACGGCCGGCCCCTCGGTGATCCCGCGCTTGATGAGCTGGCCGCCGCTGATCGGCAGGCGCGGGACGTCCCAGGCCGCGAGGTCCTTCGCGTCGGCCGCCCGACCGGCAAGCAGGAGCCGATCGAGCGCGCCTTCCTGTCCAATCCAGTAAGCGAGGCTCCTGGGGTTTGCGCCAAGGTCGGTGTCGGCGGCGAGCGCGATCCGTTTGCGCGCCTTGTTCGAGAGCTTGAGGCGGGCGGTCACGCCGTTGGCCGTATCGAGGTCGCGCGGCAGGAGCGCGGCAAGGCGGCGATAGGGATCGGGCGCGATTCCCGCGTCCCCTTCGGCGGCGATGAGCGCGGCGAGCGGCGCGGCGTCGGTGATCTCGGGCAGGACCGGCGCGAAGATGCCGCGCTCGACCGTCAGCGCGATGGTGGGCGACGGATCGTCGATCGCGAGCGTCTTGATCACCTCGTCGGCGATCCGCTCCCGCGACAGGGCCATGAGGTCGTTGGCGCGCTGCGTGCAGGCGTCGAGCCCGGCGGCGTCGGGCGCGCCGGCGCCGAAGCGGGCGTGGAAGCGGAAGAAGCGCAGAATCCGCAGATGGTCTTCGGCAATGCGGCCGAGCGGGTTGCCGATGAAACGGACGCGGCGCGCCTTCAGGTCGTCGAGGCCGCCGAAATAATCGCTGATCTCGCCCGTTTCGGGGTCGGCATAGAGGGCGTTGATGGTGAAGTCGCGGCGTGCGGCGTCGGCCTGCCAGTCGTCGGTGAACTCGACCGTGGCGCGGCGGCCGTCGGTCGAGACGTCGGCGCGCAGGCTGGTGACCTCGACCGGCTGGCCGTCGGCGACCGCGGTAACGGTGCCGTGCGCGATGCCGGTCGGGACGGCCTTGATCCGCGCCTGTTCGAGCCGGCGAACGACCTCGTCCGGGCGGAAGCGGGTGGCGAAATCGATGTCGCTGACGGGGATCTTGAGCAGTTCGTCGCGGACCGCCCCGCCGACGTAGCGAACCATGCCGCTTTCGCCGTCCAGGGCCGTGAGAATCCGGGCGATGCCGCGCTTCTTGCGCCAGCGGGCGGCGTCGAGCTTCATGCCGCCTCCAGCCTGCGCGTGAGGTTGACGAGCATCGCCGCCGTCGCGCCCCATATCCGGCGGCCGTCGTAATCGATTTGCCAGTAATGGCGGGTCCGCCCGCGGAAATCGGCGCTCATGCGCTGCTGGTTGGCCGGATCGAGCACGAAGGACAAGGGGGCCTCGAACCAGTCGGCGACTTCCGGCTCGTGCGGGAGCAGGGCGAGATCGGCCGGGACGGCAGCGACCACCGGCGTCACCCGGTAGCCGGTGACGGTGCGATAGGGGTCGGCGAGGCCCCACACGTCGGGCAAGTGGCGGGCGAGGCCGATTTCCTCGTCGGCCTCGCGCAGCGCGGCGGCGACGGCATCCTCGCCGGGGTCGATCCGGCCACCCGGGAAGGCGACCTGCCCGGCATGCTGCCGGAGGTTCTCGCGGCGGACGGTGAGAAGGATCCCGGGATCGGCGCGGTCGGTGACGGCGACCAGCACGGCCGCGTCCACCGGCGCGTCGGCGTGGGCGTCGTCGAGATCGCCCGGCATCAGCCCCGCGGGCGCGGGCAAGGCGAGCGAACGGCGAAGGCGGTCGACGAGCGTCATGATCAGGCGGGAAACGCGAAGAAGGCGCCGTCGCTCCACAGGCCCGGCGGATCATTGGCCTCGGCAAGCGCGAGGTCGGCCAGTTCGTAATAGACGGGGCGGGCGAGCTGGGCCTCGAGCCCGCCGCGGACGAGCAGGCGCGGGGCGTCGCCTTCAAAGCGGAGCGGGTGGTCGGGACCGGCGATGACGGCATCCGCATGGTCGAGCTGGAAGGCGAGGCGGCGCGCGTGGCCTTCGCCCTCGCTGGTCATGGCGATGGCGCGAAACGGGGTGACGTCGACGTCGATCGCCAGCTTTTCGACCGGGGTGACGAGGACGTGGCTGCCGTCGGGCTCGCGGCGCAGGACGGTCGAAAACAGCCGCACCATTTCGGGGCGGGGGATAGGTGAGCCCATGTGGAACCAGCTGCCGTCGGCGGCGATCCGCATCTGGCTGTCGCCGCAATGCGTCGGGTGCCACTGCTCGACCGGCGGGAGCTTCTTGTCGGCGAGCGCGGCGGCGAGGTCGGCGAGCGACTGGCCGGCGAGGCGGACGGGGGGACGGGTCTCGGGCATCGGCGACGCTCTTGTCATTCGCGGCGGCGCGGCGCAATCCGCAGGGACGATGAGTTCGACCAACGAGAGGACCGCGATCGTCACGGGCGCGAGCAAGCGCGTCGGGCGCGCGATCGCCGAGGCGTTGCTGGCCGACGGCTGGCGCGTAGTGGCGCACGTGCGGCGCGCGAACGACGATGTGCCCGACGGGGCCGTGCGGGTCGCCGCCGACCTGGCCGAGCCGGGCTCAGCCGCAACGATCTTCGCGGCAGCGGGCGGGCTGCCGCCGGTGCGCTTGCTGGTCAATTGCGCGGCGCGGTTCGCCCCCGATTCGCTCGCGGCCTTCGACCCGGACGAGCTGGCGGCGCACATGGCGGTGAACGTGCGCGCGCCGACCGAGCTTATCGCCGCGCTGGCGGCGCGGGGCGGGGAGGGCGACCGGCTGGTGGTCAACATCCTCGATGCCAAGCTGGC
>CAZKCD010000007.1:0-29256 GCA_964551235.1 uncultured Sphingomonas sp.
TGCGCAGCGCCTGGCTCATCAGGCGCGCCTGGAGGCCGACGTGGCTGTCGCCCATCTCGCCCTCGATCTCGGCACGCGGCACAAGCGCGGCGACCGAGTCGACGACCAGCACGTCGATCGCGTTCGATCGCACCAGCGTGTCGACGATTTCCAGCGCCTGCTCGCCCGTGTCCGGCTGCGACACGATCAGCTCGTCGATGTCGACGCCCAGCTTCTTGGCATAAGTCGGGTCGAGGGCATGTTCGGCGTCGACGAAGGCGGCGGTTCCGCCGACCTTCTGTGCCTCCGCAATCGCGTGCAGCGCCAGAGTCGTCTTGCCCGAACTTTCCGGGCCGTAAATCTCGATAATCCGGCCGCGCGGCAGGCCGCCGACCCCAAGCGCGATGTCGAGCCCGAGGCTGCCGGTCGAGACCGTCTCGATCTCGATCTTCTCGCGGCTGCCCAGCTTCATCGCGCTGCCCTTGCCGAATGCGCGATCGATCTGCGCGAGGGCCGCTTCCAAGGCTTTCTGACGTTCCGTGTTCACTGCTTCTCCGCCCGTTGCGACGACCTTGAGCTGCGTTGCCATGTCCCCTGTCCTTCCGTCAAACGGACGGCCCGATGCCGACCGGAATGGCATCGGTGTATCGCATTTGTTCTACGGGAACAAGTAGGGAACGTTAGCGTGCCAATGCCTCTTCGATCGCCGGGTTGATCCGGTCGATGGTGTAGGGTTTGTCGATCATCGGCACGTTCACGAAATCGGACGGCGGCGGGTCCACGTGGCCGCCGCTGGCAAGAACGAACGGGACGCCCTTCGCGCGCAGCTGCGCGGCGACCGGCCACACGCTTTCGCCCTTTAAATTGACGTCGAGAATGGCGAGGTCGAATTCGCGCTCGCTCACGGCGGCGGTTGCTTCCTCAACCGACTCGCAGACGGCCGCGACCTCGTGGCCGAGCGACTGCAGAAAGTCCTCGAGCATCATCGAGATGAGCGGCTCGTCTTCGACAATCAGGATGCAACGCGTCTCCGACATGGGCAGACGAATAGCAGCCGTTTCGGCGGTGAAAAGGATTATTTCGCGCTCGCCTTGGCCAGCACGCCCCGCACCGCCTCCGCAAGTTCCTGCATGGAGAAGGGTTTGGGAAGAAAGGCGACTTTCTCGAGATCGATCGATTTGCGCAGCTGCTCCTCGGCGTAGCCGGACATGAACAGGATGGGCACGTCGGGATGTGTCTTGCGCGCCTCGCGCACCATCGAGGGTCCATCCATCACTGGCATGACCACGTCGCTGATGAGAAGGTCGACGCCATCCGCCTGCGCCAGCATCTCCAGCGCATCCTCGCCGTTCGACGCCGTCATCACCGAATAGCCGTGACGCGAGAGCGCGCGCTCCGCCACCGTGCGGACCATCGGCTCGTCCTCAACCAGCAGGATCGTGCCGGTCCCCCACAGCTCATTTTCCTTGGGCTTGGCGGGCACCCGTGCGGTCGTCGCAGCCGCCTCCACCTCCAGCGCAGGCAGGTAGATGGTGAAGCTGGTCCCTTCGCCCACTTTGCTGTCGGCGAAGATGAACCCTCCCGACTGCTTCACGATCCCGTAAACGGTCGACAGGCCGAGGCCCGTCCCCTTCCCCACTTCCTTGGTCGTGAAGAAGGGTTCGAATACCTTGCCCAGCACGTTGGCGGGAATGCCAGTACCCGTGTCGGCAATCGTCAGCGCGGCATAGTCGCCCGTCGGCAGGATGTCGCTGCCGAGGTCGGCGACTTGGTCGGCCTTGACCGAATAGGTCTGGATGGTGAGCGTTCCGCCGCCTTTCGTCTGCATCGCGTCGCGCGCGTTGACCGCCAGGTTGACGATGACCTGTTCAAGCTGGCCCGGGTCGGCGCGCACGGGGAAGACGTCGCGGCCGTGCTTGACGTTCAGCACCACGGTCTCGCCCAGCAGCCGCTTCAGGAGATGCGACACCTCGCTCACCACGTCGGGCAGTTGCAGCACCTGCGGTCGCAGCGTCTGCTGGCGCGAAAAGGCGAGGAGCTGGCGCGTCAGCCCGGCCGCGCGGTTCGAATTCGACTTGATCTGCTGGATGTCGTCATAGTCGCTGTCGCCCGGCGCATGGCGCATCAGCATCAGGTCGCAATGGCCGATAATGGCGGTGAGGATATTGTTGAAGTCGTGCGCGACGCCGCCCGCCAGCTGGCCGACCGCCTGCATCTTGGTCGCCTGGGCCACCTGCCGCTTGAGCTTCGCTTCCTCGGTATTGTCCTTTAGCAGCAGCAGCACCGCCGCATCGCCGATGCCGCGCAGGCCCGCGACGGTCAGCGCGACCGATTCCCCCGGCTGCGAGGCAAGGCGCACCGGGATGTCGCGGGACACCGCCGGCCCGCGCGCATGGCGCCGAACCGCGTCGGCCACCGCGCCCTTGTCGTCCTTGACGACGAGATCGCCCGGATAGACCGGCTTCTTGTTCTCTCCAATCCCGCCGGCCTGGCGGAACGCCTTGTTCATCGTCAGGAAGCGCCCGTCGCGATCGACCAGCGCCAGGCCCAGCGGCAGGAGGTCGAGCAGCGCCTGGACATTGGTGCTGTCGGGTTCGCCCTGATCCATCCGGTCGAGCAGCAGCGCCAGCCCCTCGCGGCCCTCGCCGTCGAGCGGGACATGGACGAGGCGCATCGGCGGCGCCTGCTCGCCTTCGGCCTTCAGGCGAATGACGTCGCCCTCGATTGCCAGCAGGTCTTCCAGCGGACCGAAGACGGCCTCCGGATCCGTCAGCGCGCGGGCGCGGAAACTGGTGTTGGCCGAGACAATCCGGCCCTCGGCGTCGATCGCGGCGGCAAGAACGCCGCTGCCGGCGAACATCTCCCCTTCATAGCCCGTTACGCGATCCCGCAGGATCTCGAGCATGTCGCGCCGGACTCGCCCGAAGCGCCACAGCAAGAGGTCGCCGCTCGACCCGACCCGTTCGACCGTCACCGGCGACGCGCCGTCGGGCATGGCGATGTCGTTGTCGCTCGCCGCGCCGTCACGCCAGGCCGCGGCGCGCAGGTCCTTCAGCCGCTCGTTGTCCGAGGCGATCCGCCCCGTCACGTCCGGCCCGCGCGCACCGAAGCGCTGGCGATAGGTGGCGTTGGCAAGCACCAGCCGCCCGGTCGCATCGGTCAGGGCCGCGGCCTCGCGCGCCGCATCGAGGACGGATGCCGCAAGCGCGAAATCTGGCCCGGGACTGGCGGTGATTTCCGCCGGTCGCGCCACGGCGCGCCGGTCGATGATGAACGCGGCGACCAGCATCGCCACCATGCCGGCGACGAACAAGCCGGCATAGACGGGCTCGCCCGCCCAAGCGAAGAGCAGCGCCCCGCTTGCCGCGACCGCGGCAACGAGCGCCGGGACGGCCCACGGAAGCCCTCCCGGCGGCTCGGCTTCAAGCAGGGCGATCTGCCGGTCGAGCACCCGTTACCAGATCTTCACGCGCTTGTCGGGCGCGAGATACAGCTTCTGGCCCGGCTGCACGTTGTAGGCGCGATACCAATCGTCGAAATTGCGCACGACCCACGCGCGTTGCTCCGAGGGCGAGTGGGGGTCGGTGATCAGGCGCTGACGAAGGTTCGCCTCGCGGTAGTTGCGCCGCCAGACCTGCGCCCAGCCCAGGTAGAAGCGCTGGTCGCCGGTCGTTCCGTCGATCACCGGCGCCTCAGCCCCGCCTAGCGCGTGGCGGTAGGCGTCGTAGGCCACCGTCACACCGGCCAGGTCACCGATATTCTCGCCGAGCGTGAAGGCGCCCTTCACGTTGGCGCCCGGGAAGATTTCGTAGGCGTCGTACTGCGCGACCAGTTCCTTGGTCAGCCGTTCGAACGCCGCGACGTCTTCCTTGGTCCACCAGTCGTTGAGGCGGCCCTTTTCGTCATATTTCGCGCCCTGGTCGTCGAAATGGTGGCTGATCTCGTGGCCGATGACCGCACCGATGCCGCCATAATTGATCGCCGGGTCGGCGTGCGGGTCGAAGAAGGGCGGCTGCAGGATGGCGGCCGGGAAGACGATCTCCTGCATGCCGAAATTGGCATAGGCGTTGACCGTCATCGGGGTCATGCCCCACTCCCAGCGGCGGATCGGCTGGCCGAGCTTCGACACATTGTCGTTGTGCGCCCATTCGGCGGCCCGCCAGGCGTTGCCGAACGCATCGCCCGCGCGGATTTCCAGCGCCGAATAATCCTGCCAGCGGTCCGGATAGCCGATCTTGGTGGTGAAGTTGGCGAGCTTGGCGCGCGCCCGCACCTTGGTTTCCGGCTTCATCCACGTCAGGCCGTCGATGCGGCGACCCATCGCGGCCACGACGTTCTTCACCAGCGCGTCCATCGCCGCCTTCGTCTCGGGCGGGTAGTAGCGCGCGACATATTCCTTGCTGACGTCGTCGGCGAGCGAGCCGGTGACGAAGTCGACGCCGCGCTTCCAGCGCGCCTGCTGTTCGGGCGTTCCCGAGAGCGCCGTGCCATAGAAAGCGAACACCTTGCTGTCGATCGACGCCGGCAGCACCGCGCCGTAGCTGGAAATGCTTCGGATGGTCAGCTGGTCCTTCAGGACCTGCAACGGCGTCGCGGCGACCAGCTTGGCGATCCCCGTCACCGCGCTCGGCTGAGCGACGATCACCTCGTTGAAGTTGACCCCGCTGTCGGTCAGGAACCGGCGGAAATCGAAGCCCGGCGCCATCGCCTGCAGCTGTGCGAGCGTCTTGAGGTTGTAGGTCTTGGTCGAATCGCGGCTGTCGATCTGGGTCCAGTGGACGTTCGCCACCTTGGTCTCGAAATCAAGCACGGCCTTGGCGCGCGCCGCCGCGTTCGGCACTTTCGCTTCGGTCAGCATCGCCGTGAGGAAGGTCAGATACTTGGCCTTCGTCTCCAGCATCTTCGCGTCGGACTTCAGGTAATAATCGCGGTCGGGCATGCCGATGCCCCCTTGGAACATGATCGGCACATAGCGGTCCGGATTCTTGTCGTCCTGGCCGACATAGAAGCCGACCGGCGCGCCGATGCCATAGCGGCCGGCCTTGGCGACCAGCGAGGCATAGCCGGCCTTGCTCGACAGCGCGTTCACCTCGTCGAGCCACGGCTGGATCGGCGAAAGGCCCTTGGCCTCGATCGCGGCGGTATCGACATAGGCATTGTATGCCAGGCCGACCTTGTTGCCGTCCTGCTTGGCCATGTCGTCGATGATGAGCTTGGTCCGCTCCTTCGACAGGTCGTCGAGCTTGGTGAACATGCCGTAGTTCGACTTGTCGGCGGGGATCGGGGTGTTCTTGGCCCAGGTCCCGTTGGCGAACTGGTAGAAATTGTCGCCCGGCAGCACCGTCGTATCCATGCCCGCCGTGTCGAAGCCGAAGCTTCCGATTTCCGGCTTGGGCGCCGGGGCCGGCGCGGGTTCGGGGGCCGGCGCTTCGGCAACCGCGACCGGTTCGGCAACCGGGGCGCTCGTCGCGCAGGCAGTCAGCGCGGTCGACGCCGCCAGGATAACCATCAGCTTCTTCATGAGTCTCTCTCCCTCGAAACCATCAATTTCGCGTGGCCGCGCGTGCGTCAAGCGCGCTCGCTGCGCCAGCGTCGATCCACCAAGGTGCGGAGCCGGGCGACGAACGGTCAGCCGTGATTGCGCAGCAGGCGCTGCTTCTCGCGATTCCAGTCGCGCTGCTTGATCGTCTCGCGCTTGTCATGCGCCTTCTTGCCGCGCGCCAGTGCCAGCTCGACCTTCGCCTTGCCGGCGGGATTGAAGTAGATCGACAGCGGGATGAGCGTCAGACCCTGCCGCTGCACCGCGCCCATCATCTTCGAGATTTCGCGCTTCTTGAGGAGCAGGCGGCGGCGGCGGCGCGGCTCGTGGTTGGTGTAGCCGCCCTTGTCGTACTGCGGGATCGACGCATTGACGAGGAACACTTCCTCGTCCTCGACGGTGGCATAGCTTTCCGCGATCGACCCCTCGCCGACGCGCAGCGCCTTCACCTCGGTCCCGCGAAGCTCGATCCCCGCCTCGAACTTCTCCTCGACGAAATATTCGTAATAGGCGCGCCGGTTGTCGGCGACGACCTTGGCCTTGTCGAACGGTTGGGAAACGGGCTTGGGCATATTGCGGGCGGATGTAGGCGCGCACCGCGGAAAGGAAAAGCGCCGATCACTTGATGACGATATTGAAGATCTGCATGCCGTAGAGGATGATAACCGTCATCAGCATGATGAGGTGGTAGGCGCGCCAAGGGACGATCGCCGCGACAAGGTAGATTCCGGGAAGGGCGAGCGTCTCCAGGATTTCGGTAATCTCTAGCTTGCCCTCCGGCGGATAGAAGGCCAGGCCGTAGGTGGTGAATAGGATCAGCCCGGTAATCATCGCACCATAGGTGACTCGCCGGGCGGCGTAATAATGATCCTTGAGGTCGATGCCGACCTTCGCTTCCGGCTCGCCGAGCACCGAGGCCGCCGCGACGTAAACGGCCATCAGCTTGGCGACCTGCACCAGCGCCTGCCCGATCGTGAACGACGTCTGGTCATGCGCCCACCATTGGTCCGCCCACACCGACACCACGATCATCGTGATGACGATCGTCTGGAGAATCGGTTCGGGCGCCCAGCGGACGTTTCGCCCGGCGCGCAGCAGCTTCGCGATCGACGAGGCGATCTCGGTCAGCGCGAGACCGAGGATGACCGAACTGAGACCAAAGAAGATCTCGAACGGCGTCATCGCCCTAGATCAGCCCCGCATGCGCGAGCGCGGCATCGACCTTCGCCTTGGACGCGTCGGAAGGCGGCGTCATCGGCGCGCGAAGCTCGGCCGGGAAATCCGGGCGCACCCGGTTCAGCGCATATTTGACCGGTCCCGGCGACGCATCGCTGAACAAGGCATCGTGCAACGGGTAAAGCCGGTCCTGAAGCTCCAGCGCCTCGGCCCAGCGGCCCTCGCGCATCGCTTCCTGGAACTGGCTGCACAATTTCGGCGCGACGTTGGCGGTGACCGACACGCAGCCGACCCCGCCCATCGCGTTAAAGCCGAGCGCCATGTCGTCGTTGCCGCTCAGCTGGATGAACTGCTCACCGCAGGCCGCGCGCTGCGCCGAGACGCGGCCGAGATTGCCGGTCGCGTCCTTGACGCCGATCACCGCTGGCAGCCGCGACAATTTGCCCATCGTCTCGACCGCAATGTCGGTAACCGTCCGCGCCGGGACGTTGTACAGCACGATCGGCAGTCCGACCTCGGCCACCGCCGACAGGTGAAGCGCGATCCCGTCCTGGTTCGGCCGGTTGTAATATGGCGGCACGTGCAGCGCCGCGTCGGCGCCCGCCTCCATCGCCGCGCGGGTCAATTCGACCGCGTGCGGGGTGTTGTTCGAACCGCACCCGGCCAGCACCGGCACGCGCCCCCGCGCCACCTCGACCGTCAGCGCGATCAGCGCGCGATGTTCGTCAGTCGTCAGTGTCGCCGCTTCGCCGGTCGTGCCGCACGGCACCAGCGCGTTCGATCCCTCGTCAATCTGCCACTCGACGAAATCACGGAATATCGCATGATCGACTCGTCCTGCCGCAAATGGCGTCACGAGGGCGGGAATCGAGCCGAAAAACATGCTTTTTCCTTCACTTGGCGTTTTGACGACGCAATTAGAGGGGAAAATCGGGGTGCGTTCAGGCCGTGATAAGAAGTTGAGCCGCAAGATGTCCAGCATGCGACACCTGGCCCTCATCCTCCTGCTCGGGACCGCGCCTGCGGCGAGCGCCGTCGCGCAGGCGCCCGTTTCGCCGGTCGCGGCTCGTCCCGCCACCGCGGCCGAGGTCGGCTATGCCCTCAACGACTGGCGCCGCCTGCGCCAGAGCGACGGCTACGCCTTTCAGGACTTCGCTCGCTTCCTCAACTCCAACCCCGGCTGGCCCGAGGAAAACCGCATGCGCCGCGCCGCCGAACGCCAGATGCGTGCCGGCGAATATGGTCCGACGGTCATCGCTTTTTTCCAGAAGGACAAACCGCGCACCGGCAACGGATGGACCCGCTATGCCGAGGCGCTGGCCGCCGCGGGTCGCACCGCCGACGCGCAGGTTGCCGCCCGCTCGGCCTGGGCCTCCGCCGACCTCAGCGCCGGCGACGAAGCGATCGTCCAGGGCCGCTTCTGGAGCGCGCTTACCGCGGCCGACCATGACCGCCGCGTCGACGCGTTGCTCTTCGACAAGAACGTCAACGCCGCCACCCGCGCCCTCGCCTACGCCAGCCCGTCGCGCCGCGCCGCCTTCAACGCGCGCATCGCGATGCAGGTCAGCCAGGGCGACGCCGAAGCGCTTTACCGCGCCGTCGACGCCCAGTCGGCGAGTGACGCCGGCCTGCTGATGGACCGGCTGCGTTTCCTCAAGGACACGTGGCGCAACGCCGCCGGCGCCCGCGCGCTGGCCGCCCGCCCGCACAATTTCACCTTCAAGCCCGCCGATCCGGAGCGTTTCTACGACATGCTCCTGATCCTTGCGAATGATGCCTATGCCGCCGGCTCCTATGCCCAGGCCTACCAGATCGCGAGCCAGGTCGACGATTCCTTCCCGGCGGGAACGGTCATCTCCGACCAGAGCTACGGCATTCGCGACAATTACACCTCGCTGACCTGGCTTGCCGGCCAGGCCGCGCTGACTGGGACGCGCAACTACGGCAATGCCGCGCGCGAGTTCGTCAAATATGCGCAGGGCGGCAAGTCGCTCCAGGTCACGACCAAAGGCTATTACTGGGCGGGCCGTGCGCTCGGCTACGCGAACCGCAATGCCGAGGCCTCAACTTACTTTCAGCAGGCCGCGCAATATCCGGAATTGTTCTACGGCCAGCTCTCGCTCGAACGGCTCGGCCGCGCGATCCCCGCGCCTGCGGGCTTGCCGACCATGCTCGTCACCCCGCAGCAGCGCGCCGCCTTCCAGGCCGACCGCCTCGCCAAGGCGCTCGAGGTCGTGGTCGGCCAAGGCCGCCGCGACGAGGCGACCTTGTTCGTTCGCTCCCTTTCCGAGGAACTCGATACCGACGCGGAACGCGTGCTAGGCGCCGAGCTCGGGCTGCGCATCGGCCGCATCGACCTGCCCGTGTGGATCGCCCGCTCGGCGCGCAACAACGGCGATGCCTTTTACTACAAGCCCGCCTTTCCGACCCATGGCGCGAACGTGCCGCAGGGCCGCGTCTGGTCGCTCGTCCATGGCATCACGCGCCAGGAAAGCTCGTTCGACCGGTCGGTGGTCAGCCACGCCGGCGCGCGCGGGATGATGCAGCTGATGCCCGGCACCGCCAGCGACGAGGCGCGCAAGGCCGGCGTCGGCTACGATCTCGGCCGGTTGACTAGCGACGCCTCCTACAACGTCCTGCTCGGGAGCAACCACACGGTGCGCCTGGTCGGCCGCTACGACGGCAGCTACGTTCTGACCGCCGCCGCCTACAATGCCGGGTCGGGGAACGTGAACAAGTGGATCGCCCGCTTCGGCGACCCGCGCCAGCCCAACGTCGACATCCTGCGCTGGATCGAGCAAATCCCGTTCATGGAGACCCGCGGCTACGTCCAGCGCGTGCTCGAAAATGCCGTGGTCTACGACCAGATGAACGCAGGCACGCAGAACGCCAGCCTGTCCAGCTTCCTCGGCCGCTCGCGCGTCTGATGGCCGCCACGCCGGGGCGCGAGCGCTTCATCACGCCGCAGGGCTTCGCCCGCATCCGCGCCGAATATGAGCAATTGTTCGGGGTCGAGCGGCCCAAGCTGGTCGACACCATCGCCTGGGCGGCGTCCAACGGCGACCGATCGGAGAATGGCGACTATATCTACGGGCGCAAGAAACTGCGCGAGATCGACCGGCGGCTCGGTTATCTCTCCAAGGTGATGAAGGACGCCAAGGTCGTCGATCCCGCCGCCCAGCCGACCCGCGACCAGGTCCGCTTCGGCGCCACGGTCGAACTGGCCGACGAGGACGACAACCGCCGCACCCTCACCATCGTCGGCGACGACGAGGCCGAGGCCTCGGACGGTCGCATCGGCTGGAGCGCGCCCATCGCCCGCGCGCTGCGCGGCGCGCGCATCGGCGACGAGCGGATCGTCCGCCTGCCCGCCGGCGAGAAGAGCTACGAGGTGATGGCGATCACCTACCCCGACGCCTGACCGTCAGGCGCTGGCGGGCCGCCGAAAGGGCACGATGCTCTCGCCCTCAATGACCGGCGGGAAGGCCTGCTCGAATGCTTCCGCGATCGCGGTCAGCGCGGTGACGGTCGCCGCCCCCTCGTCATTGGCGTCGATCGCGATCCATGGCGACCAGCGCGTGTGCGTGTTCGCAAGCATGTGCGCCACCGCCTCGTCATAGGCCTCGCGCGCGGCCGCCTGGCGCAATTCGGCCGGTCCCGCCATCGCGGCGCTCGCCGGATCGTCACCCTGCACCGCGAGGCGCTCGCCCCGCACCGACTCGGTGACATGGAAATAGAGCTTGAGGATGAGCGTCCCGTGATCGCGCTGCTGCGCCTCGAACTCGTTGATTTCGTCATAGGCGCGCGCGCTTTCGCTCGCCTCGACGAGGCCCAGCACGCGATCCTCGAGGACGCGGCGGTACCAGCTATGGAAATACAGGATCGTCCGCCCGTCGCTCGGGAGGTCGCGCCAGAAGCGCGCCAGCCAATGGCCTTCGCCCGAACGGCGGCGATCGGGCGCGATCGCGTGCGTCGCGACGAAGCGCGGGTCGAGCCCGGCGGCCAGCGCTTTGAGCACCGGTACCTTGCCCGCGCCTTCCAGCCCCTCCAAAACGATGATCGAGCGCCGCCGCCGCGCGATCTGCGCCGCTTGGGCGCGCGCGATCCGGTCCTGCAGCGCGGCCAGCGCGGCGGGCAGGTCACCGGCAAACGGCTCCCCCCGCTCGAGTGCGGTTAACTCGATCGACACACCGCGAGGCGTAACCGAAAGCTAATGGCCCGGCAATCGTCCCGCTGGGGGACGGAATCCCGGATCGGGGCAGGCGTCAGCCCTTCTTGGAATCTCCGTCGGCCACCACGCGGATGCTGAGCTCGCGAAGCTGCTTCATCGTCACCGGCGCCGGCGCGTTCATCAGCAGGTCCTCGGCCTTTTGGTTCATCGGGAAGACGATCACCTCGCGGATGTTCGGCTCGTCGGCCAGCAGCATCACGATGCGGTCGATCCCCGGCGCCGATCCGCCGTGCGGCGGCGCGCCATATTTGAAAGCCCCGATCATGCCCGGGAAGTTGGTGTCGACTTCCTCACGGCTGTAGCCGGCGATCTCGAACGCCTTGTACATGATGTCCGGACGGTGGTTGCGGATGGCGCCCGACGACAGCTCCACGCCGTTGCAGACGATGTCATACTGCCACGCCAGGATGTCGAGCGGGTCCTTGGTCTCCAGCGCTTCCATCCCGCCCTGTGGCATCGAGAAGGGGTTGTGGCTGAAATCGACCTTCTTGTTGTCCTCGTCATATTCGAACATCGGGAAGTCAACGATCCAGCAGAAACGGAACGCGCCCTGCTCGATGAGGTCGAGTTGCTCGGCGACGCGCGTGCGCGCCAGCCCGGCGAGCTTGGCCGCCTGCGCTTCCGGCCCCGCGGCGAAGAAGATGCCGTCGTCCGGGCCGATGCGCAGCTGCTCGGCGATCTTGTCCATGCCCTCGGCGCCGTGGTTCTTAGCGATGGGGCCGCCCCACTCACCGCCCTTGCGGGTGGCGTAGCCCAAACCGGCGAAACCTTCGCCGCGCGCCCAGTCGTTCATGTCGTCGAAGAACTTGCGGCTCTTCTCGGCGGTGCCCGGCGCGGCGACCGCGCGGACGACCATGCCCTTCTCGACCATCCCGGCGAACAGGCCGAAGCCCGACCCGACGAAATGCTCGCCCACGTCATGGACGATCAGCGGGTTGCGAAGGTCGGGCTTGTCGCTGCCGTATTTCAGCATCGCTTCCTTGTACGGAATGCGCGGATACTCGCCCGCCGGGGTGACGTACTTGTCGCCCGCGAACTCGGTGAACACGCCCGACAGCACCGGCTCGATTGCGTTGAACACGTCGTCCTGCGTGACGAAGCTCATCTCGAAGTCGAGCTGGTAGAATTCGCCCGGGCTACGGTCGGCACGGGCGTCCTCGTCGCGGAAACAGGGCGCGATCTGGAAGTAGCGGTCGAAGCCCGCGACCATCAGCAGCTGCTTGAACATCTGCGGCGCCTGCGGAAGCGCGTAGAACTTGCCCGGGTGGACGCGGCTCGGCACCAGATAGTCGCGCGCGCCTTCCGGGCTGCTCGCGGTCAGGATCGGCGTCTGGAACTCGGTGAAGCCCTGGTCGATCATCCGCTTGCGGATCGAAGCGATGACCTTGGAACGCAGCAGGATGTTGGCGTGCAGCCGCTCGCGGCGCAGGTCGAGGTAGCGGTACTTGAGGCGGATTTCCTCGGGGTAATCCTGCTCGCCCGCGACCGGCATCGGCAGTTCGTCGGCCTTCGACTGGATTTCGACGCTCCGCGCATAGACCTCGATATCGCCGGTCGGCAGCTTCGCATTGGTCGTGCCCGCCGCGCGGTTCTTCACCTCGCCGTCGATGGTGACGACGCTTTCGACGCGCAGCGATTCGAGGATCGGCAGCGCCGGGCTGTCGACGTCGCAGACGATCTGGGTCAGGCCATAATGGTCGCGCAAATCGACGAACAGCACGCCGCCATGGTCGCGCTTGCGGTGGATCCAGCCCGACAGGCGGACGCTCGATCCGACATCTTCGGCGCGCAACTGGGCGCAGGTATGGGTGCGGTAGGCGTGCATTTTCTCGGTTCCTCGGGAGGTTGCGGCGGCGAATTCCCGTCCCCTCCCCTTTTGTCAACCCGCCGACCCCGCTATGGCGCGCCCCAAGATGAAGATTCACAAGTTGATTTCCGACAGTGAGGGCCTCGCCGCGCTGGTCCAACGGCTGTCCGCCGCCCCTTTCGTGGCGGTCGATACCGAGTTCATGCGCGAAAATACCTACTGGCCGGACCTGTGCCTGCTGCAGATCGCCAGCACGGAGGAAGCCGCCGCGATCGACCCCAAGGCCGACGGCATCGACCTGAAGCCGCTGCTCGACCTGCTGGTCGAGAACGACGACGTCCTCAAGGTCTTCCATGCCGGCGGGCAGGACCTCGAAATCATCTACAATCTGACGGGCAAGACGCCCTTTCCACTGTTCGATACGCAGGTCGCGGCGATGGCCTTGGGCTATGGCGAGCAGGTCGGCTATTCGAGCCTCGTCGAATCGATGCTTGGCCACCAGCTCGACAAGGGCGCACGCTTCACCGACTGGTCGCGGCGACCGCTCGACAAGCGACAGATCGATTACGCCATCGCCGACGTGACGCACCTCTCGACGATCTTCCCGAAGATGGTCGAGAAGCTGCGCAAGACCGGTCGCGGCGACTGGCTCGACGAGGAGATGGAGCGGCTCGCCGACCCCTCGACCTTCGCCTTCGCGCCCGAAGACGCGTGGAAGCGCCTCAAGCTGCCGGGCCGCAACCCGCAGTTGCTCGGCCGACTGAAGGCACTCGCCGCGTGGCGCGAAACCGAGGCGCGGCACAAGAATCTCCCTCGCGGCCGGATCGTCAAGGACGACACGCTCGGCGAACTCGCCGCGCACCCGCCAAAGACGCAGGACGATCTCGCCCGCGTGCGCGGCCTGTCGCAGGGCTGGCGCTCGAACGACATCGGCGGCCGCCTGATCGAGGCACTCAAGACCGCCGAGCCGTTGTCGGCCGACGAACTTCCCGATCGCGGCCCGAAGCGGCCCGGGCTCACCAAGGATGCTGCGCTGGTCAGCGACCTCTTGAAGCTCCTCCTCAAGATCCGCGCCAAGGAGACCGGCGTTGCCCCCAAGCTGATCGCCCGCTCGGACGACCTTGAGGCGCTGGCCGCGGGCGTCCGCGACGGCCTCCCGATCCTGTCGGGCTGGCGGTTCGAGCAATTCGGCAGCGACGCGCTCGACCTCGTCGAGGGCCGCCTCGCCTTCGCGACCGAGAATGGCCGCCTGAAGATGACCCGCACGGCCTAGGAAACCTCCGGCGGCTCGCGCGTTACGCAGCCAAAGGAGTTTTTCGTGACCAATCATCGCTTTAGCGGCAGCGCGTTCCTGATGCTCGCCGCCATCCCCGCCGCTTTCCTCACGGTCGCGGCCTGTAGCACCACCGCCGACGGCGCCCCGCCGGCGGATCGCGCCGCGGGCCTTTGCACCACCGACCAGGTCGGCGAATTCATGGGCCAGCCCGCCACGCAGGACGTCGCCACCCGCATCCTGCGCTCGACTGGTGCCCGCACCTTCCGCTGGCTGCCCGAAGGCACGATGGTGACGATGGAATATCGCGCGGACCGCGTGAACGTCGATCTCGACACCGCCAACAAGATCAAGGCGGTGCGCTGCGGCTAGTCGATGGCGATCCGCGCGGATCGCTCCATCGCTTTCCCCAGTTGCTGCAAGCGCCGCTCCACCGCCTCGCTGGCGAGCGGCGCATCCTTTTTCGCCAGCGTGAGGACGATTCCCTCCTCGTCCAGCAACAGGCTGGTACGGAGGAGGATCGCCTCGGTTCCCCCCGAAAGGCGCTGGGCCAGCCGGATCGCGCGCCCCCAGGCGACGGCACGCGCCTTTTCCTCCTCGCCCAATAGGGCCACGACGGCTGGGTCCATCCCCTCGTCGCTCGCGAAGGCGGTGCACAAGGTGCGGCCAACCAGCGCGCGCCCGTGCGCAGCGATTCCAACCCAGTTGCCGTGCAAGGCCAGGTCCACGGCCCGCTCGGCGCGGAAATCGGGATGCGCGTTCCAGGCGAAATCGCCCATCAGGCACGCCGCCAGCCGCAAGCGCCGATGCGACCGGTCGTCGCCCGGGAATAGAGGCGCGATCCACTGGTCGATGGTCATGCCATGGTCCCCGAAACGCCCCAGCCGCTCGCCCACTTCCAGCGCCGCCGCCAGCAACGGGTCCTCGCTCCGCGTGCGCCGGTCGAGCGCGCGATAGAGCAGGCCCTCGCGAAGACCGTAGCTCGACGCCTTGATGACGTTGGGCTCCAGCGCCTCGTCTAGCGCGTCGAGCATCCTCTTGGCCGGAAGCAGGTTGTCGACGCGGCCCGCCGACAGCCCGCTCAGGGCCTTCAACTGGTCGCCGTCCAGCGTCGCCAGCAAGCCGTCGAGCGCCTTCAAGCGCTCCTTGGTCAGCCGGTGCTGGTGGATGATGGGCAAGGGATGGTGGAGATCGTGGAGGTCGAGCCGCGCAAGCCCGCGGAACGACCCGCCGACGAGGTAGAGGCCGCTTCCGTGCGCATCGATCCCCGCATCGTCCAGGGCCCCGGTGATCGCCTTGCGCAGGGTCTTCACGTCCCGCTTGCCGATCCGCAGCACGCCAAGCGGCAGCGAAACCTTCGCGCCGACCGCCCCTTCCTCGATCCACGCCAGTTCCAGGCTACCGCCACCCAGGTCGGCGACGATCCCGCGCGCGCCGGGAATGGACGAAATCACCCCCAGCGCCGCCAGTTCCGCTTCTTCGGGCCCCGGCAGCACCTCGGGCTTCAGGCCGATCTTGCGGATCTGCCGGATGAAGTCGTCGCCGTTGGCCGCGTCGCGCACCGCCGCGGTCGCCACCACCTGCAGCGTCGCCAGCCCCATTTCCTTCGCCAGCAAGCGGAAGCGCGCCAAGGCGCCCAGCGCGCGCTCCATCGCCTCCCCGTCCAGCCGCCCGTCGCGCTCGACGCCCCGGCCCAGCGCGGGCGAAATCTTCTCGTTGAACATCTGGATCGGCACGCGCGCGCTGCCCGCGTAGGCGACGAAGCGCACCGAGTTCGATCCGATGTCGATGATCCCGGTCGGCTTCAGGTTCGCGCCCATCAGCTTCCGCCCCGCTGCGTCAGGCTCAGCTTCGGCACCGCCTTGCCCTCGAGCGCGTGGCCGCGACCCGACAGCGACGGGTTGGTCATGAAATATTGGTGCAGGTTGAAATGCTTCTTGCCCGGCTTCACCCGGCGGTAGCTGCCGTCGGCCTTCAGCTCCCAGCTCTGCTCGTTGTCGATCAGATTGGCGATCATCACCTGGTCGAGCACCTGGGCGTGCACCGTCGGGTTTTCCAGCGGCATCATATATTCGACCCGCCGGTCGAAATTGCGCCCCATCCAGTCGGCCGAGCTGATGTAGACCCGCGCCTTGCGGTGCGGCAGCGCGTGGCCGTTGGCGAAGACAAAGATCCGGCTGTGTTCGAGGAAACGCCCGACGATCGACTTCACCCGGATATTCTCGGACAGCCCCGGCACGCCCGGGCGCAGGCAACAGATGCCACGCACGATCAATTCGATCGACACCCCCGCCTGCCCGGCGCGGTACAGCGCGTCGATCACCGCCTTGTCGACCAGACTGTTCATCTTTGCCCAGATGGCGGCGGGCTTGCCCGCGCGCGCGTTGGCGATTTCGGCATCGATCAGCGTCAGGATCCGGTCGCGCAGCCCCTGCGGGCTCAGCGTCACCAGTTCGAGGCCCTTCGGCTGGACGTAGCCGCTAGTGAGGTTGAACAGCTTGGCCGCGTCGCGCGCCGCGCGTCGGCTGGCGGTGAAGAAGCTCATGTCGGTGTAGATGCGCGCCGTCGTCGGGTGGTAATTGCCCGTTCCGAAGTGGCAGTAGGTGCGGATCGACCCGCTCTCGCGGCGAATTACCATCGACACCTTGGCGTGGGTTTTCAGCTCGACGAAGCCGTACACCACCTGCACGCCGGCGCGCTCCAGCCGACCCGCCCACAGCAGATTCTGCTCCTCGTCGAAGCGCGCCTTTAGCTCGACCACCGCGGTGACCGACTTGCCCGCCTCGGCTGCCGCCACCAGCGCATCGACGATCGCCGACTGCTTGCCCGCACGGTAGAGCGTCTGCTTGATGGCGATGACGTCGGGGTCTTCCGCCGCCTGCCGGAGGAAGGCGACCACCGCCTCGAAACTTTCGTAGGGGTGGTGGATGATGAAATCCTTGGCCCGAATCGCGTCGAAAATATCGCCGTCATGCTCGGCAATCCGCTCGGGGAAGCGCGGCGTGTAGGGCGGGAATTTCAGGTCGGGCAGGTCGGTCTCGACCAGCTGCGCCAGGTCGGCGACGCCGATGATCCCCGCGCTCTCCGAGATCAGCGCGCTCGACGCGCCCAGCGCGTCGCGCACCGTCTTTTCCAGCTCGGGCGGCGTGTCGGCGTCGAATTCCAGGCGGATCACCCGCCCGCGACGCCGACGCTGGATCGCCGAGCGGAAGTAGCGGACCAGGTCCTCGGCTTCCTCGTCCATTTCGAGGTCGCTATCGCGCAGCACGCGAAACGCGCCCGACGCCTTCATCGCGAAGCCGGGAAACACCTGGTCCAAATGGGCCTCGACCACCGCCTCGATCGCCACGAAGCGATAACGCTTGCCGTCCCTCGGCAGCGCGACGAAGCGCGGCAGCATCGCCGGGATCATCAGCAGTTCGGTGACCAGTTCCTTCTTGCGCCGGACCAGCCGCTCCAGCTCGAACACCATCGTGAAACCGCGGTTCGGAATGAACGGAAAAGGGTGCGCGCTATCGAACGCCTGCGGCGTCAGGACTGGCAGGATCTCCTCGCGGAAGTGATCGGCCAGCCACGCCTTCTCGGCGGCATTTAGCTCGGCGGTCGACACCACCTCCAGCCCCGCCTCGCCCAAAAGCTCGCGCAGCAACATCCACTCTTCCTGCTGGGCGACGACCAGCGCGTCGGCCGCGCGGGCGATGGCTTCCAGCTGCTGGCTCGGGGTGCGCCCGTCGATCGACAAATCCTCGATCCCGCGCAATTGCTGGCCCTTGAGGCCCGCGACGCGCGTCATGAAGAATTCGTCGAGGTTCGATCCGCAGATCGACAGGAAGCGCAGCCGCTCCAGCAACGGGTGCGACGCGTTCGTCGCCTCCTCCAGCACGCGGCGGTTGAACGCCAGCCAGCTCAGTTCGCGGTTGAAGTAGCGCTCCTGCGCCAGCGTCGGCTCGGCCCCGCGGCTCACGCGGCGCTCCGGCGGTCGATGATCCCCGCGTCGGCCAGCGCCCGCCGGACCGTGGGCACGGTCAGCCGCGCCCGCTCGGCGATGGCGAATCGGTCGACTGCCTCGACCACCCGCTCGGCGGTCCAATAATCGCGGTGCACCCGCTCGACGATGTAGCGTAGCACGTCGGGCGGAATGACCAGGCCGCGGTCAGCGAACAGCAGCTCGATCAGCTGCGCGAACAACGCGTCGTCCGGCTCCCCAATCCGCACCCGCGGGGTCACCGCGATTCGCGTGCGCAGGTCGGGCAGCTTGATGTCCCATTCCCCGTCGCCGACGACGTAGACGACCGGGCGCTGGGTCTCCTGCGCGTGGTTCCAGGCGTGGAACAGCACTTCCTCCTCATGTCGATCGGCAGGGTCGAACAGCCGCCCGCCGACCCGCTCGACGAACTGGCGCGCCAGCAGGCTCCGCCCCGACCGCCGCGGCCCGGCAAGTACGGTCGCCTTGACCGGCCAGACGGTCCAGCGGCGGAAATGGTCGAAGGCCTCGCGGTTGGCGTCGGACAGGATGAACCGCCGCTCGTCACCTGCCTGCGGCCAGTCGAGCGGAAGCGCGATCTGCTCCGACGACCTCATGGCTCGCCGGACGTGTTGCCTGCCGGCTCGGCCGGCGCGGCGCGCGGCAGGCCCGGATTGACCCGGATCGTCCCGCCGACGTCGCTGACGATATAGCCCTTGGCCGCCAGCGACGAGGACAGCTCGCTGTTCGACCCGCGATAATTGACCAGCAGCAGCGACCAGCCGCCAATGGCGGTGCTGCGCGTGCTGACCGAATCGACGCCGACCGTGCCGCGCAGCGCGCTGAAGACCGCGTTCAGGCCGGATTCGTCGCGCGTCAGCACCTGGATCTGGACGACGCGCGGCGCGACCGCCGGCTTGTCGACCGTCTCGACCAGTTCCTCCTCGACCGGCGGCGGCGGCGCGATGGTGATCAGCGAACTGTCACGCACCAGCAGCCCGGCGGCCAGCGAGCGCGTGAACAGCGCGTCCATCTGCTCAACGCCCTGCTTCATCATCCGCGGCACGTCGGCGCTGTCCTTGGCGCGCAGGGTGAAACTGCCCAGCACGTTGCCGTCCGCCCCGTGCCGCCCGATGAACGTCGCCACCGCGGGCCCGCCCGGATAGGCGCGGTGCATCGTCACCTCGGCGATCAGGATATCGGCCGCGCCGTAATAATCGAGGATGTTGCGCCACCAGCCGCGGCCCGGACGGCGCGTCTGCGCGGCGTTGATGAGCAAGGGGTCGGGCCCCATCCCGCTCGGCCGCACGTAATCGACCGGGCTCTGCGAGGTGCGGAACTGCGCCCACGCCCGCTGCCACGGGTTGCGCAATTCGACGCTGGTCATCGTCCCGCCGGTGATCATCACCGGCACCAGCATCATCGGCGCCGACCGGCGGACCTGCCCGGCGACGCCCAGCAGTTCGCCGGCGCGCGCGCGATCGAACAGAATACCCAATTCGGCGATGTAGCGGTTGGGCCCGATCTGCTCCTTCTCGACGATGATCGAGCTGACCAGGGTGTCGAGCGTCGAATCGCTCAGCGACGGCGCCTCGCTCGCCGGGCGCTTGTGCTGCTTGGCCCAAAGCGCCTTGAATCCCTCGCGCTGCGCGATGCGCCAGCCGTTGTAGCGCGCGTCCTCGGCGTCCTTACCGCCGACGTCGACCTTGATCCCGGTGATCTCCAGCGTGCCCGAACTGTCGATGGGCAAGATCCCGCGCTCGCCGGATTCGAGCTGCGCGACGAGCGCCCCGCCGACAAGGGCGGAGGCGGCCAGGCAGGCAACAAGGGTGGTCAATCGCCGGGAGAGCAGCATCACCGGCGCTTTTGGCGACAATGGCGTGGAAATCCAAGCGCGTTCTGGCTAGGGCGAGCCGCAATGACCGACAAGCCGCTCACCTACGCCGATGCCGGCGTCGACATCGCCGCCGGCAACGCGCTGGTGAAAGCCATCGGCCCGCTCGCCAAGTCGACCGCGCGTCCCGGCGCCAACGCCGAGCTTGGCGGCTTCGGCGGCTTCTTCGACCTGAAGGCCGCCGGCTACGACGATCCGTTGCTGGTCGCCGCCAACGACGGCGTCGGCACCAAGCTCAAGCTGGCGATCGATACCGGGCGCCACGACGGCGTCGGCATCGACCTCGTCGCCATGTGCGCGAACGACCTCGTCGTGCAGGGCGCCGAGCCGCTCTTCTTCCTCGACTATTACGCGACCGGGAAGCTCGACAACGCCGTCGCCACCCGCGTCGTCGCCAGCATCGCGGAAGGCTGCCGCATCGCCGGCTGCGCGCTGATCGGCGGCGAGACCGCGGAAATGCCCGGCATGTACGAGGGCGCCGACTATGACCTCGCCGGCTTCTGCGTCGGCGCGGTCGACCGGGCCAAGGTGCTGACCGGCGCGCGCGTCCAGCCGGGTGACGTGCTCCTCGGCCTGGCCAGCTCGGGCGTCCATTCCAACGGCTTCAGCCTCGTCCGCAAGCTGATCGACCGGAACGGCTGGAAGCTCGACCGCCCGGCGCTGTTCGACCACGAGGTGATGCTCGGCGACGCTTTGCTCGAGCCGACGCGAATCTACGTGAAGAGCCTTCTCCCTCTCGTCCGCGACGGCCGCATCCAGGCGCTCGCCCACATCACCGGCGGCGGCCTTCTCGAAAACCTCCCACGCGTGAGGCCCGTCGGCTGCCACGCCGTCGTCGACGCCGATTCATGGGCCCTGCCCCGCCTGTTCGCTTTCCTTCAGGCCGGCGGGTCGATCGAACCGGGCGAGCTGGCGCGCACCTTCAACTGCGGCATCGGCATGGTCGCCGTCGTCCGCGAAGCCGACGCCGACGCCGTGACGGCCGCGCTCGAAGCCACGGGCGAGACCGTCCACCGCATCGGGATGATCGAGGCGGGCGAAAAGGGCTGCACCGTGTGCGGCAGCGCCGAGACTTGGTCCGCCCGCGCCGACTGGACCGCCACCCATCATGGATAAGGCGCGCGTCGCCGTCCTCATTTCCGGGCGCGGGTCGAACATGGCCGCGCTGCTTTACGCCGCCAAGGCTGACGACTGCCCCTACGAGGTCGTGCTGGTGACGGGCGACAGGCCCGAAGCCGCCGGCTTCATCATCGCCGAGGCCGAAGGCGTTCCCACGGCCCGTCTCGACCGAAAAGCGCTCGGGGCCGAATTCTGGCCGACCCTCGAGCGAACGCTCGCCGACGCCAAAGTCGATCTCGTCGCGCTGGCCGGCTTCATGCGCGTCATCCCCGCCGACCTCGTCGAGCGCTGGGCGGGCCGGATGATCAACATCCACCCCTCGCTGCTGCCGAAGTACAAGGGCCTCCACACCCACCAGGCCGCGATCGACGCGGGCGACACGGTGACCGGCGCGTCCGTCCACCTCGTCGTCCCCGACGTCGATTCGGGTGAGATTCTCGGCCAGGTTGAGGTCGCCATCCTCCCCGGCGATACGGAGGAGACGCTCGACGCCCGCGTCCTCATCGCCGAGCACCAACTCTACCCGCGGATCCTCGGCCGCTTCGCCGCCCGCCCGTTTGACGCGGGCTGGATCGAAGCGCAGGTCGACGCCCTCGCCCGCACCCTCGACGAGGTCGACCGCAAGACGAGCCACGGCGCGCCCGGCTGGTCGGTCGGCGGCGAAAAGAACGGCAAGCTTTTCGCCATCCTCGCCGACCGCCACCATGGCGAGGACGCGATCGGCCTGCTGGTGAAGGCGAGCGGCCCCGACGAGATGAGCGGCCTGATCGAGGCGCAGCCCGACCTTTATTACTGGCCCAAATATTATGGTGCCTCGGGCTGGCTTGGCCTCAAGCTCAACCGCCGCGACACCGACTGGGACCATGTGCGTGATTGGCTGGAGCGCAGCTGGCGCCAATGCGCGCCCAAACGCCTCACCCGCCTGATGGACATCGCCGCCCAATTCTAGGAAAGCTGGCGCGATGAGCGACCCTTTCGCCCCTAAGCCCAAGCGCAACGTCCCGGTTGGCGAGATGGTCGCCGTCGGCGGCCTCGTCATCTCCGCCTTGGCGCTATGGAACAGCTGGCGCGGCGACGAGCCCGCCTCGAAGACGGAAGCCGCGGCCCCCGCCACCGTCCCGCTCGCCTTGCGCGGGACGGTCGAGGATGACGGCAAGGCGATCCGTCTTGCGCCCGTCGAGCCCGGACACGCGCTCGAGACCCTGACCGTCACCGCGCTCGCCCCCGCCGACGGCACCGCCAGCTATGGCAGCGAGCCGATCCTTGCGGCCGCCACGCTCGAGGACTGGCTTCCCGAGACCGTCGAGCGGAAGGGCACGGGCGCCCTCACCCTCAACGTCGACGCGCGTTACATCGCGCGCGGCGAAATCCGCACCGCCCGCCAGCGCTATCGGGTCAGCTACCGCTGGGCGGACGGCGGCCTGCTCGGCGGCCGGTCGCTCCGCTTCACCGGCTTCCGGCGCGGGTGAAGCCGCTCCACCTTTTCCTGACCCTGCTGCTCGTCGCGGCCGAACTTCTCACCCTCGTCCGCGCCCTTCTTCGTCCGCACCGCGAGCCGACCTCGCGGCTGGCCTGGGTAATCGTCATCCTCATCGCGCCGGTAATCGGCATGGTCGCCTACCTGCTGCTCGGCGAGGCCCGCGTCAGTTCGAGCCGCAAGGAACGCGGGCGCGCCATCGATGCGGCGCTTCCCCGTCCCCCGCCGGAACCGGCGACCATCGCCGCGCTCGCCGCCACGCCCTACGACGCGCCCTTCGCCATGGCCCGGACGATCAACGGCCTTGGTCCCACCGCCGGCAACCGGGTCACGCTCGCCGCCGACAGCAATGCCGCGGTCGACTCGATGGTCGCCGACATCGACGCCGCGACCGAGCATGTCCACGCCTGCTTCTACATCTGGCTCGACGACCGGAACGGCCTCAAGCTCAAGGACGCGATGGTCCGCGCTGCCCGCCGCGGCGTCGCCGTCCGCGCGCTGGCCGATGCGCTCGGATCGCGCCGCTTCGTCCGCTCGGCCCACTGGCGCGAGCTCGCCGAGGCAGGCGCCGAGGTGCGCATCGCGCTCCCCGTCGGAAACCTCCTGTGGACGATGATTCGCGGGCGCGTCGACCTGCGCAATCACCGCAAGCTGCTGGTCTGCGACAATCGCATCGCCTGGTGCGGAAGCCAGAATGCCGCCGATCCGGAATTCCGCATCAAGCCGCGCTTTGCGCCGTGGGTCGATCTCATGACCCGGTGGGAAGGCCCGGTCGCGCGCGACTGGCAGTTCCTGTTCGTGTCCGACTGGATGGGCGAACATGGCGCCGACCTCGGCTGGCTGGTTAAGGCGCCCGCCGCGCCCGCTACCGGTACCATCGCCGCGCAGGTCATCGGCACCGGCCCGACCCTCCCCTATGCCGCCATGACCGCCTGCTTCGTCGAGCTGGTCCATGCCGCGCGCGAGGAACTGGTCATCACCACCCCTTATTTCGTGCCCGACGAGGCCCTGCTGTTCGCGATGCTCACCGCCGCCCGGCGCGGGGTGCGCACGATCCTCGTGCTCCCCGCCCGCAACGACAGCCGGATCGTCGCCGCCGCCAGCCGCAGCACCTACCCCGATCTCCTACAGGCCGGGGTCGAACTGCACGAATATGACGGCGGCCTGCTCCACGCCAAGACGATGGTCGTCGACCGCGCCGTCGGCCTCGTCGGCTCGGCCAACCTCGACCGGCGCAGTTTCGAGCTCAATTTCGAGAACAACATCCTCTTCGCCGACCCCGTGGTCGCGGCGGCGCTCCGTGCGCGTCAGGACGAATGGATGGCCGCCAGCCACCGCGTAACTGCGGAGGGCGTCGCCGCGACCGGTCTCGGCCGGCGCCTCGTCCAGAATCTGCTGGCGATGTTCGGCCCCCTGCTCTGACGCCGGACAATCGCGGGCGCCTGTCCGGTCGCTCCGATTCCTCGCCGATTTTGCTCGCGACGAGCGCGGAATCCCTTCATCCCCCGTTCCGATAAACCACGGAAAGGATCGTCATGGGACAGCATCACGTCGTCGCCATCATACCGTGCGCCAGTCTCGACGACAGCGAGGCCTTCTACCGCCGGCTCGGCTTCTCCCTCGACAGCGATTACGGCCATTACCGCATCTTGGCCGATGGCCGCGGCTGGCACCTCCACCTCCGCCACGCCCCCGGCTGGCCCGCGCGGATCGAGGACAATCCCTTCGGCCTCTACCTCTACGTCGACAATGTCGACGCGGTGGCCGAGCGCGTTCGCGAGTTGATCATCGAGCCCGGCACCCCGAAGGCGCGCGACTGGGGCTGCTACGAATTCGCGGTCAGCGACCCCAGCGGCTTGCTCGTCCGCATCGGCCGCATCCTCGACGAATAAGGCCGCCGGGATCGCTCCCGACGGCCTCGAATTCTAGCAGCGTTTGAAAGCGCTTAGCCGACGATCTCTTCCGGCTTGAAGAAGTAGGCGATCTCGATCGCCGCATTCTCGTCGCTGTCCGAACCGTGCACCGTGTTCTCGCCGATCGACAGCGCGTGGGTCTTGCGGATCGTGCCTTCCGCGGCGTCGGCCGGGTTGGTCGCGCCCATGATGTCGCGGTTGCGGGCGACGGCGTCCTCGCCTTCCAGCACCTGCACGACGACCGGCTCGCTCATCATGAACTCGACCAGTTCACCGAAGAAGGGGCGCTCCTTGTGGACCGCGTAGAAGCCCTCGGCCTGTTCCTTGGTCATGTGGATGCGCTTCGAGGCGACGACGCGCAGGCCGGCTTCCTCCAGCATCTTGGTGACCGCGCCGGTCAGGTTGCGGCGGGTGGCGTCGGGCTTGATGATCGAAAAGGTGCGGGTAACCGCCATCGTAGGTCTCCGAAATGATTTGACGGGAGGGGGATTGCGCGGCTCTCTAGTGCCGACCTTCCGGTCAATCAAGCGGGGGCCCGTATGAGTGAAGTCGCCCAGGCGCCGAAGCGCCGCAACTGGCTGGTCCGGATCGTCCGAAGCCGCGACTTCACCCGCGACATCATCGTCACCACCCTGGGCGTCCTCATCGCGCTCGGCATCGGCGCCATCGTCGACGCGATCGGCTGGCGGATGCGGCTCGCCGCGACGGAGCGGATGATGGACGAGGAATTGTCCACCTTTCGCGGGGTCGCGGCCTACAACGTGCTGACGCAGTCCTGTGCGATGGACAAGGTCGATGCGCTGAACGACATCCTCGACAAGGCGCGGACGAGCGGGATGCTTCCAAGGATCGGGGAAATCGGGTTCACCCGCGATTTCGGCGCCTTCGGCGACAGCTGGCAGCTCGCGCAGTCAAGCGACGTGATGCTTCACATGAGCCCGAAGGAAACGATGAAGCACGCAAGCCGGTGGGTGAACATCCGCGCCGTGTCGAAGATGGGTGCCGATGCCCAAACCGCGTGGCAACAGCTGGCGCTCCTGCAGAATCGCCCCGGTCCGATCTCGGCCGACACGGTCGATACCGTGACGAAAGACCTGATCGTCGCCGCGTATTCCGTCGGGATGATGAACGGCATCGGTGGACGCGAGGATGTTCGGTTGGGCGAGCAAGGAATCCCCCGGCTGCTCCCCAACGGCGAGCCATGGAGCCTGCCGACCATCAAGAAATGGGCTGCCGAAGCGCCGATCTGTCTCCCGCTGCTCGTCGACGGCAAACCCTATCGATCGATGCGACCAAAATATCCGGTCGACCTTCCCAAGGACCTCTTCGGCTAGCCCTTCTCGACCCAGCGGCCATCCTTATTGGCCCAGTAATGCCGCTCCACGCCGTCGCGGTCCTTCAGCGCCTTCCACGCCGCGCGCGCCGCCGTCACCGTCTCGCCGCTGAACAGGAAGAAGGCGCGCTCAAAATGCAACGCCGCCTCGCGCCATTCGCCGTCGGCGATCAGCAGGTGCCGCGCCCCGTTCGGCGCCTCGGTACCCGTCGCCAGCAACACCGGCTGGCGCGCATCGTCCGCCCCGCCCGCCAGCCCGTGCGGAAGGAAGCTCGTCGGGCTATGGTCCCACAGCATCCGGTCGAGCCGCGCGAGATACGCCTCGTCCTGCGCGACGATGACCAGCCGGTCGCCGTCGGCTACCACCTTGCCAGCCAGTGCCGCGACGATCCCTTCCGGGCCCATCCCCTCGCCAAGCTGGTAGAAATCGACCCGCATCAGCCCTTCTTCCCCGCGCGCTTGCACCGCTCGGAGCAGTAGAGAACCTGCTCCCAGTCTCGCTCCCATTTCTTGCGCCACGTGAACGGCAGGCCGCACGCCGCGCAAATCTTGGTCGGCAGGTCCGCCTTGCGGCGCATCTTGGGCATCAGGCTTCGGCGACGTCCTCGACGAACTTGTCGAGCAGGCGCACGCCATAACCGGTCGCGCCCTTGCCGAAGGTCGTCTTGTCCTTGTCGCTCCAAGCCATGCCGGCGATGTCGAGGTGCGCCCAGGGCGTGTCGTTCTCGACGTAGCGCTGCAGGAATTGCGCCGCGGTGATCGATCCGGCCTCGCGCGGGCCGACATTCTTCATGTCGGCGATCGGCGAATCGATCAGCCGGTCGTAGGCCTCGCCCAGCGGCTGGCGCCACAATTTGTCGCCGGTCTCGTCGGCGGCCTTGAGCAATTGCCCGGCGAGCTCGTCGTTGTTGGAGAAGATGCCGGCATATTCATGCCCCAGCGTGATCACCATCGCGCCGGTCAGCGTGGCGAGGTCGACCATCAGCTTCGGCTTGGCCGTGCGCTGGGTCCAGGTCATCACGTCGCACAGCACCAGCCGCCCCTCGGCGTCGGTGTTGAGCACCTCGATCGTCTGCCCGCTCATCGACGTCACGACGTCACCTGGGCGCTGCGCGTTGCCGTCGGGCATGTTCTCGACCAGCCCGCACACGCCGATGACGTTGGCCTTGGCCTTGCGTCCCGCGATCGCCAGCATCGCGCCGGCGACGGCGCCCGCGCCGCCCATGTCCCACTTCATCATTTCCATGCCCGCGGCCGGCTTGATCGAAATGCCGCCGGTATCGAAGGTCACGCCCTTGCCGATCAGCGCGATCGGCGCCTCGTCCTTGGCGCCGCCGTTCCAGCGCATGATGAGGAGGCGCGGCTCGCGAACCGAGCCCTGCGCCACGCCCAAGAGCGCGCCCATGCCCAGCTTGGCCATCGCCGGGCCATTCAGCACCTCGATTTCCAGCCCCGTGCCGTCGGCATGGGCCTTCACGCGGCTGACGAAGCTTTCGGGATAGATGATGTTGGCCGGTTCGGTGACCAGTTCCTTGGTCAGTGCCGCGCCCTTGGCGACCGCCGCGTAGCGATCCTCGTAGCGCTTGCCCGCCTCCTTGGCGCCGCCGACGATGGTGACCCGTACCAGCGTCGCCTTCTGCTTGTCCTTGAGGCGCGTGCGATAGCGGTCGTAACGCCACGCCCGCAGTTCGGCGGCCAGCGCGACCCGAGCCGCCGCGTCGGCGTCGAAATCGAAGCCGGTGAGGTCGATCACCGCGTGGGTCTCGCCCGACGCGCCCAGCCGCGCCACCGCGGTCCCGCCGATCTTCTCGGCAGCGTCCGCCGGGCTTGCCTCGCCGGTGCCGATCACCAGCACGCGATGCCCCTCGGCCCCGTAGAATTCGGCCGTCTCGCCGGCGCCGCCCTCGAACCGCTGGCGCTTCAGCGCCGCCTCGGCCGCGGCCTTGCCTTCGCCAAGCCCGTCGATTCCGGGCCGCGCCTTGGCGCCGGCGGGGAGGACCAGGGCATAGTCGCCGCTCGGGCGGCTATCGGCGAAATGGATCTTCATGGCGTGAAACTTCCTGTGGCATATGATGAATTGGCGACGCTCTTAAGGCGCGATGTCCCCCGACGCAAAGGCAACTCGACGCAAGCCGGATTGCGGGCACGCGGCAGAGGTGCAATAGGCCGGTGGAAGAACGACGAACGACCGGGGCGGGTTGCGAGCTTGCGCGTGAAATTTTCCAGTCTGTGCTGCGTGGCGCTGCCCCTCGTGCTGGCCACCCCCGCGCATGCGCAGGACGCGCCCGCTGACCCTGCCGCCGAGCCTGCCGCCGCGCCGCTCGACCCGACCGCCCAGCTGGTCGATTTCTCGGCCGACACCGTCACCTACGAAAGCGATAGCGAGGTCATCACCGCCACGGGCCGTGTCCGGCTCGACACCGACGGCAATTACCTCGCCGCCGACCGCGTGGTGTGGGACCGCAAGACCGGCCAGGTCCGCGCCGAGGGCAATGTCGTCGTCGTCAATCCCGCCGGCGACAAGCTGGTCGGCGACGACGTCACGCTGACCGACGACCTGCGCGACGGGACGATCCGCAACCTGCTCGTCGTGCTCGAAAGCGGCGGGCGCATCGCCGCCGATCGCGCGACGCGCACCAACGGCGTCATCACGCTCGACAACGCCGTCTATTCGCCCTGCCCGGTGACGACCCCGGCGGGCTGCCCGAAGAACCCCAGCTGGAAGATCACCGCCAGCCAGGTGGTGCGCGATCCCGCCACGGGCCGGATCAAGTTCCGCGGCGGCCGGCTCAGCCTGTTCGGCCTGCCCGTCCCCCTGCTGCCGATCTTCAGCATCGGCGACGGCGGCGGCAGCGGCGGGACGACCGGCGCGCTCGTCCCCGATATCGCTTATTCCAGCAATAATGGCCTCGAACTTTCGCTGCCCTATTACTGGCGGCTCGCGCCCAACCGCGACCTCACGCTCACCCCGCACGTCTATTCCAAGACCGCCCCGGCGATCGAGGCCAAGTATCGCCAGCTGACCTCGCTTGGCGCGTTCCAGGTCGGCGGCTTCCTGACCTATTCCAAGGTCGACGATCCCGATCCCACCGACCTCACGCCCGACACCCGTCGCGACATCCGCGCCTATGTCGAGGCCAACGGCAAGTTCCAGTTCTCGCCGGTCTGGAGCCTGACCGCCTCGCTCCGCGCCGCGACCGACAAGACGGTGACGCGCCGCTACGACATCACCCGCGACGACGTGCTGCGCAATTTCGTCGAGGCGGAGCGGATCAGCCCGAACAGCTACATCTCGATCGCCGCCTGGGCCTTCCAGGGCCTCCGCGTCGACGACGTGCAGTCGCGCATCCCGATCGCCCTCCCGGCGCTCGACGCGCGCTTCCTGTTCGACGACGTCGTCGGTGGCCGGGTCGAGCTCCAGGCCAACAGCCTCGCCATCATCCGCTCCGACGGGCAGGACACCCAGCGCGCCTTCGCCAGCGCCAAGTGGGACCTGCGCATGCTGACCGGCATGGGGCAGGAAGTGATCTTCACCGCCTTCGCCCGCGGCG